>NZ_JAQYWW010000517.1:0-303 GCF_036322525.1 Streptomyces sp. BE20 | reverse complement strand
GGCCCCGTGCAGGGTCAACATGGCACCCCCCGCGGTGACTAAGGCGGCGAGCACCATCGCCCCTCCCCCCCCGACGACCGAAATTTACCCCACCGTGTCCCCCCCGCCCGCCACCAAGCGGAACAAGCCCCCGCCCAAGCCCCCCGACCCCCCCCTGACCACGGCCACCCCGCCCAACAGCGGGCGGGGCCAGAGCGGCCCCGGCAACCGGGCCCGCGGGTGGTTAGCGGAATCGTCGGTCAAAGGTCTGTCCACTCCCTGGTCCCCGCGGGGGCGGTCGTCACCCCCGCCCGCTCGGTGGTG
>NZ_JAQYWW010000516.1:0-306 GCF_036322525.1 Streptomyces sp. BE20 | reverse complement strand
TCCCGCTGTTCGTCGAGCGCACCTCGCAGGGCATGCGCGAGTACGACCCGTACTCCAACCTGTTCTAGGAGCGCATCATCTTCCTCTGCTCGCAGGTGGACGAAGTGTCGGCCAACGACATCTTCATCGTCTCGCAGTATGTCTTAGTGTAGTACATCGTCTTCATGGAGCTTTTGCTCTTGCTGGAGTCGTTGGACCCGGACATCGAGATCTACAATGCGTTGCTGACTCTGTCCATCATCGTCGCTGTTCCGTTCTCGTAGATGGCCTTCAGGGCCGAGATCGAGCCGCCCGGGGAGTTGATGT
>NZ_JAQYWW010000515.1:0-1420 GCF_036322525.1 Streptomyces sp. BE20 | reverse complement strand
TAGCGGCGCCGACCACCGCCCTGCGGGCGGGTCGGCGCCGCCGGCACCACCAACTGGAACAACTCCCACAACTCGTCCGGCACCAGACGCTCCACGATCGTCACCGGACCAGCCTACAAGCCCAAATGAGACGTCTTCTAAAGGCTGTGTAATCGGGCAGCGGAACTTTGCGCGCTGTGGATCCGTCATGCCCTCACCTGGGAGGCCACCTGGCCGTAGCGAAGGGTAGTCGTCGAAAATTCTCAGCCCCACTCCACGCCTTCGTGTACGGCCCGGACGGCTCACGCATCCGTGCGCCCCAGAGCGTGCCACCAAGGCTGGGCGCGCGCTCCGCGACCAACACCGCCGCCCCTGCCCAATGGGACTGGGTGCCAAGCCCACCGGTTCGCCCTGCCCGCAAGCGATGCCCGCATCCACAGTCGCTCCGGCCCCAAGCTGAAAGGTAGGACAATATGAGCAGCTGGCGGCGCCACATCGTCCGGCGCGAGGATCCCGGCCCGGCCTATACCGAGGGGCAGGCACCGCTTCCCTATCCGGAAGGCTGGTTCATGCTCGCCCCCTCAATCAAGCGAGATCCGCCCCGGCACGGTCACCACCAAGCGCCTGATGGGTGAGGATGTAGTGCTTTACCGCACTCGCAGTGGCCGTATCCGGGTCGTGCGCCCCTACTGCCCCCATCTGGGCGCCCACCTTGGCTGCGGGGGTCGAGTCGACGACGAGGACATCGTCTGCCCGTTTCACCACTTCGCCTTCGACCCCGATGGCAACGTCGCACGCACAGGCCCCGGCTACACCGGAAAGCCCGTACGCGAAGGCCTCACCATCCTGCCCAGTGAGGAGGTCAACGGGGGAGTTTTCGCCTGGTCCGGGCCTTCCCAGCCAACCCTTCCCTGGAACATTCCCCAGCTTCTGAACCCCCGGAGTTCGCGCTCCAAGTTCGTCGTAGTGGATGTACATTCTCACCCTCAGGAGATCTGCGAGAACACCGTCGACATCGGACACACCCGTGCCCTGCACGGATTCTCCGACGCCTGGATGCCCAGGCCCCCCATCGCCGACAAGCACAGCTACTCCGTCGCCTTGCAGTTGTCCCGCCGCTTTCCCCCATTCGGCAGTCTGAAGGCCGACGTTGAGGTCAACCTCTACGGCCTGGGGTTCCTCCACGTCCTGCTCCGCGTGCCACGCATCGGCCTGGAGATGGACGCGGTGCTCGCCCCCCGCCCCGTCGACCCCTGGCGCTTGCACCTCACCGTGGGCGTCGGCGTGCTGTTCACACCCCCTAGCTGTATTGACCCGCAGGATTGTTGACACGCGTGATCGGGGGTTGGCCTCCGAGTGCGGTGTGGCAGCGATGGTAGTTGTAGGCGTGCAGGAAGTCGGGGAGCGCTTCGGTTCGTTCCTGGTTGCTGGTGTAGGGGCG
>NZ_JAQYWW010000514.1:0-15101 GCF_036322525.1 Streptomyces sp. BE20 | reverse complement strand
GAGCAGGGCGACCTTGGCGTCCTTGGCGGCCTGGACGACCTGGGGTCCGACGGCGGGGTCGGGGACGACGATGACGACGCCGTTGGTCTTCTGTGCGATCGCGGCCTGGACCTCGCTGATCGTCTTGTTGGCGTCGTTGCCGAGGTTCACGACCTTCAGGTCCACACCGAGTTCGGCGGCCTTGGCCTTGGCCCCGGCGGCCTCGCCGACGAAGTACTCCTGGTCGCCCTGCTTCTGCAGGTAGGTGATCGAGATCTTCCCGTCGACCTTGGCGACCGGGGCGTCTGCGGCCTTGGTCGACTCCTGGCCGGTCGAACACGCAGTGGTCAGACCGAGCGCGAGCAGCAGACCCGTAGCAGCGACGGTACGGCTGGTGGAACGGAACATCGAGAGCTCCTTCGAGCGGACGCCGGGGAGGGGCGGATCCGGGCGCGGCGAGGCGCAGGTAGCAGGGGGTCCAGGGTGGTGGACCACGATGTGGGGAGAGCGGATGCCGGATCGGGTTCGACTTGCGCGTGACCGGCCGGCTAATCAAACGTAATGAACCAGCAACGAACAGGTTCGAACGGGGTGGGGATATGACACCCCTGTTTCGGAATCCAGGTCAAGGGTGGTCCCGTGTCGAGACCACCTTGTGACGTGAGGCGTGCCGTCGGTGCGGGAGTTGCGGCGGAGGCGGCCACCCTCGAATCGGTTCCGCGCGTACGGACAGGGGGCTCGTTGGGTGCGGACGGGGCAGCCCCGGTGATGCCCGTCGCTCCGAACGCGTCCGGGCGGCGGTGCACGGCTCCTGGCCGGATCACGATTGGGTAACGCGCCGGGTCGCGCTGCCTGCGGCCCACTCCTTATCGGCGAAACCGAGTGAATGTGGAGCAGTCGCGATGCGCCCCAGCTCATGCGACCCGGCGCCGTGGAACCGGGTCACCGGCCGTGCGCGCCCGGCGCTCCTGCCGGCGAGGGCGCCCCGGCTCCCGGCGGCCGAACCCCCGGCGCCTCCGCCCCGGCCCGCGCCCCCGGGTGCCGGCGGCGAGCGGCCGCCCTACCGCGAACCCACCGCGGTGCGGGAGCGGACCGGAAGCGATCCCCGCCGGCGCGTGCTCGCTTCGCCGACCACCGACTCTCCAAGGACCCTCATGGCTACCCCCACCACGGCCCCTCTGGCCGACTCGGCGCTCTGCGACCTCCTCGCGCACGAGGACACCCGGCGGGACGCGGCGGAGGAACTGATGCGCAGGCACGGCCGCGTGACACTGGCCTACGCCCGCGTCCTGTGCGGGGATGGACAGGACGCCCAGGTGCTCATGGTGGAGACCTTCAACCGTGCGCTCGACGTCTTCTGCGGCCACGCATCCCCGGGCATCACCTGGATCACGTGCCTCCTGCAGGAAGCCCGGCACCTGGCCGCCCGGTGGGCCGACGGCGGGCGGTACACCGCGCTGTCGCCCGGCTTCGTCCACTGGCTGAACCAACGCCGTGGTGATGCGTCCACCAGCTGCCTTGCCGCCCTCCTCGGAGCCGAGGCCGAGTCCCTCCTCCTTCCCGCGCTCCGTCAACTCTCCGGGCATGACGGGACGCAGGTGTGGCACAGCCTGGTGGAGACACTCGCGATCGATGGTGTGCCGTCACGTCACCGCGTGCAGGCCCCGGCGGTCGGGTTGCGGCGGGAACTGCTGAACGCGTACCTGCGCATCCACAATTCCCGCGCGCGGGAGCGCCGGTGCCGACACCTCGCGGTCCGACTGGCCGACGCGATCACAGACGGCCGGGCCACTACCCCGGAACTGACGGTCCATCTGGTCGATTGCGGCCCCTGCACCCGGGCACAGTCGGATCTTCGGGCCGTCCACCACTGGGACGTCGCCGCGTTGCAGGAACGAACCTTGCTCCGCCCCTGGGCCGCCGTGCCTCGCGTGTCGGTTCACACGGCTGCAAAGCCCGTTGATCCTCCGGGCCCGCCCCCGGCGCCGGTCGGGGGCGCGCCATCGCGGGCGGTCGTCGCCGGCCAGGAGGACGCCGCCCGGTCCACCGCGTTCGCCGGACGGCCGGGCCCCCGGCGCGACGCAAACGCGCGGCATGCCCGGACTCGCAGGAAGTCGCCGGCCTGGGCGGCGGGCATGGGAACGGTGACCCTCGCCGTCGGTCTGACACTGGCGAACGCACCGGCCGAGCACGCCGAAAAGGCCGCCGTTCCGCCGACGCCGTCGGCGAACGAAAGCGCCACCGCAGGCCCACCCGCACAACCGGTCGGCTCCGCCCGGCCAAGCGCCGTGCCGACGGGCGCGCCGACGACCGACGTGCCGTTGACACCGAGTTCGGCCGGCTCCGTGTCCGGCACACCCTCCGCCACCGTCTCACCGTCACCCTCGGTCTCGAAAGGCTCGGCTTCGCCCGGAACACTGCAGCGAGGCGACCGGGGACAACCCGTTCTGGCGCTGCAACGTCTCCTGGTCGAGGCCGGCTGCCAACGTCAGGATGCACCGCTGGTCCGAGGACGCTTCGACGACGCCACCGCAGCCGCCCTGATGAGGTTTCAACAGGAGGCACGGATCCGCGGCGAGGAAAGAACCCGGATCCTCTACGGTCCGGCGACCCGCGAAGCCCTCGAACGCAAGGCCACCCGCCCGGAGTGCCGGTAGACCGGCACCGGGACCCCGGACGGAACGTGCGCGACTTCGTAGGCCCCTACCCCTCCCCCCACTCTGCTGACATGTCCGCCCCCACACCGGACACCCGCCCATCCGTACGGGAGAACGCCGTGACCCGAAACCGCAAGCCTCGCTTCCCCGGAACCGAGGAACCGGACGCCCGCGCCGCCCGGAGCACCACCGGTCGCTCCGCGCGGGGTCGGGACCTGCTGTGCCACGGCGGCGCCGTGTTCGAGGACACCGGCGGGCAGCGTCCGGAGGGACGGCGGATCGCCCCGGCGCGCGGCTCGTCGACGGACCAGGCATGAGCCGGCCGCGGGGCCCGCGCCCGCACACCGTCCAACCCGTGAGGCTCGCGGGCCGGCCCGCAGCCCTGTGCGGCACCCCGGGCGCGGTCCACGCCCAGGGGTCCACCCAGCCCGACCTCCCGGCCGACACGCCATGGTCGGCACCGGATCCCCGGGGGCACCGGTGGCTCCTGCGACCGGATCGGCCGGCGTCCGCCCGACTGGCGAGCCTGATGCTGGCCGGCAAGGACCACCTCGCCGCGGACCGGATGCTGCTGGACCGTCTGCAGTCCGAGGACGCGCACTGCCTGGTCCGGGCCCGGCGCGGCAGGGAGTTCCTCCACCACGCCGCCGGGCACCTGGCCGAACGCGGTCTGGACCAGTTCCTCGACCTGGGCTGCGGTCTGACGACCGGCGCGCCCGGCACCGCACTCGCCCCGATCCACACCTCGGTCCTGACCGCGCGGCCGGGTGCGAGGGTCGTGTACCTGGACCGCGACCCGGTGGTGATGGCCCACGCCCGGGCGCTGCTCGACGCGCCGGCGCCCGCCCAGGTCCGGCACCTGCGCGCCGACCTCGCCACTCCCGGTGCGCTGCTCGCGAAGCTGCGGGAGCACGCGGGACTGGAATGGCGGCGACCGGTGGCAGCCGTCCTCGGCGACGTTCTGCACGAGCTGAGCGACCCGCAGGCCCGCTGCCTGCTCGCGGCGCTGCGCCGGGAACTGCCCGCCGGCAGTGTGCTCGTGCTCAGCCACCGGACGGCGGTTGCCGGCGCACCGGGTCGCGCCGCGCGCGTGGCGGCCTGCTGGGAACAGGCCGACCTGCCGTGGTATCCCCGCACCCCGGAGGCCGTCGATGCGCTTCTGGACGGCTGGGAGCGGCAGGAACTCGGGGTGGAATCCGTGGCGGGCGAGGCCGCGTCCGGCGTGTACGCCGTGGTGGCGGTCAGCAGCAGCGGCGGCCGTGGGCGGTGACGGGCATGCCCCGCGTGGTGGAGGGTCGGCCGTCGTCGAGCGCCACCCGTCGGTCACCTCCGTGCTCGCACGCCTACCCGGGAGTCGCCGGTCACCTGTCGGTCGTCGTGGCCTCAAGGACCTTTCGCGTGGCCGGGCCGTAGACCCCGGCCGGGTCGTCCCGCACACCGTGCGTTTCCTGGAACTGTTGGACAGCGGTCTGCAAGTGCAGGTCGTAGCGCCCGCGTTGGGGGTAGTCCCATCGGTCGAGCTGCGCGAGCCGGTACTGCAGTTCGACGACCTCGGGCCCGGTGTCGTTCCGGCGGAGTGTCGGTTGGTCGGCGGGGGCGGGGGTCGGCGGAGCAGGGGATGGCGGTGCCGTTCCGGGCCCGTTCCGGGGCTGGCCGGTGGGCGAGGCCGAGGGGGGAGCCGTGGGAGAGGCGGCAAGCGGCGCTGCGGGCGGGGCCGAGGCCGGAGCCGTGGACGGGGCCGATCTCGGAGCCGTGGGCGGGACTGGGTTCGCAGCCGCGGACGGGGCCGTGGCCGCGGAGGGTACGGACGGTGTGGCTGATGGCGGTGCGCCCGTAGGCCTGCGCCCGGGGGCTGATGAGGCCTCTTGCACACGGTTGGGGCTGGGGCTCGGGCTGAGGCCGGGGGGACCGGTGCTGCCCGGCTGGACCGGCCTGGCCGTCGTCTCCGGGGCGCCGTCGACACCAACTACCTCGGACCGGTTCGCGGACGGCAGCGCCGTCTCCAGGCCGTCCTGGCCTCGGGGGAGCAGGTACGCGACCACGATGGCGGCGGAGCCGACCACGGCGGCCACGGCCGCTGTAGCAGCAAGCTGCCTACGCCGTGTGCGAGGCCGTGGGGCCGCGCGGTCGGTCGTCGCGGTTCTGACCGCGGGCGGGCCCACCGGCTGGGCGCCGGACGGCAGGTCGCTCTCGTGTACCGCGCGCTGAATCCCCCATGTCCGCGTGTCGGTCGGCCCGTCATCCGGCGCGGCCTCGGGGAGGGACAGGTACGGCCGGATGCAATCCTGATCGAACGGCAGCGCTGCCGCGGCCCGTGCGGTGGTGGCCGTGGTGACACAAACGCACGGGGAGGTGTCGCCGCAGTGTGGGCAGAAGGGTGTGCTCACTGGACTCCAGTCGGGCGGTTCGACGAGCCGTCGGCGCGTGGTGTCGGGGGTGAACGGAGAACCTACTGCGCGTGGGGCCTGCAAATCCAATCGGGTTGGGACGTCTTGGGGTTGCGGCGTGCTCACGCCAGGAGGCGTGGGAGAGCGCGGCGGCCGGCGGTGACCTGGTCGAGTGAGGAACTGACGCCGGGCGGCGTGCTCGTCCTGACGAGTGGTGAACCTGCGGCGCTGCCGTCCCGTGGCCGTCCGCCGAGCGCACCGGCCCCGTGCCGTTCACGGCGAGGAACTCTCGTCGGACCGCGCCTTCGGCAGCCGCGCGGCACGGCGACGGGGCTCCCCGCCGGACGCCCCCCGCGACCCCCGGGTGGCCCGGGCGAGCCGGCCGGTCGCCGCCAGACAGATCGTGGCCAGCACGAACAGCACCAGCGGCACCGCGCGTACGTCGAAGAGTTCGATGATCCCGCCCAGTGCCGGGCCCGCCGCGACCCCGCCCACCATGGAAGCGGCGATCACCAGCGCACCCGCCCGCCGTGCCGCCGGTACCGCCCGCCTGAGCCACGGCAGCCCGGTCGGGAAGATCGGCGCGATGAACAGCCCGACGCCCGCGTACGCGTACGGGGCGAGGCCGGGCTGTACGGCGGCGAGCAGGCACAGCGCCATGCCCGCGCAGCTGACCGCGATGATGGCCGGCTCCGACCAGCGCAGGGTGAGCGGCGCCACCAGGAAGCGCCCCACCGTCATCATGAGCCAGTAGACGGACGTCGCCGAGGCGGCCAGCGTGGTGCTGTAGCCGACGGCTTCCAGGTGGGAGGGCTCCCAGCCGCCGACGCCGGCCTCCACCGCCACGTGCAGCACGTAGAGCACGACGAAGGCGGTGAGCAGCGCGACGGTCCGCCGGGCCGCGCCGGCCGACCTGCCGTCCGGGTCGGAGTCGCCCGGGTGGGAGCCGTCCGGGCCCGCGCCGGCGTCCGCGGGCGCCCGGTCACGGACTCCGCCCAGCGGGATCAGCAACAGGGCGGCCAGGACGGCGAAGGCCAGGAAGACGGCGGGATAGCGGTCGGCACCGAGGACGCCGACCAGGGCGGGGCCGGCGATCGCGCCGATGCCGAAGTGCGCGTTGAGGATGTTGAGCATGGCGGGGCTGCGCCGACCGAAGCCGGTGGCGAAGAGCTGGTTGAGGCCGTAGTCGATGCCGCCGAAGCCGAGGCCGGTGACCAGGGCCGCCGGCAGGGCGAGCGGCCAGGTCGGCGCGAGCGCGAACGCGGCGCTGCCGAGCGCCATCAATGCGTAGGAGACACCGAGCAGGGCGCGGTTGCCGATCCGCCCGAAGGCCCGGTCGAAGGCCAGCACGCCGGTGACACCGCCGACGAAGTGGGCACTCAGGGCGAGCCCGGCGCCGGAGGGGGACAGGCCGAACTCCTGCCGCAGGGCGGGCAGAGCCGGTCCGTACAGCGACTGCAGGGCTCCGATGAGGACGAAACCGACGCAGGCGGCGACGACCGCCGGGGCGCTGAACGACCGGTCGGGGCGAAGGGCCTGTCCCGGCTGGGTGGCGAGTGTGCGCACGAGGGTTCTCCGATAGGGGGGGCAGGTGAGGGGAGGGCCGCGGTGCGTGCCCCGCCCACGGCAGCGCACGCACGGCGGCGGCCCGGCACGGATCGGCGTGACGTCGGGAACGGCGGCCCGGCCGGTGGTGTCGTCGGGTCAGGTGTTGGCGAAGCGGGCCGCGATCTCGTGGGCGAAGGCCATGATCGTGCCCTGCGGACTGATACCGGTGACTCCCGGGAGGACGGCGGCGTCGCTGACGTACAGGTTGCGGTAGCCGTGCGGGCGGCCGAGGTCGTCGCACACGCCTCCGCGGTCGGCGCGTCCCATCCGGCAGGAGGCCATCCCGTGGACGGAGACCAACTGCCAGTCGCCCGGTCGGACCCGGGAGCAGAGGTCCTCCACCTCGGCCATGGTGCGCAGGGGCCGTGCCGAGGCGACCGGCGCGACGAGTTCCACGGCGCCGGCGGCCAGGAGCAGCCGCGCGGTGTCGTGGAAGGCGGTGCGCAGCGCGCGGTGGTCCTCGGGCGTCATGGCGTGCGTCAGGAGGACGCCGCCCAGGGGGGTGGAGCTGACCCGCGCGCTGCCCCGCAGGCGCAGCTGGGTGGTGTAGACGGCGGAACGGTCGATCTGCCCGAGGATCCGCTCGACCAGGTCGGGCCCGTGGCCCGCGAGAGCGGCGGCGAGGCTCCCAGGGGTCAGGTTGGACGGCATCACGAGCGTGCCGCGGTCGCTGAACTCCTGGACCTGGGCGGTGAAGATGGTGCCGTTGGCGGCGTCGACGGGTTCGGCGAAGCGGGCGACCGTCCGGAGGTTGACGTGCAGGGCGAGCTCGCGCCCGGCGACGGCAGGCAGGATCCCGCTGCGCTGCAGCAGGGCCGGTGTGCCGATCGGTCCGGCGGCGACGAACACCGCCCGGGCGCGGTGGAGGGTCCGACGGCCGCGGCCGTCGACGCAGAGGACGCCGTGGACGTTCCGGCCGTCGTGCCGGATCCGCAGCGCCCGGGTGTCGGGGACGATCTCGGCACCGAGTTCCTCGGCCCTGGGGAGGTAGGTGAGGGCCATGCTCTGCTTGGCCCCGCTGGTGCATCCGGTGGTGCAGCGGTTGCGCCGGAGGCACCCGTGAACGGCCCGGTTCGCCGACTGCCAGCGCCAGCCGAGACGGTCGGCGCCCGCGGAGAGGAGGACCGAGTCGCGGTTCCCGCCGCCCGGCTGCTGCGGGCCGGCTCCGAGGCGCTCCGTGATGCGCCGCAGGTGCGGTGCGAGGTCGGTGGCCCGGTAGCCGTCGGTGCCGCTGACCGCGGCCCACCGGTTCAGCAGCGCTGCCGGGGGATCCCACAGGAGTCCGCCGTTGACCACGGTCGTGCCGCCGACGCAGCGGCCCTCGCCGTAGGCGATGGTCGGCCGGCCGAAGATCGGGGTCAGGCCGCCCTGGCGGTAGAGCCGGCGCATGTTCTCGGCCGGCGTGGCGGCGGCCAGGTCGGCCGTGGTGACCCGGGGGCCCTCCTCGATCACGGTGACCCGTCGCCCTGCCGCCGCGAGGTCCAGGGCGACGCTGCTGCCGCCCGCACCCGAGCCGATCACCAGGATGTCGCACTCCCGGACGGCCGGGGCCCGGTTCAGAGGCGAGTGCCCTGCCCTCATCGGGTCGCCACCTCCCCGGCGCTGCGCTGCGGGGCGCCGTCCAGAGCGCCGTACAGCGCGAGCGCGGTGCTGGCCCGGATCACCTCCGCGACACCGGGCAGGCGGCCGAGGCGGGCCATCGCGGCGTGGTCGGCGGCGGCGGGCGCCCGCCGCAGGTCGTGCCCCCCGGCGCACCGGACGAGGGTGGGTACCGCCCGCAGGACGACGGAGTAGCCCAGCCGGTAGGGCAGCGGGAGAAGGGCGACGGTGTGCCTGACGTGGTCCTGGGCCGCCGCCGCGGCGGCGGGATCCCGCAGGCAGGCGTACCGGTGCGCCCAGAAGGCCGGCAGGCCGCTCGCCGTCAGGGCGTCGGTGCGGGTAGCGGTCCGGGTACCGGGCCGCGCCGGCGCGATGGATGGCTCCGCCGCCGCCGTCGGGGCCGACCGAGCGGGTTTCCACGGTGTCAGGCGCATCAGGAAGTCACCTTCTCCTTCACGAAACCCGCCAGGAGCTGGGTCGCGCCCTGGCCGAGGACCTGGTCGAGTGCGCTCAGGAAGGTGTCCACCTCCTCCGGGCCCGCCACCAGCGGGGGAGAGGCGATCAGGGCGATCTCCCGGTTGGAGCCGTAGTAGGTCAGCACGCCGTGGTCCCGGTAGAGGGCGGCGATCACCGCCGCGGTGAGCAGTTTGGCCCCGGCCTGGGGATCCTTGGCGAGGGAGCCGGGCAGCACGGACCTGATCCGGTCGGGTACCCGCGGGCCGCCGCGCAGGAACAGGCCGTGCAGCGCGCCCCGGCCGCGGGTCCCGGCCACCAGCCGGGGGTGGCGGGTGACGAGGTCGGCCAGCCCCGCGCCCAGCCGGTCCCCGATCCGCGCGGCCCGGCCGGGGAAGTCCTCGTCCACCGCGACGGCGACGGCCTCCAGCGCGGTGGCGCTCTCCTCGCCGAAGCCGTAGTAGGTGGTGCTGTGGAGGGTGGCGTCGGCGAGGCTGTCGTACGCCTTGCGGAAGACCGGTTCCCGGGTGACGTAGCCGGAGATCGAGGCCTTCCCCCCGCCGAAGGACTTGGACATCGCCAGGACGTCGGGGACCAGGCCGGGGTGGCGCATGAAGTGGAACAGCTCGCCGGTCTTTCCCCAGCCGGTGTAGACCTCGTCGAAGACCAGCACGATGTCGTGTTCCGTGCAGATCCGGCGCACCTCACGCAGGAACGGCTCGGAGCACTCGCGCAGGCTGGAGGCACTGAACGGCTCCAGGACCACGGCGTAGACGTCGCAACCGCCCTCGGATCCCCGGTGGCGGTCCAGGGCCGCCGCGAAGGAGTCGAGGTCGCCGTAGCCGAAGGAGTCGGTGCCGGGGATCCCGGGGAACGGGAAGTGGATCTCCGGGGAGGCGGTGAGACTGCCCGCGCCCAGGAGCTTGCCGTGGAAGGCGATGTCCGTGTGCAGGATCGTCCCGCGGCGTCCCGCGTGGTACTTGTACGCGAGCTTGACGGCCCCTTCGACGGCCTCCGCACCGGAGTTGGGGAAGTAGCTCACGTTCAGGTCGCCGGGCAGCAGGGCCGCGAGGTTGTGGCCGAGGGCGGCCACGTACGGGGAGAAGAAGTTCTTGTGCACCTCCATCCGGCGCTCGCGCTGGAAGCGCTCGCGGACCGCGAGGATCCGGGGGTGGTTGTGCCCGTGGTTCAGCACACCGACCCCGCCGGTGAAGTCCAGGATCCTCCGGCCGTCCTGGAGCCGGATCCACGCCCCCTCGGCGTGGTCCACCAGGTCGCGTCCGAATCCGAAGGATCCGATCAGCGCGACCTGGCTCCGGCTGACGTGCGCGCCGTACAACTCGTGGATCCGCTCGATCCCCAGGTTCTGGCAGTCGTCGAACGTGATCAGATCAGTCATGGTCCCCTCCGCGCTCTTCCCGGTGCTGCTCCGTGTCGGAGGCGACCGAGGCCCCCTCCCACTCCCACTCCTGGTCCGGCCGCTGCCGCCGCGCCCGGTCGAGGTGCTCGGCCATCAGCCGGGCCGCCTGACGGCCGCCCCGGACGGCGTAGTTGGTGCCCCGGTCCTCGGGGAACACCTGAGCCATGCCCGCGAGGTACAGCCCGGGGACCTCGGTGCGCAGCGGCGGCATGGTGCGGGTGTAGCCCGGGGTGACGACCGGCTGGGCGTACTCGGCGCGCCAGACGTGGTAGGCGTGCACCCAGCTGCGGTCGAAGCCGGGGAACATCTGCCGCAGGTACGGCAGGCTGTACTCGAAGACCTGGTGGTCGCTCATGAGGTACAGGTCCGCGTCGGCCGGCAGGTACTTGGAGAGGTAGACGACGTGACGGCCGCCGTAGCGCGCCGGGTCGTCCATGTTGGTGTGCTCGATGACACCGACGTAGGGGAACGCGGGGTCGTTGACGTTCAGCCAGTAGGTGTCGGAGAGCCTGCGGTTGTTCTCCAGGACCAGGCACACGTTGGCCAGGTACCGCACCTGCCGCAGCTGCCGGTTGAGCGCCGGGACGGCGGGGTGCGCCGCGTGGGGGCCGTCCAGCAGGCGTGCCGCCTGTTCGGGAGCGGTGGTCACCAGCACCTGGCGTGCGGGGTGGAGGCGTCCGCCGGCCTCCACGGCGCTCAAGCCGCGCTCGTCGATGTGCAGGGCCCGCGCGGCCGAGTCGGTCCGCAGGTCCACGCCGAGCTCGGTGAGCCGTTCGACGAGCGCGGTCACCAGCGTCTTGCTGCCGCCCCGGAGGTAGTACAGGGTCTCGCTGCCGGACTTGGTGCGGCTGCCGCCGCGCAGGTGCAGCTTGGTCCACATCCAGGTGGCACCGATCTGGCCGGCGTAGGGGCCGAACTTGCCTTCCAGGAGCGGGCGCCACACGACCTCGTAGACCCGGCGACCGCCCAGCGAGATCAGCCATTCCTCGGCGGTGCGGTGCTCCAGCTCCCGCCAGTTCCGCACGCGTCCGGCGCGCAGGGCCAGCAGGCCGAGGCGGATCCGGTCGGTGAACGCCAGCGGGCTGAAGCGCAGGATGTCGACCGGCTTGGAGAGTTTGAAGATCGTGTTGGCGTAGTACATGCCGGTGCGGGTGAGGTGCGGCTCCACCGCGTCGGCGATCCCCAACTCCTCGCACAGACCCAGGATGTCGGTGTCGGAGGAGAACCAGTGGTGGTAGAAGCGTTCCAGGGCGCGGCCGCCGACGTCGAACGAGGCCGCGAGGCCGCCGGCCTCGCTCTCCGCCTCCAGGACGCGGACGCCGAAGCCCTTCGAGGCGAGTTCCAGTGCGGCGGCGAGGCCGGTGAACCCGCCGCCGACGATCACCACGTCGACCGGGGCCTCGGTCGGGAGGAGGTGGGGCGCCGGTTCCACCCGGGGCGCGGTGGGCGTCCGGATCGCGGGGGTCATCGGGTCGCCCCCAAGAGGAGCGCCTGCGGCGCGGCCGCCGCTTGTGGGCGGCGGATACGGTCCCTGACGACGTAGGGCGGGCGGCCCTGCACGTGCCGCAGGGTGGCGTTCACGTACTCGCCGAGGACACCGATCGCGACCGCCAGAAGGCCCACGGACCAGGCCGACCGAGCGGCGCCCGGGGCGCGCCCCGCGAGGCCGAGGCCGGCCGCGGTCGCCATCGAGGCGAGGCCGACGGCGCTCGTCGCCCTGATCGGCAGGGACGAGCCGGAGACGATCCCGCGTTGGGAGAGTTCGAGCATCTTGCGGACCGTGTACTTCGACTCGCCGCCGGCACGCGGATCCCGCCGGTACTCGACCGTGGTCTCCGGGAGCCCCGCCCAGCTGATCGCGCCGCGGAGGAAGAGCTCGTGCTCGCCCATCTCCGTCAGCAGGTCGACCACCGGCCGGTCGAGCAGCCGGAAGTCGCCGGTGTCCAGGGCCACCGGGTGGTCTGCGATCGCGTTGAGGACGCGGTAGTAGGCGAAGGCCGAGGCTTTCTTGAGGGCCCCTTCGCCCTGCCGCTCCGTACGGCGGCCCGAGACGACGGACCAGCCGCCCCACCACCGGGCCACCATCTCTGTGATGAGCTCGGGCGGGTCCTGGAGGTCGGCGTCGATGATCACGACCGCGTCCCCGGCGGCCTCCCGCAGGCCTGCCAGGCAGCCGGCCTGGTGGCCGAAGTTCCGGCTGAGCCGGAGCCCACGGACGGAATCCGAAGCGGCCACGAACTCTTCGATCAGGGACCACGTCCCGTCGGTACTTCCGTCGTCCACGTAGAGGATCTCGTAGGTCGTCCGGAGCCCGGGCCGCAGCGCGCGGGTCAGCCGGGAGTGCGTCTGCCTGAGCACCGACTCCTCGTTGTAGCAGGGCAGGACGACGGTCACGAGGGCAGAGGGAGCGCTGCGGGGGAGAACATGAATGGAAGGCATGCGTCTTCTCCTTGTGCGGATATGTGCGATTCCGCTCGAACGAGGTGGCGCTTCAATGGGCCGGTCCGACGCCGAGTGTGCTGCTCATCCGCTGATACACCATCAAAGATCAACGAATGAGGCCTACTTCGCCGCAACGCTGCGGCGGGAGGGCGATGACCTGACAGCCCGTTTCTTCACAACAGTAAACACAAATCAACGAGTCTGCCCATTGATTCTGTGTGACTTGTTCGTGTCGGGTGGAGAATCGTCGGGAATCGGCCACTCGCGCGCCGGGCCCGCCCCGGCCGCGACGCCACCGCCGGGGCGCCCTTCACCCGGCCACCTCCGCCGATGGCCCCGGCCGGCGCCCGGAGCGGGCTGCCGGTGGCCATCGGTTCACGGTGACGATCTGACCGGTAGCCGCCGCTGTACCCGGACGGCTTCCGCCCTGCGGTGACGCCCTCGTGGATCGCGTTGCCGGTTCTGCGGCGCGCACCCCCCGTACCGCCCGGCCGCGGGCGGGTGTCGTACCGGCCCGGCCGCGCTGTGGTCGGGGCCCCGGCCCACCCGCGAGTCGTTGCGGGTCGGGGCGGCGAGACGGTGCAGCCGCAGGGCGGTTCGGCGGCGCGCGTGGCCACGGTCGGGTCCGAGACCCGGTGGGCCGGTCATCGACGGGCGGGCCGCGCAAGGTAACGGTTCGGCGAAGCCACGGGCCGGGGCTGCGGTCCGGCGCTCTTCCTGCGCAGATGCCGCTGTCCGGCCGAAGCCGGACGCGCGCCACAGAGCCACGGACACGGACCACCCGCACGCCCAAGGAGAACCGTGGGAGAGCCCGATTTCGCTTCTGCCCCCGCCGCCGCCCCCGGTGACGAGGCCGGCCGATCCGCTCCGGTCGACGCCGCTGTCCACAGCCGGGGCGGTGACCGCCCCGTACGGCGCCGAGCGACGACACCGCCCCGCGCGGAGCGGCCCGCGCCAGGCCCGGACGGTGCCGGGAAGCCGTTCACAGCGGTGGCCGCCGAGGCCTGGCGGACCATCGTCGGCGACAGCCCCCACTCCGACGCAGGAGTGTCCTTCCTGGCCGGCATGGAGCTGTGGGCGGCCGTCCGGGAGTCCGCGCGGCCCGCCCCGCCCGTCGTGACCGCGAGGGCGGCGGTCGACCCCGGCCCTCCCGAAGACCGGCAGCCGGTCGAACCGTCGGCCGTGTACACCCACAGGGAGGCCACCGTCCTGCGGGCCGTGCTGGCCGCGCCCAAGGCATGCCGTCGGGCAGTCCTGCAGGCGGTGCTGGAGTCGGCCGCGAGCGCGGGCGCACCGCCCTGGCCCGGCCCGACCACCGAGAACGCCGAGCGAGCCGAGGCCGCCCACCACCGGTTCAACGAGTACTTGTGCGCCAATGTGACACTGATCGCCGACCGCACCTGTCCCCGCCTTGCCGACCTCCTGGAGGCGGACGGCAACCGACCGCCGGGCGCCGGCCCCTCGGCGTTCGCGGCCGGGGGAGACCCGGCCTGCGGCATCTGCACGGATACCCCGGCCGAGCCTGCTCCCCGCGGTGCCGGTGGACCGGACGTCGCCGGACGGGTCGTGCGGCTCACCCCCGACGAGAGCCCGCACCTGCGAGAGCCCCACGTCGGTGCCGAGCCGGTCCCGCCCTCGACCGCGCCGGCAGACCCGGGGACGAGGCCGCCGGGGCGCCGCCCGAGCAGCACCGGTACCGCCGGGCGAGGACAGCTGCCCCGCCGGGCGACGCTCTGGGCGGCGGCCGCGGCGACCGCCACCGCTGTCCTCGTCGGCGTGCCGCTCACCGTCCGGAACGTGCCGACCGGAGTCGCCGGGCCCAGGTCGGACGTGGCCGCCCAGGACCTCCCGCCCGCCGACACCCCACCCGTCTCCGAACCCGTCTCCGAACCTGTGGCCGCCCCGAGCCCACCGGCCGCCCCCTCACCGTCCGCGACGCCCACCGGCCCAGGGCCCGAAGCCGTTCGGTCGGCCCCGGCCAAGCCCACCCCGGCGCGATCCTCACGCTTCACCCCACCCGCCGCGGGACCGTCTACGCCGACCGCACGCGCTACGCCCGGCCGAAGGACCTCACCCCCGGACGGTTCCCCGCCGACCCCCGGGACCTCTGCCCGACCCTCCGCCCCGTCCTCCGGCACGACCCTGCTCGGTTCCGGGACTGCCACCTCGTCCCCCGCCTCACCCTCCGCCCCGCCCGCAGCCTCACCGTCCGCCCCGCCCGCCGCTCCGTCCCCCGCCTCACCCTCCGCCCCGACCACCAGCACGGCCCCGCCCAGCTCCGGGTCTCCCACCCGGCCCGCCGCCTCACCTGCCGTCACGACCCCGCCCACCCCGGTGCCGACACCACCAGTAGCGTCCCCGAGCCTTGCTGCGACCTCTACCGTGCAACGGCGTTAGGCCGTAGAGCCCAATGCCGGTCCCACGCTTTTCGGATGATCAGACCTGTCCTTCAATTCCCACAGCGAGGCCGATCCGTTATGAACCTGACCCCGATACAGCTTTCCTGGACCGTGGCCGTGGGTGCGGTCCTGGTGTCCGTGCTCACGCTGGTGATGT
>NZ_JAQYWW010000513.1:0-298 GCF_036322525.1 Streptomyces sp. BE20 | reverse complement strand
CCGATCAGGCGGCAGAACCTCGCGGTCGGCATGCCCGCCTCGACACGGATCACCTCGAGGTCCTCGAAGGGCCCGGCCGGCCCTCCGCGGACTTCTTCCACACCCGCAGCTCGACCGCGGCCTCACCCAGCGCCTGGGTCAAGTCGGCGACCTGAGCTTCGAGTTGCTGTTCCCGGCTGCTGGGGCCGGACTTCCCGGACGCAAGTCCGGCCCGGCCGGACTCCAGGAACTGCCGCTTCCAGTTCCCGATCGACTGCTCGGACACCTTCACCCGCCGCGCGGCCTCGGCAACGGTCAT
>NZ_JAQYWW010000512.1:0-384 GCF_036322525.1 Streptomyces sp. BE20 | reverse complement strand
GCCGGTGCTGGAAGGCGTAGGTCGGGAGTTAGGAGGGAGCGAGGGGTCCGGCCCCGTCGTAGGAGGCCGACCAGTCGACCTACACCCCGCGGACGTGCAGATCGTCGTCGGAGAGAAGGACGCGGTCCCACCCGCCCTCGTCGCGCCGCAGCGTGCCGGTGACGGCCGCCTCGCGCACGGAGGCCGCCTCCAGCGCCTCGACGATGCTGTGGGCGAGCACCGGGTGGGCGCTGACCTCGACGACCGCGCGGTACTCCGCGGCGGCGAGGGTCTCGACGGCCTCGGCGAAGCGCACGGTCTGCCGCAGGTTGCGGTACCAGTACCCGCCGTCCAGCTCAGGACCCTCCAACCACCGGCCCTCCACCGTCGACAGGAACGGGATCG
>NZ_JAQYWW010000511.1:0-1071 GCF_036322525.1 Streptomyces sp. BE20 | reverse complement strand
GCCGAGGTGGCGCTCGCGAGGGTGATCAGCGGCGCCATCGCGGCGCCGGCGCCGGCGATGGCGGCGCCGCGCAGGATGGATCTGCGGCTGATCGGGCGCGGCTCGGGGGTGGACATTTCTCGCCTCCGGGAGGTGGGGGTGGAGGTGGCCGGCGCCGCCCGTGCGGGGCGAGGTTGGCGCCGGGAAGGGAAAAGAGCTATCAAGGCCCGTCGGGGTGAGCGGGATGCTCTCGCAGGCGGGCTCACTGTCCGCCTGGCTCGTCGGTGCGATGCCACCAGTGGTGGCGGTGTGGTGACCGCGTCTTCGAAGCCGACTGTGGAGGCCGCGCCTCGGGGGTCAAGGTGGCGCGCGTGACGGTGGACGGCAGGCGCGGGGTGGGATGTCTCCCCCGTTGGGCTTCGGAGACGAGGAGAACGTATCTGATATACTAAATTGCCGCAAGGGGACCATCTCGGATTTTCCGGTTCCCGGGCAGCCTCCTCCTGTCGCAGGTTGGGCCGGGGGTGCGCTGCCAGTCATTGTTGGCCCGCCGCGGTGGTCGTCAGGCGGGCAGTTCGGCCCAGACGAGTTGGCCGTTGCTGGTCCGCATGGCGCCCCAGGTGCCGGCCAGGGCGGCGACCAGGAGGAGGCCGCGTCCGTCGCAGTTCTCGGAGGTGTCGCCGGGGTCGGAGGTGTGGTCCTCGGGGTCGAAGCCGGGGCCGGAGTCCTCGATCTCCAGGCGCACGACCCGGTGGCCGGCCTCGGGTTCGCACAGGGCCAGGCCGACGCGAGCGGGGGCGGCGCCGTGGCGCAGGGCGTTGGTGGCGAGTTCGGTGGCGATCAGGGTGAGGTCGTCGATCAGGTGGGGCAGCTGCCAGCCGGCCAGCAGGGCGGTCACCCAGTTCCGCAGCAGGCCCGGGGAGCGGGTGTCGGCGGTGAGTTCGCAGTGGGTCGAGCGGGGGGCCGCTTCCGCGGGGAGGATGCCGGGCGTGGTGGTGACGGCGCGAGGCATGGTGGCTCCTCGGCTTGTGGGGGACGGTGCACACCCGGCCCGGGCGGCGCCCGCACGGCGACCGAGGGAACGCCTCAGGT
>NZ_JAQYWW010000510.1:0-384 GCF_036322525.1 Streptomyces sp. BE20 | reverse complement strand
GACCGGACGGTCGTCCGATCCGACGAGTGGTTCGAGACGGCGGCCGGGTTGTTGGGGGTCCAGCGGTGCGGGGAGGACGCGGCCCCGCTGCCCGAGCCCGAGCCCGCGCCCGAGCCGGATCCTGACCCTGCCCCCCGGCCTGCCCACGACGCCGACCCCGGGCCGGATCCCGACGCCGACGCCCCCCACCAGGTCCGCGCCCGCTCCGTCCCGTACTTCGTCTCGCCGGGGTCCGCGGGCGGCGGGCTGATCCCGCCGCCCGCCTTTTCTTACCAGGCGTCTTGGTTGTCCCGCTCCTGATCGGGGGTGTGGCCCACGGGTTGGGCCCGGCCGGCCGCCTCTGGGCCGGGCCGGGGTTCTGTTTCTGTTGGGGGGTGGGGCTCG
>NZ_JAQYWW010000509.1:0-376 GCF_036322525.1 Streptomyces sp. BE20 | reverse complement strand
GGGCTCCCAGTGGCCCGGCATGGCCGCCGCACTCCTCGACAC
Organism: Streptomyces sp. BE20; assembly: GCF_036322525.1. Taxonomy (NCBI): domain Bacteria; kingdom Bacillati; phylum Actinomycetota; class Actinomycetes; order Kitasatosporales; family Streptomycetaceae; genus Streptomyces; species Streptomyces sp. BE20. The sequence continues at coordinate 334 of NZ_JAQYWW010000509.1, read as the reverse complement.
CGAACCCGTATTCGCCGAGAAGATCACCCAGTGCGAGAAGGCCATCGCCCCACACGGCGACTGGACACTCACGCGGCAGCTGCGCGACACCGAGCCGCTGGAGCGCTTCGACGTCGTCCAGCCCGCCCTGTGGGCGGAGATGGTCACCCACGCCGCGCTCTGGCAGCACCACGCCATCCACGCCGACGCCGTCGTCGGCCACTCCCAGGGCGAGATCGCCGCCGCCGTCGTCGCCGGCGCCCTCACTATCGAAGACGGCGCCGCCGTCGTCGCCCTCCGCAGCCGGGCCCTCGACGCCATCGCCGGTGACGGCGGCATGGTCTCCGTCCGGCTC
>NZ_JAQYWW010000508.1:0-50291 GCF_036322525.1 Streptomyces sp. BE20 | reverse complement strand
GAGGCGTAGGAGGCGCCGCCGCCGCCGTGGACGTGCAGGTCGACGAAGCCGGGGACGACGGTGTACCCGGTCAGGTCGAGGTCACCGGCCGTGGTGGCGCCGCCGAGACCGGCGATCCGGGTGCCCTCGACGGCGAGACGGTCGCCCTCGACGATGCCGCCGGGCAGGACCAGCCGGGCACCGGCCAGTGCGGTTCGCCGCGGCAGGGCCGCAGATTGATTCCGCGCGGTCACGCGGTCACCTCCATCGAGAGCAGATCCCAGGCGAGCAGGCCCGCGCCCAGGGACGCGGCGGTGTCTTTGAGCATGGCCGGTACGACCTCGGGGGGCATCTGGAAGGTCAGACGCTCGGTGACCGCGGCACGCAGCGGGGTGAAGAGGGTGTCCCCGGCTTCGGCGAGCCCGCCGCCGACGATCACCGTGGACGGGTCGAGCAGGCTCTGGGCCAGCACGATGCCGTCGGCCAGGGCCTCGACGGCGCGCTGCCAGACCGCGACCGCGCGGGCGTCCCCGGCGTCCACCGCGACGGCGCAGGATGCCGCGTCGGCGTCGGGGTCGCCCACGGCCTCGGCCCAGGCGCGGGAGACGGCGGAGGCGGAGGCGAGGGTCTCCAGACAGCCGCGGGCGCCGCAGCCGCACTGGGGACCGCCGGGCCGGACCACCACGTGGCCGATCTCGCCGCCGTAGCCGTGGGCTCCGGCCTCGATCCGTCCCCGGATGCCGATGGCGCCGGCGATACCGGTGCCGAGGGCGATGAAGAGGAAGCGTTCGACGCCCCGGCCGGCGCCGAGCCGGCCCTCGGCGAGACCCCCGGAGCGCACGTCGTGGCCGAGGGCGACCGGCATGGCGCCGCCGTCCGCCGCGGCCAGGCGTTCTCCCAGCAGCTTGCGCAGCGGAAGGTCGCGCCAGCCGAGGTTGGCGGAGAAGACCGCGATGCCGTTCTTCTCGTCGATCGTCCCGGGGACGGCGACTCCCGCCGCCACGGGGGCGACGCCGAAGCGGCTGCGGCCCTCGTCCGCCAGGTCGGCGGCGAAGTCGAGGATGGCGGCGACCACGGCGTCCGTGCCGTGTTCCCGCCCGGTCGGGCGTCGTGCTTCGAACAGCACGGAGCCGTCCTGGGCGAGCAACGCGGCTTTCATGCCGGTGCCGCCTACATCGAGTGCGATGACGTGCTTCACGGAGGACAGTTTCCCTTGGGTGGGTCGGAGAGGTCTAGTCCAGTTGTCGGATTGGTCTGGTCCAGCGGGGTGAGCTTTGTCGCAGAAGTATGCGGTGTGCGGCGCTTTGCACGAACCGGACCGGATCCCTTGAGGCCGGGTCCGGCAGGTCGGACGGCCGAATTTCATTGCGCATCGTGCAACGACCTCCGCACTTCGATAACTACCCGGCGCGGACCGGCCACAGGTGTGGACCACTGAGTGGCCTGTTTGGCACCCTTGCCGCCTCCCCCCGGCCGGATCCCCCCGATTCGGTTCGTCGCTCCCGCAAGACTCCCCCTCGAAGGCGGTACCCGCGTTGGACAGGCGCGCCAAGGTCCCCACCCGGTTGTCCGGCATCGCACTGGCCGGAGCACTGGTGCTCACCGGCTGCGGCGGCAAGGACGACGGCCCGATCACCCTCCGGCTGGTCGCGGCCGACTACGGCGAGAGCGCGGAGACCAGTTCCAAGCTGTACTGGGACGACCTCGCCCGGCGCTTCGAGACCGCCAACCCGGGCATCAAGGTGGACGTCCAGGTGGAGAGCTGGACCGACATCGGCAAGAAGGTCGACGACCTGGTCAAGAGCGGGAAGTCGCCCGACCTGCTGCAGACCGGCGGCTTCGCCGACCAGGCCGGCGCCGACCGGCTCTACACCGCCTCGGACGTGCTCTCGCTGGAGACCCAGGCGAACATCATGGAGTCGTTCTCGCACGCCGGGCAGGTGCTCGGCACGCAGTACGGCATTCCGTTCGTCTCCTCCTCCCGGGTGCTCTTCTACAACAAGGCGATCTTCCAGAAGGCCGGCGTCGACAAGCCGCCGACCACCTGGAACGAGCTCAAGCAGGCCGCCGAGAAGATCAAGGCCAAGGTGCCGGGCGTGACGCCGTACGGGCTCCCGCTCGGACCGGAGGAGGCCCCGGCCGAGTCGATGCTGTGGACGCTGAGCGGCGGCGGCAGCCTCTCCGACGACGTCGGCAACTACACCATCGACAGCACCCAGAACCAGGCGACCTTCAACTGGCTCAGGACCAACCTGGTCGCCACCGGGCTGACCTACCCCGAACCCGGCAAGATGAACCGCACCCCCGTGTTCAGCGACTTCGCCGCCGGGAAGGTCGCGATGCTGAACGGGCACCCGACCCTGCTGCGGATGGCCGCCAAGGGGAAGATCGACTTCGGTACGACGGCGATCCCGAAGAAGGACGGCCTGGCGAAGACCGGCAGCCTCGGGGTGGCCGACTGGATGATGGCCTTCAAGGCCAACGGGCACCGCAACGAGATCCGCAAGTTCCTCTCCTTCGTCTACGCGAAGGACAACCAGCTCAAGTTCGACGAGACCTACAACCTGCTGCCGGTCACCCAGGACGCCTTCGACGCGATCAGCAAGGACCCCAAGCACGAGGCCCTGAAGCAGTTCGCGGCCGGGCTGGGCAACGCGAGCTTCTACCCGTTCGGCGACCCGGCCTGGGTGGAGGTCTCCAACCGGATCAAGGCCGGGATCGGGGCGGCCGCGACCGCCGACCCCAAGCCGGTCCTGGAGGACCTCCAGCAGACGGCCGTCAAGGAGGCCGCGAGGCTCCGCAAGTAGGCTGGCCGGCATGGGCGCGGGTGAGCTGGACGAGCGGGACCGGGCGGTGCTGGAGCTGGAGGGCCGGTCGTGGCGGACGGCCGGCGCCAAGGAACGGGCCGTCCGGGAGGAGCTGGGACTCTCCAGCACCCGGTACTACCAGCTGCTGAACGCGTTGCTCGACCGACCGGAGGCACTGGCGCACGCGCCGGTGCTGGTGAACCGGCTCCGGCGGGTCCGGGACGCGCGGCGCGCGGCACGGTAGGCGGGCGCCGCCCCGGCGCCCGCCCCGGGAGCCCGACCGCCGCGTCGACGGATGACCCCCGTCCGGCCTGGGTACGGTCCCTGTCATGGGCCTTGCTGAGATTGCGCGACCGCTGACGGACGACGGACGGGCGGGCCTGGCGGCGTTGCTCGAAGAGCCGCGGGCGGCGGTGGTCGCCCTGGACTTCGACGGCACGCTGGCACCGATCGTGTCCGACCCGAGTCGTGCCCGGGCGCACCCGGGCGCGGCGGACGCCCTGCGCGGCCTGGTGCCGCACGTCGGGGCGGTCGTGGTGGTGACCGGGCGCCCGGCCGGGCTGGCGGTGGAGTACGGGGGCTTCGCCGAGGTCGGCGGGGTGGTGGTCCTCGGGCACTACGGCGCGGAGCGCTGGGAGGCCGGTGAGCTGACCGCGCCGCCGGTGCACCCCGGGGTGGCCGCGGTCCGGGCGGCGCTGCCGGACGTCCTGGCGGCGGCCGGGGCGCCGGACGGGACGTGGGTGGAGGACAAGGGCCGGTCGCTGGCCGTGCACACCCGGCGGACGGCCGAGCCCGCCGTCGCGTTCGAGCGGCTGGTGGAACCGGTCGGCGCACTGGCGGCCGAGCACGGCCTGGTGGTGGAGCCCGGTCGGCTGGTCCTTGAGCTGCGACCGCCGGGGGTGGACAAGGGGGCGGCGCTGGAGGGCTTCCTGCGCGAGCGCGGCGCCCGGTCTGTGCTGTACGCGGGGGACGACCTGGGGGACGTCGCGGCCTTCGCGGCCGTGGAGAAGCTGCGCGGGGAGGGCCTGGCCGGCGTGACGGTCTGCAGCGGCGCGGTGGGGGACGCGCCGGTGCGGGAACTCGCCGACCGGGCGGACCTGGTGGTCCCGGGCCCGGCCGGCGTGGTGGAACTGCTGGCGGCGCTGGGGGAGGAGCTCAGCGCAGGGCGTTGAGCTGGTCGAGGAACCACTGCTGGGGCGGGAGCGCGGTCGCGGCGGCCACGAGCCGCTTGGTGCGGTCGGCGCGCTCGCCGGCCGGCATGGTGAGCCCGGCGTGCAGGGCCTCGGCGGTGGCGACGACGTCGTACGGGTTGACGGTGAGCGCGTCCTCGCCGAGCTCGGCGTGGGCACCGGCCTCGCGGGACAGGACGAGGGCGCAGCCGTCGTCGGAGACCACCGGGACCTCCTTGGCGACCAGGTTCATGCCGTCCCGGATCGGGTTGACCAGGGCGACGTCGGCCATCCGGTACGCGGCCAGCGAGCGCGGGAAGTCGTCGTCGACGTGCAGGATCACCGGCTGCCAGCCGGGGGTGGCGAACTCCTCGTTGATCTCCTCGGCCAGCGCCTGCACCCGGGCCGTGTAGGCGCGGTACTCGGCGAGGTCGGTGCGGGACGGGTAGGCGAAGGCGATGTGGACCACCCGGTCGCGCCACTCGGGACGGGTGCGCAGCAGGTGCCGGTACGCCTGGAAGCCGCGGACGATGTTCTTGCTCAGCTCGGTGCGGTCGACCCGGACGACGGTCCGGCGGTCGCCGACGGCGGCGCGCAGGGTGGCGAGGCGGTCGTCGACGTCCGGGCGGTGGGCGCGCTCGCGCAGGAAGCCGGCGTCGGCGCCGAGACCGTGCACGCCGAGGTGGGTGGTGCGGCCCTCGTGGGTGACGGTGAGGGCGTCGCGGTCGACGGCGGCGCCGAGGACGGCTTCGCAGCAGTCGGCGAACGCGAGCGCCCAGCGCCGGGTGAGGAACCCGGCCCGGTCGGCGCCGAGGATGCCGGTCAGGACAGTCTCGGCGATGTCGTCGGGCAGCAGCCGGAAGTACTCGGGCGGGGCCCAGGGGGTGTGCGAGAAGTGGCCGATCCGCAGGTCGGGGCGGGCGGCGCGGAGCAGCGCCGGGGTCAGCGAGAGGTGGTAGTCCTGGACCAGGACGGCGGCGCCGGGTGCGGCCTCGGCGGCGAGGGCCCCGGCGAAGGCGGCGTTGTACGCGGTGTAGGCCTGCCACTCGGTGCGGAAGTCGGCGTCGAAGGCGGGCGCGGTCGGGGTGTCGTACAGCAGGTGGTGGATGAACCACAGTGTCGAGTTGGCGACGCCGTTGTAGGCCCGGGCGAAGGTCTCCGGGTCTATGTCCAGCATCCGGACGGCCTGCCCGCCGACGTCGTGGCCGGCCCGGTCGAGGCGTCCGTCGGGGGCCTCCCGGGAGGCCCTGCGGTCGGCGTCGGAGAGGGCGGCGCAGACCCAGACGGCGTCCGGGTCGTCGATGGCGGACAGCCCTGAGACCAGGCCGCCGCCGCCTCTGCGGAGGGTCAGCGTGCCGTCGTCCGCGGTGCCGAAGGACACCGGTCCCCGGTTGGACGCCACCAGGACGGGGGCAGTGCCGGTCGAATTCGAACGTTCGGTCGTGAGATCGCCCATGGTTGGTTGGTTGCCGGGGGTCCCGGGTCGCAAACCCCTCAGTGCCGGGTGGCGTATTCGGGGACGGTGTGCATCGGCGGGCGCTCGGTGGCGGTGACCGGGTGGGTGTGGGCCGTGAAGGCACGGGTTTCCGGGTCGCGGGTGAACTGGGTGAGCAGCGGGTGGACCAGGTCGGCGGCGGCCTTGAGCCGGTGGGTGCGGTCGAGCCGCTCCAGGGCGGTGCGGTAGATGGTGGCGGCCATCCGGCCGAGCGCCTGGCCGTCCTGGTGCCGGTGGTGGCGGACGCCGACGTCCACCTGGGCGAGCGCGTCCAGCCCGGCCGTCTCCAGGGCGTCGACGAGCAGGCCGAGTTCGACGCCGTAGCCGGTCGGGAAGGGCAGACGTTCGAGCAGGGAACGGCGGGCCGCGTACTCGCCGCCGAGCGGCTGGACGAAACCGGCGAGTTCCGGCCAGTGCAGGTTGAGCAGGGGGCGGGCTACCAGTTCGGTGACCCGGCCGCCGCCGGCCGGGACGACCGCCCCGTCGGTCTCCAGCGGGCGGTCGTACATGGCCTTGACCAGCTGGATGTCCGGGTCGGTGAGCAGCGGGCCGACGATGCCGGAGACCAGGGCGGGATCGAACGCGCGCAGGTCGGCGTCGACGAAGCAGACGATCTCACCGCGGGTGACCAGCAGCGATCGCCAGAGCACCTCGCCCTTGCCGGGGGCGGCGGGCAGCCGCGGGAGGATCGTGTCGCGGTGGACGACGGTGGCACCGGCCTCGGCGGCGACCGCGGCGGTGGCGTCGGCCGAGCCGGAGTCGACGACGACCAGTTCGTCGACCAGCGGCAGCCGTTCCACCAGCTCGCGGCGGATGGTGCGGACGATGTCGCCGACCGTGGCCTCCTCGTCCAGGGCGGGGAGGACGACGCTGACCGTGCCGGCCGGGCCCAGTGCGCGCTTGGCCGCCAGCAGGACGTCCATCGGGCGGTCGGCCGCGCTCCACGAGCGTCGGCGCAGCCAGGACGCCGTCTCGGGGAGGAGCGCGGGGATCGGTTCGGCGGGCACTGTTCTCTCCTCGGCGAGGTGGGATGGGACGGGTCATCTCGCGTGGCGGACGATCCCGTTCGGGGTTGACGCCTTCGGATACAGTCTTCGTACAGCGGTCGCACCTTCGCACGCCGGGGTCTCCGCTGAGCATGACCACAACTTCACAGAGCTCATCCAGAGGGACTGAGGGAACGGCCCGTTGACGTCCCGGCAACCTTCTCGCGCGGCTGTTGTCAACAGCGCCGGCGGGACAGGTGCCAATTCCGGCCTGTGGCGCGCCCGCGTCACGGGGAAGATGAGGAGAGAGGCCTCCGCCATCATGGCTATCGACACCGCCGCACCCGTCACCGTTGACCTCGGCCCCGCCGCCGCGCTGTCCTGTCGCGAGTGCGGCACCCGGTTCCCGCTCGGCCCCAGCTTCGCCTGCGTGGAGTGTTTCGGCCCGCTGGAGATCGCCTACGAGTTCGGCAGCGAGGGCGCGGAGGAACTGCGCAAGCGCATCGAGGCCGGTCCGGCGTCGATCTGGCGGTACGCGCCGCTGCTGCCGGTGCCGGCCGACGTCGCCTCCAAGCCGAACCTGAACCCGGGGTGGACCCCGCTGGTGAAGGCCGACAACCTGGGCCGCGAGCTCGGGTTCACCGCCCAGCTGCACATCAAGGACGACTCGGGCAACCCGACCCACTCCTTCAAGGACCGCGTGGTGGCCTGTGCCATCGAGGCCGCGCGGGCCTTCGGCTACACCACGCTGTCCTGCTCGTCGACCGGCAACCTGGCCGGTGCGGTGGGCGCGGCCGCGGCCCGGGCCGGCTTCAAGTCCTGCGTGTTCATCCCGCACGACCTGGAGCAGGGCAAGGTCGTGATGGCCGGGGTGTACGGCGGCGAGCTGGTCGGCATCGAGGGCAACTACGACGACGTGAACCGCTTCTGCTCGGAGCTGATCGGTGACCCGGCCGGCGAGGGCTGGGGCTTCGTCAACGTCAACCTGCGGCCGTACTACGGCGAGGGCTCCAAGACGCTGGCGTACGAGATCTGCGAGCAGCTGGGCTGGCGGCTGCCGGAGCAGATCGTGATCCCGATCGCCTCGGGTTCGCAGCTGACCAAGATCGACAAGGGGCTGCAGGAGCTGATCAGGCTCGGCCTGGTCGAGGACCGGCCGTACCGGGTCTTCGGCGCCCAGGCGGCGGGCTGCTCGCCGGTGTCGGCGGCGTTCAAGGCCGGCCACGACGTGATCCGGCCGGTCAAGCCGGACACCATCGCCAAGTCGCTGGCGATCGGCAACCCGGCCGACGGCCCGTACGTGCTCGACATCGCCCGGCGTACCGGTGGCGCGGTGGAGGACGTGACGGACGAGGAGGTCGTGGCGGCGATCCGGCTGCTGGCCCGGACCGAGGGCGTCTTCGCCGAGACCGCGGGCGGGGTGACCGTCGGCGTGCTGAAGAAGCTGGTCGAGACGGGACAGCTGGACCCGTCGAAGGAGACCGTCGCGATCAACACCGGAGACGGCCTCAAGACGCTGGACGCCGTCTCGGAGGCCGGCATGACCGCTGTGATCCGGCCGACGCTGGCGTCGTTCCGCGACGCCGGCCTGGCGTCCGCCTGACCGGCCCGGACCCGTCCGGCACCGGCCCTCGCCGTCCTTCCCCGGTACACCCCCGCCCCGCAACGAGGAGAAGACCCCCATGAGCGCCAACGTCCGCATCCCGACCATCCTGCGTACCTACACCGGTGGTGCCAGCGAGGTGTCCGCCGAGGGCGCCACCCTGGGTGACGTCATCGCCGACCTGGAGAAGAACCACGCCGGGATCGCCGCGCGCATCCTCGACGACACCGGCAAGCTGCGCCGTTTCGTGAACGTCTACGTGAACGACGACGACGTGCGGTTCGCCGAGGGTCTGGCCACGGAGATCAAGGACGGCGCGAGCGTCTCGATCATTCCGGCGGTGGCGGGCGGCTGCTGAGCGCCTTTTCGCCGTTCCCGGCCGTTCGCGGCGCGGAATTCCGCGCCGCGAACGGCCGGTCGTATTTTGGCGGGAATATTTTCCGTCCCGGGCGGAGTAAAGTGTCGCTGTACCGGGAACAGCGCCGCCCCTCCCCGCCCTCCCGGCGATCGCGCCCACTCGCACCCGTACCGCCGCCGACCGTCCGGCCGTTGAGACCGGCGACGGGCCCGCGGTAGGGAAACATGTCAGGCCGGTGTCAGAATTCTGGAGCGGATTTCGGGCATTCCGTCCGCTATGTCCGGGAGGAAAGGCGGCCTTCCTCCCGATTACTCCCGGGCTGTCCCTTGATCATGCCGGGGAATTCCCAACCGTTGACCCTGTTGCAGAGGGCGTCGATCCGGATACATTCAGCCGCGGTCGACGCAATCGCCCGTTCGCCGGATACCGTCCGGCGGCGTCGGGGGGATTGTGGCGTGCGCGGTTGCGCCCAGGGGGGGTTCCCCGGGCCGGCCTCCAACCAGACCCGGGCCCGCAGACCTGCGGGCACGTGAAGGGCCAGCACAGCACTAGGGGAGTTCGGAATGGCTCAGGGCACCGTCAAGTGGTTCAACGCGGAGAAGGGCTACGGCTTCATCGCGGTCGACGGTGGTGCGGACGTCTTCGTCCACTACAGCGCGATCCAGATGGACGGCTACCGCACCCTTGAGGAGGGCCAGCGGGTCGAGTTCGAGATCTCTCAGGGGCAGAAGGGCCCGCAGGCGGACATGGTCCGCGCGGCGGTCTGACCTTTCCGACACCCGGGAGTTCGGCTCGGCTCATCGGCTGGTGCGCCTCTTGCTTCCCGGCGGGCCCGTACGACACACGTCGTACGGGCCCGCCGGCCTGTCCGGGCGTGCGTCCGGAGGCGGTCGGGGACCGCCGGAGGTGCCCCGGAGGGGGGCGTGCGGAGGCCCCCGGAGGCGCTCGCGGATTGCCGATTGGGCTTGCACTCGCCCACCTAGAGTGCTAATCATTGGCGTTAGCACTCACAGCTTGAGAGTGATAAGCGGACCGGGTCGGTGAGGCCCCAGGGAGCGGTAGGGGAAGGGACCCCCGCATACCAGGGCCGTCCGTCGCGGGCACCCCTTGGTCCGAGCAGTCGACCGTGTCCCGGAGGACCACTTCAGATGGCCAAGATCATCGCCTTTGATGAGGAAGCTCGCCGCGGCCTTGAGCGTGGCATGAACCAGCTCGCCGACGCGGTGAAGGTCACGCTCGGCCCCAAGGGTCGCAACGTCGTTCTGGAGAAGAAGTGGGGCGCCCCCACGATCACCAACGACGGTGTCTCCATTGCCAAGGAGATCGAGCTCGAGGACCCGTACGAGAAGATCGGTGCGGAGCTCGTCAAGGAGGTCGCCAAGAAGACCGACGACGTCGCGGGTGACGGCACCACCACCGCCACCGTGCTGGCCCAGGCGCTCGTTCGCGAGGGTCTGCGCAACGTCGCCGCCGGCGCCAACCCGATGGCCCTGAAGCGTGGTATCGAGAAGGCCGTCATCGCCGTCTCCGACCAGCTGCTGGCCCAGGCCAAGGACGTGGAGACCAAGGAGCAGATCGCCTCCACCGCCTCCATCTCGGCCGCCGACACCCAGATCGGCGAGCTCATCGCCGAGGCCATGGACAAGGTCGGCAAGGAAGGCGTCATCACCGTCGAGGAGAGCAACACCTTCGGTCTGGAGCTTGAGCTCACCGAGGGCATGCGCTTCGACAAGGGCTACATCTCGGCCTACTTCGCCACCGACCTGGAGCGCATGGAGGCCGTCTTCGACGAGCCGTACATCCTGATCGCCAACTCCAAGATCGGCTCGGTCAAGGACCTCCTGCCGCTGCTGGAGAAGGTCATGCAGAGCGGCAAGCCGCTCGTCATCATCGCCGAGGACGTCGAGGCCGAGGCCCTGTCGACCCTGGTCGTGAACAAGATCAAGGGCACCTTCAAGTCCGTCGCCGTCAAGGCCCCGGGCTTCGGTGACCGCCGCAAGGCCATGCTCCAGGACATCGCCATCCTCACCGGCGGCACCGTGATCGCCGAGGAGGTGGGCCTGAAGCTGGAGAGCGCCGGCCTCGACCTGCTGGGCACCGCCCGCAAGGTGGTCATCACCAAGGACGAGACGACCATCGTCGACGGTGGCGGCGACGGCGAGCAGGTCGCCGGTCGCGTGAGCCAGATCCGCGTCGAGATCGAGAACAGCGACTCGGACTACGACCGCGAGAAGCTCCAGGAGCGCCTCGCCAAGCTGGCCGGCGGCGTGGCCGTCATCAAGGCCGGCGCGGCCACCGAGGTGGAGCTCAAGGAGCGCAAGCACCGCATCGAGGACGCGGTGCGCAACGCCAAGGCCGCCGTCGAGGAGGGCATCGTCGCCGGTGGTGGCGTCGCCCTGCTGCAGGCCGCCGTCGCGTTCGACAAGCTGGAGCTGGAGGGCGACGAGGCCACCGGTGCCAACATCGTCAAGATCGCGCTGGAGGCCCCGATCAAGCAGATCGCGACCAACGCCGGTCTCGAGGGTGGCGTCGTGGTGGAGAAGGTGCGCAACCTTCCCGCCGGCCACGGCCTGAACGCCGCGACCAACGAGTACGTCGACCTCATCGCCGCGGGCATCATCGACCCGGCGAAGGTCACCCGCTCCGCGCTGCAGAACGCCGCCTCCATCGCGGCGCTCTTCCTCACCACCGAGGCCGTCATCGCCGACAAGCCGGAGAAGGCTTCGGCCGCCGGCGGCGGCATGCCGGGCGGTGACATGGACTTCTGATCCTTCGGGATCGGACGGTTCCTCGTCCGCACGGGCGGTCCCCTTCGGGGGGCCGCCCGTGCGGCGTTTGCGGGGGAGCGGGGGCGTTTGCGGGGGCGCGGCACCGGGCGGTTCGGCGGGGCCTCGTGCGGAGGGCGTCCGGGGCGGCGGCGGGTTTGGGAGAATGGGCCGATGGCTTCCCCTGACGACATCGAGACGGCGCTGCACACCGCACGGGCGCTGATTCTGGCCGACCTCACCGCACGGGACGTGGCGGACGCCGCCGTGGTGTCGCTGGTCGAGCAGGCCGTGACGCACCGGCGCTGGTGGCTGGAGCAGTGGCCGGACGGCACCGGGTACGTGCTCGGGCTGGTCGCCCAGGACGTCCAGGACGCGCTGCTGGAGAACTACGGCCGCTGGCCGCTCTGCGCCGAGTGCGCGGCGGACGGGGATCCGCACGCGCTCGGCGTGGAGCCGGAACTGGGCCCCGAGCCGCACTGGGTCTGCGGCAAGCAGGGCGCCGCGGTGGCGCCCGTCGGGCAGCTCGCCTGACGCCCCTGCCGTTCCGGCGCCGCCCGCTGCCCGGTCGTCTCCGCCGTCCCCTCGGCCGCCGCGCTCCTTGCCGCCCCTGCCGCTTCTCCGCCCTCCGCCTGCCGCTTCCCCCGCTTCTCCTCGTCCGCCGCCGTCGTGCCTCCGGGTACGGCGGCTTTTTTCGCGGCCCCGACTCGCGTAACCTGCATATGCAGTCTACCGACTTATGTCGGGCACTTGAGTCACCCCCTCGGGTGGGGGTATACATACTCGGTATGTAGGGCGCCGCCGGCCGCGAGGCCGTCCGCCCACGCGAAACGAGGGGGAGAAGCATGTCCCAGTCAGATTTGGCCCGGCCCGTCCTGCAGCTGCGGAACGTCACCCGGGTGCACGGGCAGGGCCCGTCCGAGGTGCACGCGCTGCGCGGCGTCGACCTGGCCGTTCACCCCGGGGAGTTCGTTGCCGTGATGGGCCCGTCCGGCTCCGGCAAGTCCACCCTGCTGACGCTGGCCGGCGGTCTCGACCGGCCCTCCGGCGGGGAGGTGCTGGTCGAGGGCGTCGAGCTCGGCGGACTGAGCCGGACCGGGCTCGCCGCCGTCCGCCGTCGCTCGGTCGGCTACGTCTTCCAGGACTACAACCTGATTCCGGCCCTCACCGCCGCCGAGAACATCGCGCTGCCCCGGGAGCTGGACGGCACCTCCGGGCGGATCGCCCGCCGCGAGGCGCTGGCCGCACTCACCGAACTGGGCATCGCCGAGCTGGCCGACCGCTTCCCCGAGGAGATGTCCGGCGGTCAGCAGCAGCGCGTCGCCATCGCCCGCGCGCTCGTCGGCGACCGCCGCCTCGTCCTCGCCGACGAACCCACCGGCGCCCTCGACTCCGCCACCGGGGAGGCCGTGCTCGCGGTGCTGCGGGCCCGCTGCGACGCCGGCGCCGCCGCCATGATGGTCACGCACGAACCCCGGCACGCCGTCTGGGCCGACCGCGTGGTCTTCCTTCGCGACGGCCGGATCGTCGACGAGAGCATCGGCCGGGACGCCGAGACCCTGCTGCTGCTCTCCAGCCGGAACGGAGCCGGTCGATGAGGCTCTCCGCCCTGCGTGTCGCGCTGCGCATCGCCCGCCGCGACGCCCTGCGCGCCAAGGGCCGCAGCGCCCTCGTCGTCGCCATGATCGCCCTGCCCGTCCTCGGTGTCACCGGCGCCGACGTCGTCTACCGCAGCGGCCAGCTCACCCCCGGCGAGCGGGTCGAGCGGCTCATGGGCGGCACCGACGCGCTGGTCACCGCCTACCGGCCGGGCCGCGCGGTCGAACAGGCCCCGGTCGCCGAGGACGGCGTCCGGGTGCTGGTGGCGGGGGAGACGCCCACCGCCGAGCAGCAGCGCGCCGCCGCGACGGCCCCGGCCGCCCTGGTCGCCGGGTTGCTGCCGTCCGGGGCCGTGCTCCTGCCGGCCACCCCCGGACCCGAGGTCAGCGCCTCGACCCGGGAGGGCCTGTTCACCACCTCGACCGGTGAGGCCGACCTGACCGCGAAGGACTGGTCCGGCCGTCTCGACCTGGTCGAGGGCCGGGCCCCCTCCGCGCCGCACGAGGCCGCCGTCACCCGGGCCTTCCTCGACGAGGCCGGGCTGCGGATCGGCGACGCCACCACGCTCAAGGGCCTGGCGGCCCCGTTCACCCTGACCGGCGTGGTCGAGCACCCCGGGGACCTGGACAAGGTGGAGCTGGTCGGCCGCCCCGGCGAGGTGGTCGCCCCGCTCACGGCGGCGATGGCGCCGAAGACCGCCGGGATCACCGCCCCGGTCGCCGACGAGGGCGCCCCGCCGGAGCAGTGGCTGGTGCGGCTGCCCGCCGGTGAACGGCTCGACTGGGCCAAGGTCCAGGAGTTCAACAGGTACGGCTTCACCGTCACCTCCCGGGCCGTCACCCTCGACCCGCCCGCCCGGTCCGCCGTCCCCTACCAGCAGGACCGGCCGGTGGACCTCGCGGCCGCCACGGACAACCGGACCGTCGTGCTCGTCACCGTCGTCGGGATGGCGCTGCTGGAGGTCGCGCTGCTGGCCGGCCCCGCGTTCGCCGTGGGCGCCCGCCGCTCGCGCCGCCAGCTCGCCCTGATCGGGGCGGCCGGAGGCCACCGCGGCCACGTCCGCGCCGTGGTCCTCGGCGCCGGGCTGGTGCTCGGGCTGGCCGGTGCCGCGCTCGGTGTCGGACTCGGCACCGGACTGGTCGCCGCCGTCCGGCCCTGGGCCGAGGAGGCGGGCGGCAGCCGCTTCGGACACTTCGCGCTCGCCCCGGTCGACCTGCTGGCGATCGCCGGCGTCGGCGTCCTCACCGCACTGCTGGCCGCCGTGCTGCCCGCCGTGCAGGCAGCCCGCCGTGACGTGGTGGCCGGCCTCACCGGCCGCGACACCGTCACCGCCCCCAGCCGCTGGGCCCCGGTCGTGGGTCTGCTGCTGGTCGGCGCCGGCGCGGCCGTGGCGGTCTACGGGGTCGGCACGTACTCCAGTGCCGGCATGCCGGTGGTCGGGAGCTTCACTGCCCGGACCCTCTCGGTACTGGCCGGAGCGGCCACCGCCGAAATGGGCCTGCTGCTGTTCACCCCGATGCTGATCGCCCTGTTCGGCAGGCTGGCCCGCCGGCTCCCGCTCGGCCCCCGGCTCGCCCTGCGCGACTCGGCCCGCCACCGCGGCCGGACCGCGCCGGCCGTGGCCGCCGTGCTGGCCGCCGTCGCCGGAGCCGTCGCCGTCGGCGTCTACACCACCGGTACCGACGCGCAGGAACGCGCCGCCTACCGTCCGGAGGCCCCGCCCGGCGCCGTCGTGGTCGACGCCGCCCTCAAGCCGGACAGCCCGCAGCTGACGCGGCTGCGCACCTCCGTCGAGCAGGACCTGCCCGGGCTCGGCACCCGCGCCGACGTCCACGAGGTCGTCTACGTGTTCTGCCCGGAGTGCTCCTCCAGCGTGCGGATCCAGGGGACGGGCCCGGTCGAACGGGGCAGGTCCGCGGTCCGGACGCCGGCCGGGGACGCGACCGTCCTGCACAACCTGTTCGGCCTGCACGACCGGACCGCCGAGGAGGCACTGGCGGCCGGCAAGACGGTCGTCTTCGACCGAGCCTTCCTGCGCGACGGCCGGGCGGTGCTGACGATGCAGGGCGGCGCCGGTGGACCGGTCCAGCCCGGCCAGGCGCCGCAGACGGAGAACCGCGAGGTCGGCGTCGAGGCGGTCCTGGTGGAGAACCCGGAAGCCGCCCGGTTCGGGCCGGTCCTGATGAGCCTCGACGCGGTGCGGAAGGCCGGTCTCGAAGCCCGGCCGGCGGGGTCGGTCTGGCTGCCGGAGACGGTGCCCACCCCGAAGGAGCAGCAGCGGGCCGAGGCGACCGTGGCACGGATCGTCCCGTTCGCCCAGCTCCGGGTGGAGCGGGGCTACGACCCGAAGAGCAACCTGAACACCGTGGCGCTCACCGGGTTCGCGGCCGTCGTGGTGCTGGGCGCCGCGGCCGTGGCCACCGGGCTCGCCGCCGCGGACTCGCGCAACGACCAGGCCACGCTGGCCGCGGTCGGCGCGCCGCCGCGGATCCGGCGGGTGCAGGCCGGTCTGCAGTGTGCGCTGATCGCGGCGATCGGGGCGGTGCTCGGCACGATCAGCGGGTTCGTACCGGCGATGGGGCTGCTCCGGGCGCACAGTGCCGGGAGCTCGGCGGCGCCGTTCGCCGCACCGTGGGGGGTGATCCTGCTGGTCACGGTGGTGCTGCCGGTGGTGGCCGGGCTGGGAGCGGCCGCGTTCACCCGAGGGGGGCTGCCGCTGGCGCGGCGGGCCGGCTGACGGGGCCGTGCCTTCCGTGCCCGCTCCGGTGGGCCGTGCTTCGACGGGCCCGGCTGCTTCGGCGGCCGGGCCCGCCCCTGTCCGGGAGGCATCGCAACGGGGCCCGGGTGACTTGGGGCCCGGGTGGCGGGCCCGCCGGGCACCGGAGGGCCTACGCGCGGGTGAGTCCGGCGAGCTCGGCGGCCAGGTTGGCGCGTGCGGGGGCGTCGAACCGCTCGTGCGCGGTGGGCGTGCGGTAGAGCGCGGGGAGCGCGAGCAGCTGCCTGAGCACCGTCGCGCGCCCGGCGCGGAAGTCCGGCTCGGGGACGAAGGCGTACTCCTCCCGCACGGCTGCCGCGTACGCCGCGTAGGCGTCCGGCGGACCGCCGAGGACGGCGAGGTCGGCGTCGCAGAGCACCTCGCCGTCGCGGTCACCGGGGTGGGGGTGGTGGGTGACGGTGAGCCGGACCAGCCGGGCGACCTCGTCGACCCGTGCGGCGGCGAGCCCCGCCTCGGTGAGCGCGCGGACGGCGAGGACGGCGCTGCGCTCCTCGTTCTCCGAGCGGTCCGGGCGGTAGACGGCGTCGTGGAACCAGGCGGCCAGCCGGACGGCGTCCGGGTCGGCGGCGTGCCCGGCGAGCGCGTCGACGTGGGCCAGGACCGCGCGCAGGTGCTCGGTGGTGTGGTACCGCCGCTGCGGTTCGGCCCAGCGCCGCAGCAGCTCCCGTCCGGCCGGCTCGGGGTCGGCCCCGGTGCCGCAGCGGCGGAGCAGGGCGGTCCAGGCGGCGAGGAGACCGGGGTCGGGTGCGTCGGGCATGGGGTCATTCTGTCCGGCCGTCACCCGGATCGGTGACGGATTCCGCTGGACTGGATATGTCGGTGGACGGTATATGTAGTTCCATGACAGAACGGGCCATGCAGGAGCCGACGCTGCTCCTGCTCACCGCGCTCGCCGATGCCCCCCGGCACGGCTACGCGCTCATCCAGGAAGTCGCCGCGATTTCCGGCGGCCGGGTCACGATGCGCACCGGCACGCTGTACGGCGCGCTCGACCGGCTGCTCCAGCAGGGCCTGATCGAGGTCGCTGCCGAGGAGGTCGTCGACGGCAGGGCCCGCCGCACCTACGCGCTCACCGAGGACGGACGGGGCGCGCTGGGCACCGAGGCCGAACGGCTGGCCGCCGTCGCCGAGGAGGCGCAGCGCAGGCTGGCGGCCGTCCGGCCCGCCGCCGTCCGTCCGACCGGAACGGCGCGGCCCGCGTTCCTGAGGGTCAGGGGGGCCTTCGCATGACTCATCAGACCTTTCCGGGATTCCTGGCGGAGCCGGTGGCGTTCCGCGCCGCGCTCCGGCTCTACCCGGCCCGCTACCGCCGGGAGCGCGGGGACGAACTGTCCGCCGTCTTCGCCGACAGCACGGCCGAGGCCGGCAAGCTGGCGACCGCCCGGGAGGCGGTCGACCTCGGGGCCTACGGCCTGCGCATGCGCGCCGGGCTGACCGCCTCGTCCCGCCTGGGGCAGCTGCTCGCGGCCGCCGCGCCGCTGATCGCCGGGGCGATCGCGGGGCTGGGGGTGGCGCAGGCGCTGGGGAGCGCGGTCGGCTCCTACCGGCCCAGGCTGCTGATGACGCCGGACCACATCACGCACGTGCCCGGGTTCATCGCCTCCGTCGGGGAGATGTTCGTCCCGCTGCTGCTCGTCTCCTTCGTGCTGGCGGGCCGCTGGCAGGCCGCCCGGGTGACGGCGCTGGTCGTGGTCCTCGCCGGGGCGTTCCGGATGGTCGAGGTGATCGGGGTCTCGCACGACGGGTGGCAGTTCTTCCTGGGGAGCTGCGAGGCGACACCGCAGCTGGTGTCCGGCCTGCTCTTCGCGCTCGCGCCGCAGGAACTGCTGGAACGTCCGACCTGGCGGAGCCGTGCCGTGGTGGTGGCCTCGATGGTCGGGGGCGGGCTGGTCCTGCTGGCCGAGGAGTTCTACAGCTCCTTCGTGCTGATGGACGGGCGGACGGCGGCGCTGCTGCTGATCGTCCCGCTGGTGTCGCTGCTCGGGGTGGCCCGGGGGCGGCTGGCGCCGGCGGCGATGGGGCTGACGGTGCTCGCGCTGAGCGCGGGGTTCAGTCTCTTCCGGGCCTGGCAGGTGGTCGGCGGGGCGTGGCGGCTGCTGCCGCTGATGGGCGTCGCGCTGGTGGTGCTGCTGACCCTCGGCCGGATCCTCGGCCGGAGTGGAGCCGGGGCGGGAGGTGGCCGGAGCCTCGCCTGAGTGCACTCGGATCCGTCGGGGATCCGCGGGCCCGGAGGGGTTCGCGTGAACCCCGCCGGAGCGGGGACGGCCGGGGCTTCGCCGCCCCTGAACGGCCGGACGACCGGATGTGGGACCGGTCGTCCGGCCGTTCGGTCTGTCCGGGGCCGGGGCCGGGGCCGGGGCCGGTCGCGCCGTCGCCGGGCGGGTGCGGTCGACGCAGTTGCCGGAAGGGGCGGGTGGATTCGGTGCTCCGGGTGGCTGCACGGGGCTCGCCGGGCGCTGCCCGATGTGGCAGGCTGTCTGATATGTCTAGACCAATTTTCGAAGTCATCGCGCTGACGCCCCAGGACGCCCAGGCCGCCGAGTCGGGCGGCGCCGACCGGCTCGAACTGGTCACGGACATGGCCGCCGACGGGCTGACCCCCTCGGTCGAGGACTTCGCCAAGATCCGTGACGCCGTGGAGCTGCCGCTGCGCGTCATGCTGCGCCTGCGCGACGGCTTCGCGCCCGGAGACCTGGACGAGCTGTGCGCCCGCGCCGCCGCCCTCCGGGCCGAGGGCGCCGACGAGTTCGTCTTCGGCTTCCTCGACGCCGACGGCGGCGTCGACCTCGCCGCCACCGAGGCCGTCGCCGACGCGGTGGCCGGCTGCCGGTGGACCTTCCACCGGGCGGTCGACCACAGCGCCGACCGGGCCGCCGTGCGCGCGGCCGTCGGCGCGCTGCCCGGACTCGACACCTTCCTCACCTCCGGCGCGGCCGGCGGCGTGGACGCGGGCCGGGACGTCCTGCTGGCCGAGCTGGCCCGCGCCGGCGAGCCCGGCTACACCCAGCGGATCCTGATCGGCGGCGGCCTGCGCGCCGAGCACCTGGCCGGGCTGCTGGCGGCCGGCTTCGACGCCTTCCACGTCGGCGGCGCGGTGCGGGTCGACGGGTGGCAGTCGCCGGTGGACGCCGCCAAGGTGGCCGAGTGGCGGGCGCTGATCGGCGGCTGAACCACGTCGGAGCCCGGGGCCGGCCCTCCACGGGCCGGCCCCTCCGTCGTGGCGCCACCGTCCGCCGTCGCGCGGTCCGTCGGTGCCCGGTGCCCGGCGCCCCGTGCCCCGTGCCCCGTGCCCCGTCCTCCGGCGTCGCGTCCGTCAGCGCAGCTGCTCGGGCAGCGGCTCCGAGTACAGGACCTCCAGGCCGGAGACCGCACGGGTCAGCGACACGTACAGCCGCCGCAGGCCCGTCCGCTCGTCCGGCTCGCCGGCGATCACCGCGGCCGGCTCGTCGAGCACCACGTAGTCGTACTCCAGACCCTTGGCCAGCGAGGCGGGGACGAGCGTCAGCCGGGCCTCCGCGCTGGTCTCGGTGCCCGGGGCGAGGTGCGGCAGGCCGGCCGCCGCCAGGGCCTCCGCGAGCAGCGGGACGTGCGCGTCCGCCGCGATCAGGCCGGTCGACCCCTCGTTGAGCAGCGCCCGGCGGCAGGCTTCGACCACCGCCTCCACCCGCTCCGCACCGTCGACGTGACGGACGATCAGCGACCCCGGGGCGTCGCGGACCGAGCCGGCCGGGGCCAGTCCGGGCGCGATCGCCGGCAGCAGCCGGGACGCGTAGGAGATGACCTCCTCCGGCACCCGGAAGCCCTTGGTCAGCTCCTCGATGTGGGCGCCCGGCTTGCCGAGGTGGTGCAGGGCCTCCGGCCAGCTCGCCGTCGCCCAGGGGGTGGTGCCCTGGGCGAGGTCGCCGAGCACGGTCGCCGAGCCGGTGGAGCAGCGGCGGCCGACCGCGCGGTACTGCATCGGCGAGAGGTCCTGCGCCTCGTCGAGGACCACGTGGCCGAGCGAGGGCGTGCGCTGCACCAGGTCGGTCGCCTCGTCGACGAGGACGGCGTCGGCGGCCGTCCAGCGGGCCGTCCTCACCGAGCGGCCCGGCTTCGGCCACAGCACGGCCGCCTGCTCCTCGGCGGTCAGCAGGCCGTCCGCGCACGCGGCGAGGAACTCCGGCTCGGAGAGCAGGCGCAGCACCAGCTTGGCCGGTTCCACCAGTGGCCAGCACTCCTTGACCACCGACTTCACCGCCGCGTTGCGGGCCACCGCGTCCTGCACCCGGTCGTCCGGGGCCTCGCCGCCCTGCTCCATCTTCAGCAGCACGGCGTGCGAGATCCGCTGCGGCAGGGCATCCCGGGCGGCGCCGTACCGGATGTCGCGGCTCTTCAACTCCTCGATGATCTCGATCAGTTCGTACGCCGGGACGCGCCAGCGACGGGAGCCGCGGACCACCACGCAGGGCTCGGTGGGCAGGGTGATGCCGGCCCGGACCGCCCGGCGCAGCACCTCGGCCATCCGGGCGTCGCCCTTCAGCCGGGCCGCCTCGGCGGAGTCCTCGCCCCGTACCTCGACGTGTCCGACCAGCTGCTGCACGGTCGCCTGGGCGACGTCCACCTCGCCGAGCGCGGGCAGCACCTGCTCGATGTAGGAGAGGAAGGCGTTGTTCGGACCGATCACCAGCGTGCCGGTCCGCGCGAGCCGCTCGCGGTGCGCGTACAGCAGGTACGCCACCCGGTGCAGGCCGACGGCGGTCTTCCCGGTGCCGGGCGCGCCCTGGACGCAGAGGGTGCCGGAGACGTCGGCGCGGACGATCTCGTCCTGCTCCGGCTGGATGGTGGCCACGATGTCGCGCATCGGGCCGACGCGGGGCTTCTCGATCTCGGCGGCCAGCAGCGCGGAGGAGGTGTCGTGCTCCGCCGGGTCGGTGAGGTGCTCGTCCTCGTACGCGGTCAGTTCGCCGCCGGTGTAGCCGAACCGGCGGCGCCGCTCGACGTCCAGCGGGTCGGTCCGGCTGGCCCGGTAGAACGGCTGGGAGACCGGCGCGCGCCAGTCGATCACCATGGGGTCGCCGCCGGCGTCGTGCACGTGCCGGCGGCCGATGTAGAAGCTCTCGCCGCCGGAGCCCTCGGACAGCTCCTCGCTGATCGCGTGGAGGTAGTCGAGGCGGCCGAAGAAGAGCGGGGTGTGCGAGAGGTCGGCCAGGGAGGCGATCCGGGCCTCGATCTGGTTCCGGAGCACGACGGCGGTGACCCAGGTGCCGGTCACGTCGCTGATGTCCAGCGACTCGACGTCCTCGCGCATCGCGCGCAGCGCGGCGCGGGAGGACGCCAGGTGGTCGCGTTCGCGCTGCAGGGGGTCGGTGGTGGGGGTGGCGGGCACAGCGAACCTTTCCGGCTGCCCCGCGGGCGGGCGCAGCGGATCGTAGGAGCTCACGGTGAGTACGGCCGACCGGTTGCCGAACGGACGGCGCCTCCCCCGGCTGCCTGCGCGACTACAGCAGGTACCACGGTTCGGGAGGGGGCAGACGGACGATCCTAGTCCGGTCCGCCTCCGGGTTCCAGCTCCTGGATCCCTCGGGGCCTCCGTACTCCCGGAGGACGACCTCCGTCCTGCCGGATACGGCCTTTGGGGTGATGTGCCCGGCGTGTCCGGAACCTACCGTTGAACCATGAGCACCGTACACATCACGGCGCCCCGAGTGCCGTCCCAGCAGTCCGCCCCCGCCGGCGCCACCGCGACCGGCACCCCCGGCCGCCGCCGCAGCCCCCTGACCACCGCCGTCCGCAACGTCGGCATCGCCCTCGACACCGCCGCGCGCGTGGTCCTCCTCGGGCGCGACGGCGTCAAGTACTGATCAGAGTGCAATCAGAAGCCTGAATTCGCGGAACTTTGCAGATTTCGGCAGTTTGATTTGGGTAGTCTCCCCATCGAATGGATGAGGAGGGCCAACGATGCTGATGCGGTTCCGGGTGGCCAACCACGCGTCGCTCCTGGAGGAGCAGGAGCTGAGCCTGGTCGCCACCGACGAGCATGACGACATCGCGGTGACCGAGGCGTCTTCGGCGGGTGTCCGCGTGCTCCCGGCGCTCGCCATTCTCGGGGCCAACGCGTCAGGCAAGTCCAATGCGCTGCGGGCGCTCGTCTACATGCGTCATGCGGTCCTCGAATCGCACGCCCGGTGGCTGCCGGACGGTGGCACGTCGCGTGTCCCGTTCCTGCTCACCGCAGGGGGCCGGGCGGCGCCGTCCGCGTTCGCCGTGGACATCGTGCTCGACGGCGTCCACTTCGAGTACGGCTTCGAGCTGGACGACCGGCAGGTGCGCGAGGAGTGGCTCAGGAGCTTTCCGGAGGGGCGACCGCGCCGTCTCTTCGAGCGTTCGGTGGCCGACGACGGGACGTCGAGCTACGCGTACGGGCCGAGCTTCCGGGGGCGCAGGCGGCTGATCGAGGACGTCGTGCGGCCGAACAGCCTCTACCTGTCGGCGGGGGCGGGAAACAACCATGACATTCTGCGGCGAATCCACCGCTGGTTTCACCGCGGGCTCAGGGTTGCACTCGACGCGAACTTCGGCGCGAGGATCCAGGAGACGCGCAGGTTGTGGGACAAATCGGAGGAATATCGCGACAGGCTCAGGGGCCTGCTCCAGTTCGCGGACCTCGGTATCACCGATCTTTCGATCACCGAGGAGGAGTGGGACGACGAACGTGTGCGTCAGGTGAGGTCGGCCATGCGCGTCCTGGTTCCCGAGATTCCGGAGGACGAGGCGTTCGACGTGAAGCCGGCCCCCCAGATCGGCTTCGTCCACGCGGCGGAGGGCGGGCCCGTGACTCTCGATCTCCACGACGAGTCGAACGGCACGCGCACCTGGGCCGGACTGCTCGGACCGGTGGTCGGCGCGCTGCAGGACGGATCACTCCTCGTCGTCGACGAGTTGGACGCACGGCTGCATCCGCATCTCGCTGCCCGCCTGGTGGCGCTCTTCCAGAACCGGGAGTTGAACACAGGCGGTGCCCAACTCCTCTTCAACACGCATGACGCGACACTGCTCGCCCCGCACAGCGAGGCGAATCTGCACCGGGACCAGGTCTACCTGGCGACCAAGGACGCCCGTACGGGGGCCACGGAGCTGACCGCACTGGTCGACTTCAGGGTCAGGGACGGCGTCGAGAATCTTGAGAAGCGCTACCTCGCAGGTCGTTACGGTGCGCTACCTTTCTTCGACGAAGAGCTTCTGGTGGGGATCGGGGCGAAGCGTGGGGTCGATGAGGCGGGGCAAGCCGCTCGGGACGAAGAAGCAGAACGCGAACACGCGTGAGCAGGAGCGCCGTTTCCTGGTCTACTGCGAGGGGGAGGTCACGGAGAAGATCTACCTCCGCGGCCTCGTCAAGGACCTTCGGAGCAAGCCGATCTCGTTGAAGATCGGCAACACGCACGGTGAGCCGTGGTCGCTCGTCAACTCCGCGATCGCCCACGCCGCCCGTGCGGACGAGTCGTTCGACGAGGTGTGGTGCGCACTAGAGCCACCAGGCAGCCAGGGAACTGGCGAAGGTCCTCAAGGGGTACGACCCCAAGAGGAAGGAGTTCGCCTTCGACGACGTCAGGGGCCTGACCGTCAAGGCCCGCGCCGCGGCACTCGATCTGCACGCCCGGCACGAGCAGCCGGACGGGCAGATCGAGTGCTGGTGCGTCAGCAATCCGTGCACCTCGGTGGGTGGTCTGCTGGACGCCCTGGACTACCGGCCATGACCGGTCACAGCACGTCGTCCGCGTCGATGATGCGGTAGGCGTAGCCCTGCTCGGCCAGGAACCGCTGGCGGTGGGCCGCGAAGTCCTGGTCGACGGTGTCGCGGGCGACCACGGAGTAGAAGTGGGCCGAGTGGCCGTCGGCCTTCGGCCGCAGGACGCGGCCGAGGCGCTGGGCCTCCTCCTGGCGGGAGCCGAACGTGCCGGACACCTGGATGGCGACGGTCGCCTCGGGCAGGTCGATGGAGAAGTTGGCGACCTTGGAGACGACCAGGACGCTGATCTCCTTGTTGCGGAACGCGTCGAACAGCTTCTCGCGCTGGGCGTTGCTGGTCTCGCCCTTGATCACGGGGGCGTCCAGGGTCTCGCCGAGCTCGTCGAGCTGGTCGATGTACTGCCCGATGATCAGCGTCTGGTCCTTCTCGTGCTTCTTGACCAGCGCCTCCACCACGCGGCGCTTGGTCGCGGTGGTCGCGCAGAAGCGGTAGCGCTCCTCGGGTTCGGCGGTGGCGTAGGCGAGCCGCTCGGAGTCGGTCAGGGTGACCCGGACCTCGCAGCAGTCGGCCGGCGCGATGTAGCCCTGCGCCTCGATCTCCTTCCACGGTGCGTCGAAGCGCTTGGGCCCGATGAGCGAGAAGACGTCGCCCTCGCGGCCGTCCTCGCGGACCAGGGTGGCGGTCAGGCCGAGCCTGCGGCGGGCCTGGAGGTCGGCGGTGAACTTGAAGACCGGCGCCGGCAGCAGGTGGACCTCGTCGTAGACGACCAGGCCCCAGTTGCGGGCGTCGAAGAGTTCGAGGTGGGCGTAGACGCCCTTCCGCTTGGTGGTCATCACCTGGTAGGTGGCGATGGTGACCGGGCGGATCTCCTTCCTGGTGCCGCTGTACTCTCCGATCTCGTCCTCGGTGAGCGAGGTCCGCTTGACCAGTTCGTGCTTCCACTGGCGGGCCGAGACGGTGTTGGTGACCAGGATCAGCGTGGTCGACTTGGCGTACGCCATCGCCGCGGCGCCGACCAGGGTCTTCCCGGCGCCGCAGGGCAGCACGACGACGCCCGATCCGCCGTGCCAGAAGCCCTCGACGGCCTGGGCCTGGTAGGGGCGCAGCTGCCAGCCGTTCTCGTCCAGCTCGATGGGGTGGGCCTCCCCGTCGACGTAGCCGGCGTGGTCCTCGGCGGGCCAGCCGAGCTTGAGCAGCATCTGCTTGATCTGGCCGCGCTCGGAGGGGTGGACGACGACGGTGTCGGGGTCGACCCGGGCACCGACCAGCGGGGCGATCTTCTTGGAACGCAGCACCTCCTCCAGCACCGGGCGGTCGGTGCTGGTGAGCACCAGGCCGTGGGTGGGGTGCTTGCTGAGCCGGAGCCGCCCGTACCGGGCCATGGTGTCGGCCACGTCGACCAGCAGCGCGTGCGGCACCGGGTAGCGGGAGTACTTGACCAGGGCGTCGACCACCTGTTCGGCGTCGTGGCCGGCGGCACGCGCGTTCCACAGCCCGAGCGGGGTGATGCGGTAGGTGTGCACGTGCTCGGGCGCACGCTCCAGCTCGGCGAACGGCGCGACGGCGCGCCGGCAGTCGGCGGCCTTCGGGTGGTCGATCTCCAGGAGAAGAGTTTTGTCGCTCTGGACGATGAGTGGTCCGTCGTTCACGCGGGGAAGCCCTCCACTGGCTGACAGGTCTGCAGGGACGCAGACCCTCCAGTGTCGCTCATCCGGCCGCGTGGTCGGGAGGCTACTTCCATTCGTGGTACGTGCCGGTGGACTTCCCGTCCGGGGCGACCTCGTACTCGAAGAGCCCCACGATGCCGTTGAGGCGCTCGAACTGCGGTGACGCGGTGGAGAAGAAGAGCGATCCGCGCCAGCTGGTGCCGCCGCCCTCGGTGAAGTGGCCGATGCCGATGCCGTGCCAGCTGATCGTCTGGCCGTCGGAGGTCATGTCGACCCCCTGGCCCTCGCCGCGGAGCGTGCCGTCGGCGCGCAGCTCGGACTCGTAGGTGCCGAACCCCTTGACCGGAGTGCCGTAGTAGTCGCCGCTGCCCTCGAACGAGACCTCGACGACGACGTGTCCTTCCTCGGCGGCGAGGACGCGTCGACCGATGTCCTGGCCCTTCGTTTCGCCGATCGGATCGCCGAGCATGATGGCTCCTTCCGTCGTCCCCCTCCTCCGGACTACGCCGCCGGACGGTGCGCGTCAAATGCGGCGCGGCGGGGCGGGGGAGGAGCGGGAGCGGGGCCGGGGGTGACCCGGGCCGGGGCGGCTCGTTGATTCGGGTATGAACACGTCGAAGCGCGTCCTCACCGCTCTCGCCCTGGCCGGTACGGCCTTCGCCGCCACCGCCTCCTCGGCCACCTCCGCGCACGCCCTGGCGGGCATCGGCGAGGGGCCGGGCGGTCCGCTCGCGGCGCCCGCGTTCCTGCTCGCGGACCTGGCCGGTGCCAACTCCGTGATGCCGATCGGGCAGGGTGACCTCGCCGCCATGGCGGACAAGGCGATGAAGGAGAAGCAGGGAGAGCAGGCGGCGCAGCAGCAGGCGCACTGACCGCGCACCGTCCTTCTGCCGGCCGTCCTTCCTCCGGCCGTCCCTCCGCCGGCCGTCCTTCCTCCGGTCCGAGCCGGGTGCAGGTGGTCCGGGCCGGGTGCGGTCCGGACCGGCACCGGCTCGCCGCCGGGCCGGTGGCTACTCGTCGAGTTCGGCCACGCCGGTGATCCGGTGCAGCGCGAAGGTGCGCAGCTCGCCGTCGTGGTGGTCGAAGGCGGTGACGAAGCCGCCTTCGACCTTGACCGGGTCGATGATCCGCTGGCTGGCGAGGCCCTCGGCGTTGAGGTAGCCGATCCACATCCGTTCGCCGAGCAGGACCGCCGTCTGGAGCGAGGCGAGCGTCTCGGCCGCGGCCGTGCGCGGGAGTTGGCGGCCGTCGGTGGCGGCCGGTTCGCGGCGGGCGGCGGTCGCGGCGCGGTCGCCGGCCCGGATCGCCTTGATCGCGGCGGCGAGCAGCGTGTCGTCCGGTGTGGGCGGGCCGTCCGGGACGGGCACGGGAGCCGTCCGGGGCGGGGTGCGGTGGCTGTCGGGGCGGGTGATCAGCACGTCGCCCTCGGCGGACTCGGCGGCCGGCGCGTAGCCCATGGTGCGCAGCGCGGCGAGGAGGGCGTCGGGCGGCGCCTGCGAGGCCAGCACGGTGGGGGCGAGCAGCCGCAGGCGCAGGTCGACGGAGCGGCGGTCGGCGAGCACCTCGTTGAGCAGCGCGGGGTCGTCGCAGCGCAGGTACGAGGAGGCGGCGCCGACCCGCAGGATGCCGTGCCGGCGGGCGACGTCGTCGATCAGGTAGCCGAGCGGCTGCGGGACGGGTGTCCGGGAGTGCTGCTCCAGGAAGGCCCGCAGGTCGGCGGCGCTGCGACCGGCGTCGAGCGCGCGGCGGACCGACGTGGGGGTGAAGCGGTAGACGGTGGCGCCGCCCTTGGACTCGATGTCGGCGCAGAGCGCGAGCGCGTGGGCGAGCGGGGTGAGCAGCGGCCCGGGGGCGACCGCGGTGAGGTCGGGCTGGAGGATGACGTGGTCCAGCGGCCGGGGCAGAAGCGGGGCCAGCACCCCGGCGGGGTCGGCCTCGGCGGTGAGCAGCGCACGGGCGGGGGCGGCGAGGGCGCCACGGCCGGTGATGCCGAGGAGTTCGGCCTCGGCGAGGGTCCAGGTGGCGAGGTCGTCGCGCAGGTCGCGGCCGTCGGGGGCGGTCGGTCCGCCGCGCAGCGGGCGCTGCCACCGCAGGGTGGGCAGCAGCTCGTCGGCGGTGGCCGGGGTGCCGGGCGGCAGTTCGGCGAGCAGGGCGAGGGCGGCGCGGCGGACGGACGGGGCGAGGGCGCGGTCCAGCTCCGGTCCGAGGGCGGCGCGCGGCTTGCCCTTGCTGTCGGCGGTGCCGGCGAGGGCGGGGACGCGGGTGGCGGTGAGCCAGGCCCGGGCGAGGACGGTCCAGCGTGCGGCGGTGCCGAGGTGGAGCCAGTCGTCGTAGGCGGGGGTGGGTGCCCAGCGCTCGTCGGCCTCGCCGTCCGGGGCCAGCAGCCCGGCGGTGTGGGCGAGTTCGATCCAGAAGGAGGCGAGCTGCTCGGTGGTCTCCAGGGTCTGCGCGGTGCGCTTGAGGTCGCGGACGCCGAGGCCGCCGGCCCGCAGGGTCGGCGGCGGGGTGAGGCCCCAGTGGTCGAGCAGTTCCTCGACGGTCCGGACGGCGGTGTGGGCCTGTCCGGCGGCGGCGTTGTCCACAGCCTGTGGATCGCGGGGTGGAGCGGCGGGTGACGGTTCGGGCTGGAGCGGTTCGACGGTGCGGTGCGAGCGGCCGCCGCGCAGGTGGAGGGCGAGTTCGCGGGGCAGGACGACGCTGCCCGGGCTGGTGGGAAGCAGCAGGCCGCGGGCGAGCAGCCACTCCACCGGGCTCTGCGCGTCCGCGGCGGTGACCGGGCGGGTGGCGTCCGGGACGGTGCCGGTGGGCGGGCCCCAGACCAGTCGTTCCAGCAGCCGCAGCGCCGGTTCGGGGGCGGTGGCGAGCAGGTCGTCGCAGCGGGTGCGGTCGGTGAGCAGCGCGGTGAACCCGGCGACGGCGGAGACCGGGTCGGCCGTCGCGGGCTGTCCGGCGGAGGCGAGCAGCTGCTGGAGCCTGGCCGGGGACATGCCGGTGCTCGCCTCGGCGAAGGTCGGACCGAGGCCGGTGCGCCCCGGGTTGGCGGCGGTCGGCGCGAGCGCCTCACGGGCGGCGATGACCAGGCGCAGGCCGTTGTCCGGGCCCCAGAGCAGGGCGCGGTCGCGCAGGGTGGCGAGCGCGCGGGGCAGCTCGGCGGCGACGGCCGAGCGGTCGCCGGCGGTCAGCGGGGTGGCGCCGGGGTGCGGCTTCACCTTCGCCGGTCCGGCGAGCAGGGTGCGGACGGCGGTCGGGGTGGCGCCGTCCGGGAGGGCGGCGAGGGCCTCGGCGACTTGCAGGGTGAACCGGTCCAGCCGCTCCAGGGCGCGCAGGGCGGAGGCGCGGGAGGAGAGCCGGGCGGCGAGCTGGGTGAGGTCGCCGGGCACGGGGTTGAGCAGGTCGGGGCGGGACCGGAGCAGGGTGGCGAGGTCGTCGTCGGGCCGGGTACGGAGTTCCTCCGCGAGGGTGCGGGGGCCGGCGGCGGACTTGGCCTGGCGTTGGGAGCCCTGCTGTGTGGTCATTCGACCTAGGTTAGTCGCGCCGGGGCTGGGTGGGGGATGGGCGGAGAGCGGGTGGTGGGGGCCGGTTCCGGTGCCGTTCGGGTGCGGACGCGGGTGGTTCGGTGTCGTGCCGCGCGGTCCGGCGCGGTCCGGCGCGGGAGGACGTGCGGTCCGGCTCGCGTGGTGGGACGGCGGGTGGGTACCGTCACGGGCAACGGGGACGGGGACGGGTTCCGGTACGGGTTCGGGCAAGGCGGGGTGTGGTGGGGATGTCGGACGGCGAGTGGTGGCGCAAGCAGGGGCCCTGGAGCGAGCCGCCGGGCTCGGGGGGTACGGCGGGCCCGGCCGGAGGTGGGGACGGCGACAGCGTGTACGCCCAGGAGGCGGCGCCCGACGCGCCTCCGCGCCCCTCGACGCCGCCCCGCCCCGCCGCCCCGCCTTCCGCGCCTCCGTCCGCGCCGTCCGCGGCTTCCGGTCCGCCCACCCCGCCCAGCCCGTCCGCCGCGCGGCCGTCGGTTCCGGCCCCGTCCCCGTCCTCCTTCGGTGGGGACTCGCCGTGGGTGGCGAAGCAGGTGGAGGGGGCGCCCGGCGACCCCGACGCGCTCCCTGCCCCGTACCGGGCGATGAGCACGGGCGACTGGGACTACGTGTCGATCGACTTCGGGGAGGGGCCGGCGGGTCCGGCGGCGTCCGACAAGCCGATCCCCGAACAGCGGACCGCGCAGGACGACGCCGCGGCGGACGCCCCGGACGCCGCCCCCGCGGGCGGGGGGACCGGGCCGCCGGTTGACCCCGGACCCGGGAAGGCCGGGGCGGAGAAGGGCAAGGGGAAGGCCGGCAAGGCGCGGAAGGGCAAGGCGAAGGGCCGCGAGCCCGTGCCCGCCGCCGGGGACCCGGCGCCGCCGCCGAAGGCCGGTGCGACGGCCGGCCGCCGTCCCGCACCGCTGCTGCTGCTCGCCGCCGCCGTCCTGGTGGGTGGCGCCGTCACCGGTCAGCTGATCGCCATGCTGGTGGGCTGGGCGCTCGGCTACCTGTCCCGCCAGTTGGGCGACTTCGCCCGCAAGCTGGCCGTCTTCGGCATCCCGCTGATGACGGTCAGCGGCAGCTCCCTCTGGTTCTGGGGCCGGGCCCAGGGGCGGTGGGGCACCGGTCTGGAGCCGGGCCGGCAGGCCACCGACGCCGTGTGGAGCGCCGCCCCCGGCGTGCTGCGGCTGGCGGCGGTGCTGTCCGCCGTCTTCCTGCTGGCGATGTCCGTACGGCGCCGCCGCACGGCCGCACCCGGCCAGTAGGGCCCTCCCGGCCGTGGCAACCGGCCGTGGGCGCCTGGTGAGGGGCCGGGCGGCCGACCGCTCCGGCTCGCCGCTCCCTCGGACGCCCGGCCTCAGGCGCCCGGCCTCAGGCGCCCAGGAAGTGCTGCAGCTCGGTCAGGACGTAGTTGGCGCCGGTGTAGCCGATGCCCTGGAACCAGAGCTGGTCGTCGACCGGGAACGCGCGGTGGGCCCGGACCGCGCCGAGCGCCTGCCAGGCCGGGCTCGCCAGCGCGGCCGTCGTCCCGGCACGGTCCGGGTCGCCGTAGGTCGCGTACAGCAGCAGGTCGCCGTCGGCCTTGGCGAGTTGGTCCGCCGGGATCTCCATGTCGCCCTGGTCGACGTTCTGCGCGTCCGGCCGCCCCACCTGGGCGTCGGTCAGGACCGACCCGGGGAAGCTCTGCTTCCCGTACAGCCGGATGCCCCCGCCCTCGACGAAGCGGACCAGGCTGACCTTCCGGCCGCCCGTCCTGGCGTTCCCCAGTGCCGTCACCACCTGGTTGACGTGCCGCTGGTAGGAGGCCGCGAACGCCGCGGCCGCGTCCTGCCGGCTCAGCGCCTGGGCGTGGGTCTGGACGTTGGCCTTCCAGGGCGCACCGGTGGTCTGGGTGAGGACGGTCGGGGCGATCGCCCGCAGCGCTTCGTACCGGCCGCCGTCCCGGCTCTGGTTGGAGAGGATGAGGTCCGGCCGCAGCGCTCGGATCGCGGCGAGGTCAGGGTCGCCGGTGGCGCCGACGGCGGCGATCGGGGCGAGCCGGGACGCGGGCCAGTAGTCGGGGAAGGACGGGTCCGCCGCGGGCCGGGCCGAGCCGACCGGGGTGATGCCGAGGGTGAGCGCGGAGTCCAGCTCGGCGGTGTCCAGGGTGACGACCCGCAGTGGTGCGCCCGGCACGGTCACCGGCCCCGTGGCGGTGGTCACGACGACGTCCGGCACCGGCGCGGGAGTGGCCGACTCGGCGATGGCGGTGCCGTCGACGGGTGGCGGCGAGGGGTGCCGCGTGGTGCAGCCGCAGAGGGCGGCGCCACCGAGCCCGCCGAGTGCGGTGAGCAGGGCGCGGCGAGTGATCGGAGGCATCGGCGGTCCTCGGACGGATCGGGACGGGGCGGCAACCCGTCGATTATGTCCGAATTGGATGGTAAACCAGCGCTATGCGTCCTTCGTGGCCGTCCACGGCGCGCCCGGCACCACCAGCGGGGTCCCCGTCACGGGGTCCGGCACGACGACGGAGTCCAGCCCGAACACCTCGCGCACCAGCTCCGCCGTCACCACCTCCGCCGGCGGTCCCTGGGCGACGATCCGCCCGTCCCGCATGGCGACCAGGTGGTCCGCGTACCGGGCGGCCTGGTTGAGGTCGTGCAGTACGGCGACGACCGTCCGCCCACGCTCCACGTTCAGCCGGCGGACCAGGTCCAGCACCTCCACCTGGTGCGCGATGTCCAGGAAGGTGGTCGGCTCGTCCAGCAGCAGGATGTCGGTGCCCTGGGCGAGGGCCATCGCGATCCAGACCCGCTGGCGCTGCCCGCCCGACAGCTCGTCCACGCCGCGCTCGGACAGGTCGGCGGTGGAGGTCCGCTCCAGTGCCTCGGTGACGGCGGTCTCGTCCTCCGCCGACCACTGCTGCCACCAGCTCTGGTGCGGCTGGCGACCGCGCGAGACCAGGTCGGCCACGGCGATGCCCTCGGGTGCGGTCGGCGACTGCGGGAGCAGCCCGATCCGCCGGGCGATCCTCTTGGTGGGGACGCGCGCCAGCTCCTCGCCGTCCAGCAGCACCGCGCCGCGGGTCGGCTTCAGCAGCCGGCCGAGCGCGCGCAGCAGGGTGGACTTGCCGCAGGCGTTCGGTCCGACGATCACCGTGACCTTCCCGTCCGGGATCCGCAGGTCGAGCCCCTCGGCGACGGTGCGGGTCTCGTAGGCGAGGGTCAGGCCCCGCGCTTCGAGCCGGTGGAACGACTCCGGCAGGTCGGAGCCGGACGGGCAGGAGCCGGACGGACCGGAGCCGGGCTCGGCGGACACCGCGTCAGCGGACATCAGGAACCTCCACGACGGGAACGGATCAGCAACCACATCAGGTACGGCGCGCCGACCAGCCCGGTCACCACGCCGACCGGCAGTTCGGTGGGCGCCAGCAACCGCCGCGCCACCAGGTCGGCCAGCACGACGACCAGCGCACCGGTCA
Source organism: Streptomyces sp. BE20 (assembly GCF_036322525.1). Classification (NCBI taxonomy): domain Bacteria; kingdom Bacillati; phylum Actinomycetota; class Actinomycetes; order Kitasatosporales; family Streptomycetaceae; genus Streptomyces; species Streptomyces sp. BE20. The sequence goes on along the minus strand of NZ_JAQYWW010000508.1, from coordinate 18,383 downwards.
GCGCCGAGCAGAACAGCGGGATCTGCGCCGAGCGGGCCAGCCGCAGCGCGATCTGCGGGGCCATCAGCGCGACGAAGTCCACCGGGCCGGCCGCTCCCGCCGCGCAGGAGGCGAGCACGATGCCGAGCAGCGCCATGCCGAGCCGGATCCGGTCCAGCCGCAGGCCCAGCCCGACGGCGGTGGCGTCGTCGAAGGAGATCGACCGCTGCGCCCGTGCCGCCCAGAGCGCCGCCGGCAGGGCGGCGAGCAGCACCCAGCCGAGCGGGCCCGCCTGGTCGTAGCCGGAGCCGTTGAGGCTGCCGGTCATCCACACCTTGGCGGCCTGCGCCTGGAAGCCGTCGCCCTTGGTGAGGAAGACGGAGGTGAGGGAGGAGAGCGCGACCGAGATGCCGATGCCGATCAGGACGAAACGCTGCGCGTGCAGCCCCCGCCGCCAGGCCAGCAGGTACACCAGCAGGCCGGCGGCCAGTCCGCCGCCCACCGCCGCGTACGGCACCTCGCCGGCGGAGCCGACCACGCCGTACGCCATCAGGCCGACCACCGTCGCCGTCGCGCCCCAGGAGACGCCGACCACGTCGGGGCTGGCCAGCGGGTTGCGGGCGACGGTCTGGACGAGCGCGCCGGCCAGGCCGAGGGCAGTGCCGACCAGCAGGCCCACCACCACCCGGGGCAGCCGGAACTCGCCGACCACCAGCTCGTGCGGGCTGGGCCGCCCCAGCACCACCTTCACCACCTCGCCCGGCGCGACGGTGGACTCGCCCAGGCAGAGCGAGGCGACGACGGTGGCGGCCAGCACCAGCAGCAGGCCCAGGACGGCGGCGGCCGAGCGCCGGTGCAGGAGGAACGAGGCCCGCCCGGCGCGCAGCACGGTGTAGCCGGGCAGGGAGACGGCGCTCATGCCGCGACCACCTTCCGCCGCCGGACCAGCACGACCAGCACCGGCACCCCGACCAGCGCGGTCATCACCCCGGCCGGCACCTCGGACGGCGGGAAGAGGACCCGGCCGAACGCGTCGGCGAGCAGCAGCAGCGCCGGGCCGAGCACGGCGGAGAAGGTGAGCACCCAGCGGTGGTCGGCGCCGGCGACCGCCCGGGCGGCGTGCGGCACGGCCAGGCCGACGAAGGCGATCGGGCCGGCCGCGGCGACCGCCGAACCGGTCAGCACGGTCGCGCCGAGCGCGCCGACGGCCCGGACCGTCCCGGTCCTGGCGCCGAGCCCCTTGGCGGTGTCGTCGCCGAGCGCCAGCGCGTCCAGCCCGCGCGCCACCGAGAACACCAGCACCGTGCCGACCAGCAGGAACGGCAGCAGCTGCCAGGCCACGTCGGAGGTGCGGCCGGACAGCGAGCCGACGTGCCAGAACCGGAACTGGTCCATCGCGGCCGCGTCGGTGGTGAGGACGAGCGTGTTGAGCGAGGCGATGAACGCGGACATCGCGGAGCCGGCCAGCGCCAGCTTGATCGGGGTCGCCCCGCCCCGGCCGCGGCCCGCCAGCCCGTACACGAGGACGGTGGCGACCACCGCGCCGGCGAAGCCGAACCAGACGTACCCGGTGAGCGTGGAGATCCCGAACGCCGAGATCGCCACCACGACACCGGCCGCCGCGCCCTGGCTGACGCCGAGGATGCCCGGGTCGGCGATGGGGTTGCGGGTGATGCCCTGCATGACGGCGCCGGCCAGACCGAGCGCCGCGCCGACCGCGAGGCCGACCACCGTCCGCGGCACCCGCAGCTCGCGGACGACGACGGCGTTGGTGGTGTCCCCGCCGTGCAGCAGGGCGTCGACGGTCTCGCCGAAGGGGATGGTGCGGCTGCCGACCGCGAGGCTCAGCAGCGCCGCGGCGACCAGCACGGTCAGTGCGGCGGCGAGCCAGAGTATTCGGCGGCGCAGCAGTCGCTGCTTGCCGGGCGCGGTGGTGTCGGTCATGGCTCTCTCTCGCCGATAGCTCAGGCAAACCTAAGTTCCACGGAGAAGCCGGGGCAAATCGTCCGGTCCGACGGCTCTCAGGGCCCGCTCCGGAGGGTTGGATAGCCTGGCGGCATGCCTGCGACCCCGGACGCCCCGCTCACCGTCGGTTTCGACCTCGATATGACGCTGCTGGACACCCGGCCCGGCATCCGGGCCACCTACCTGGCGCTCTCCGCCGAGACCGACACCTACATCGACGCCGACCTGGTGGTCACCCGGCTCGGGCCGCCGCTCCTGGACGAGCTCCGCAACTGGTTCCCGGAGGAGGGCCTGGACGCGGTCGCGGACCGGTACCGCACGCTCTACCGGGACCACGCCTTCGCCCCGACCGTCGCGCTGCCCGGCGCACACGCCGCCGTCGACGCGGTCCGCTCGTACGGCGGCCGGGTCGCCGTGATCACCGGCAAGTACGAGCCGAACGCCCGGCTCCACCTCGACCACGCCGGTCTGCACGCGGACGCGCTGGTCGGGGACCTCTGGGCGGAGACCAAGGGCGACGCGCTGCGCGAGCACGGCGCCGGCGTCTACGTCGGCGACCACCTCGGCGACATCCGGGGCGCCCGGCACGCGGACGCGGTCGCGGTCGGCGTGGCCACCGGTCCGTACAGCGCGGCGGAGCTGCTGGCGGCGGGCGCGGACGTGGTGCTGGCCGACCTCACCGAGTTCCCGGCGTGGCTGGCCGGGCACCTCGCGGGGCGCTGACGGCGGACCACCGCCGGGGCGCGCCCGCCCGGGGTCGTCAGGCCCCGGCGCGCGCCCGCCGGCGCTGGTCCCGCGCGGAGAGCAGCAGCCCGCTCAGGGCGAGCAGGAAACCCAGCGGCATCAGCATGCTCAGCCAGTACGCGGCCGACGGCAGCGGCGTCAGATCGAGGAAGAGCGGGACGAAGGTCACCAGGGTGGCGAGCGCCCCGAGCCCGAAGACGATCGCTCCGGCCTTGACGTAGGCATCGCCGCGGTCGGCGCTCTGGCTGCTCACTGGGCTTGCTCCTCTGCGGGGTCGGCTGTCGCCCCAGTCTCGCAGAGGCCCGCAGGCCGTCGCCCCGGCGCCGGCCTGCGGGGTCGTTCCGCGGACCGGCGGTCCCGTCACGTTGCGCAGTTTTCCGGGCGCTGGGAGTTTTGATCCCTGTTGGGCGGGGGTATGCAGGCTGTGCCGAGGGGCGCACCCGTGCGCCCCGCTCTCTTGGACCGGGGGTGTGAGCCTGTGGAAAGCGCCGAGCCGCGCCCCGGCCATGCCGGTACCCGGTCGCCCGCGGTCGCCGGAGCTCCGTACGGATCTTTCGCGGAACGCGGATGAGACAGTGACGGACCGTTAGTCTGCTCTCTACAGCGTGCTGACCGTACGCGCCTCGTCGGCGCGTCCCCCCAAGGTCGGTCCGCCCACCCACCACCCCGTGATCCCCGGCCAGGGCCGAGGATCCCTCACACCCATATCGAGGACTGTTCGAGATGCCCACCGGCCAGGTCAAGTGGTTCAACGAGACGAAGGGCTTCGGCTTCCTGTCGCGCGACGACGGCGGCGACGTCTTCGTCCACACCAAGGCGCTGCCCGCCGGTATCACGTCGCTGAAGCCGGGCCAGCGGGTCGAGTTCGGCGTGGTCGCCGGTCACCGCGGCGACCAGGCGATGCAGGTCCAGCTGCTGGACGCGCTGCCGTCGGTGGCCGCCGCCCAGCGGAAGAGCCCCGACGACATGGCGGCGCTCGTCCAGGACCTCATCACGATGATGGACGCGGTGCTGCCCGGTCTCCAGCACGGCCGCTACCCGGCCAAGCCGGCCGGGCAGAAGCTGGCGGTGCTGCTGCGCGGGGTGGCGGAACAGTTCGACGTGTAGGGCGTCCCGGGCCCCGGACTCCCCGGGGCCCGGAGAACGCGGGCCCCGGGGAGTGCGGGGCCCGGCCGTGCGGAGTGTCGGGGGAGCTCCGGGCGTCGCCCTAGAAGTCCAGCGCACCCGGGCCGAGCGGGGGCACCAGCCCTTCGGCTGCGGCCCGGGTGAGCAGCGCGCGCACGGCGGCGTGACCCTCCTCGCCCAGCTCCGCGGTGAACTCGTTCACGTACAGCGCGATGTGCTGGTCGGCGACGGCCGGGTCCATCTCCTGGGCGTGCGCCAGCACGTACTCCCGGCTGGCGGCCGGGTCGTCCCAGGCCTGCCGGACGGAGGCGCGGATCGCCTCGGTGAGCGCCCGCAGCCGCTCGGAGCCCAGCGAACGCCTGGCGATGATCGCGCCGAGCGGGATCGGCAGGCCGGTCTCCCGCTCCCAGGCCTCGCCCATGTCGGCGAGGCAGTGCAGGCCGTAGTCCCGGTACGTGAACCGGGCCTCGTGGATGACCAGCCCGGCGTCCACCCGGCCGTCCCGGACGGCGGGCATGATCTCGTGGAACGGCAGGACGACGACCTCGCCCAGGCCGCCCGGCACCGCCGTGGCGGCCCAGAGCCGGAACAGCAGGTAGGCGGTGGACCGCTCGGAGGGCACCGCGACCGTCTTCCCGCTCAGGTCGTCGCCGCTGTCCGGGCGGGTCAGCACCAGCGGGCCGCAGCCGCGCCCGAGCGCGCCGCCGCAGGGCAGCAGCGTGTACTCGTCCAGCACCCAGGGCAGCGCCGCGTAGCTGACCTTGAGGACGTCCAGTTCGCCGCGTTCGGCCAGGCCGTTGGTGACGTCGATGTCCGCGAAGGTGACCTCGGGGACGTCCGCGCCCGGGACGCGGCCGTGCGCCCAGGCGTGGAAGACGAAGGTGTCGTTGGGGCAGGGCGAGTAGGCGATGCTCAGCCGTTCAGCCACGGCCGGCCTCCTTCGACGCGTTCCGGCAGGATGTCAGCAGTTCGGGGTAGGGGAGCGCGGCGAAGGCGCGCTCCAGCGCGGCCAGCGCGTCGCCGATCCGCCAGGCCGCCCGGTCGCGGGGGCCCACGGGGTTGGAGACGGTGCGCAGCTCGAACACCGGCACCCCGTGCCGGGCCGCCGCCTCGGCGACCCCGAACCCCTCCATCGCCTCGGCCGCCACCCGCGGGTGGCGGGCGGCCAGCTCGGCGGCCCGCCCGGCGCTGCCGGTCACCGTGGACACGGTCAGCACGGTGCCGGTGAGGACGGGGCCGACGACGGCGGTCAGCGCCTCGGCCGCGAGTGCCACGGCGGCCGGGGCGGGGGTGTGCCGGACGGTTCCGAAGCCCAGCTCGGTGACGTCGGCGAAGCCCTCGGGGGTCTCCGCGCCCAGGTCGGCGGCGACGATGTGCTCGGCGATCACGGTCGCACCGACCGGCGCCTGCGGGGCGAAACCGCCGGCGATCCCGGCGGAGACCACCAGGTCGTAACGGGCGGCGGTGAGGGCGGTGGCCGCGGCCGCGGCGGCGGCGGCGGGGCCGACCCCGCCGGCCAGCACGTCGACCGTCACGCCCGACGGGTGCTCGACCCGGTCCGGCGCGCCGCCGGGCCACCGCACGTCGGGGGCTGCGGGAGCCGCCGGACCCGCGGATGCGTGAGCGGTCGCGTGAGCGGTCGCTTGAGCCGTCGCGGGAGCGGAGGGGGCCGCGCAGGCGCCGGCCGCGGTCAGACCGCGCAGCACGGCCTCGGCTTCGGGGGCCACCGCGACGACGACGAGCAGCCGGGCCCGCGCGGGGCCCGACTGCTCGTCGGGAAGTCGTGCCGTCACCGGACGGCCGTCAGCTGTCCTGGGTGTTCAGCTGGAAGTACCAGACGCCGTAGATCGATTCGGGCTGGTCCGGGTCGGTCTCCACCACGGTGATCAGGGTCTTGCCCGAGGCGTTGAGCGCCTTGCTGGCGGGGACCGAGCCCGAGTAGGTGGTGTCCTTGGCCGCCGAGGCCAGGATGAACCGGCCGCCGGAGCCCTGCTGGCCGCCGTTGGTGTTGGCCCACCAGCCGCGGTCGGCCACCTCCGGGCTCACACCGACGCCGATCCGGTCGCTGACGACCACGTCCGACTTGGGAAGCGTGCCGCTCTCCAGGGCCTTGGCGGCCTTGTCCTGGCACTCCTCCTGCTGCAGGTCGGTCAGCGGGCTGCCGTCGTTGAAGCAGAACGGGTCCGCCGCGAACGAGGAGTTGCCGACCGTCAGGGTCACGCGGTGGTCGCTGATCTCGTGCTGGCCGGACGCGAACGCGATGGACCCGCCGACCGTGCCGGCGCCGATCACGACGACGGCGCCGAGGGCGGCGATGACACGGGTGCTGAGGCTCATGCGTCAGAGGCTACCGGGCTTTCCCGATCACGCTACGCGGGGGTCGGCAACCGCGTGTTGTGCCTCGGCCGGTGCGGGGGCGCCCACGGCACCCGAGGGGCCCGCGTGTGCCGCGTCACCCCGGGGCGCGCCGGGGTGCCTCACGCCACCCGGGGCGCGGTCGAGCGGTGTCGCAACCCCACCCGGAAGAGCGAGCGGACCGTCCAGAGCAGCACCGCGCCGACCACCGCCGCCGCCACCGAGAGCCCCAGCGCCCCGTTCAGCGGCAGCAGGATGCCGACCGCGCCGCCGACCACCCAGGACATCTGCAGCAGCGTCTCCGACCGGGCGAAGGCGGAGGTCCGCACCGACTCGGGGACGTCCCGCTGGATCAGGGCGTCCAGCGACAGCTTGCCCAGCGACGCCGCCACCCCGGAGGCCCCGGCGACCAGCACCACCGTCACCGCGCCGTACCAGAGCGCGGCCGCCGCCGTGGCGCAGCCGGCCAGCAGCAGCATCGCGGTGACCGTCACCTCCGGGCCGCGGGTGCGCAGCATGGCGCCGAGCACCGAACCCAGCGCGTTGCCCGTTCCGGCGGCCAGCGCCACGATCCCGAGCGCCAGGGTCGGCTGGAGACTGCCGATCGGCTCCTCGCGGAGCAGGAACGCCAGGAACATCACCAGGAACCCCACCAGCCAGCGCAGCGCCGACATCGCGCGCAGCGCCAGGATCACCGACGGTCCGACGGTGCGCAGCGACGCCTTGGGCCGCTGGTCGGCGGGCGCCGGCTCGTCCGCCTTGCCGTGCAGCACGCCGTGGTGCCCCGGCCCGTGCTCCTCGGCGTGCAGGACGGCCCGCTGCTCGCCCTTGGCCGAGTCCACCTTGTGCGGCAGGTGGAAGGCCATCAGGGTGCCCGCCACGAACACCAGGAACGCCCCGCGCAGCGGCCAGCCCGGCCCGATCAGGTGCAGCAGGCCGCCCACCCCCGCCGCCACCATGGTGGCCAGCAGCCCGGCCAGGGTGACCCGGGAGTTCGCCTTCACCAGCGACAGCCGGCTCGGCAGCAGCCGGGGCACCACCACGCTGCGCACCACGCCGTACGCCTTGGACGCGACCAGCACGCCCAGGGCCTCCGGGTAGAGCGCCAGTCCGCCGCCGGTCACCACGCCGGCCATCGTCCAGGCGAGCACCGCCCGGGCCAGCATCGACATCGCCATGGCAGCCCGTCGGCCGTGCGGCAGACGGTCCAGCAGCGGGCCGATCACCGGGGCGAGCAGGGCGAACGGGGCCATCGTGATCAGCAGGTAGAGCCCCACCCGGCCGCGGGCCTCACCGGTCGGGACGGAGAAGAAGATGGTGGAGGCCAGCGCGACGGTGATCAGCATGTCGCCGAAGGAGTTCAGCGCGTGCAGCTCGATCAGTTTGGCCAGGCCCGACTCGCCGGCGCCCTCGGCGGAGGTGGCCCGACGGATCCGGCGGCCGGTGCCGTGCACCATCTTGCCGGTGCGGGAGCCGGCGGCGGAGGCGGTGCGGACCAGGAAGTTGCGGCGCCGCTCCCCGTCCTCCCCGTCCGGTTCCTCTCCCGGTCCGGCCTGTCCGGTCTCCTGTCCGGTCTGCTGTTCGACCTCGGGGGTGCCGGCCGTCTTCCGGAGATCCACGGCCGCCCCGGACGTCCCGGTGTCCGTGAGGTCCCCGGGTACGTCGGCGGCGTCGGGGTGTGAGTCGGCGGGCGAGGCGACGGGGCCGGACGCGGGAGCGGGCGTCGTGAAGGAGTCCACCGGTTGCGGTTCGCCCGCACCGTGGACCGGGGGTTGCTGTCGCGGCACGGCGTTCGCCTCGTCGGGGCTGCCGGCCTGCGAGGGGCGCAGTACGTGCTGCGACGGTTTTTCGTCCGCCACAAGGCCATCCTGCCCCAGAATCGGGAAGGCAACGCGAGATTCCGCTCCGCGCGGCGCGGCCGGGCACGGTCCGTGAGCACGGCGGGTACCGCTCTCCGGCGCTTTCGCGCACCGCCGTCCCGGCACAGGGACGGCCCCGGACTGTGCCGGGTGGCCGACCGACGGGTAGCCTGCCCAGGGTCCGCCCGAGCGATCGGCCGGCGCCCGTCGGACCCGGCGAGCGGCGCGGCCGGTATCCGAGGCGGGCCGCGGTCGCGCAGAATGGACGAGGGACACCGAGCCGCGACGGACAGGCAACACGCCGTGGGTGACAGAAGAACTGGGAGAGAATCGACGCCGTGAGTGCTGCGATGCGAAGCCGTACCCCTGATCGGCTCTGTGCCGAGGCCGTCGAACTCGCCCGCCAGGCTGCGGAAGAGGCGGTCGGCACGGAAACCGTGGGAGCGCACCTCGGCGTCCAGGCGGAGGCCGACCGTGTCGTCACCCACACCTTCGAGTGCCTCGACGCGGCCTACCGCGGCTGGCACTGGGCGGTCACCGTGGCGCGCGCCCCGCGGGCCAAGAACGTGACGCTGGACGAGGTCGTGCTGCTGCCCGGCTCCGACGCGATCCTCGCCCCGCAGTGGGTGCCGTGGAGCGAGCGGCTGCGTCCGGGTGACATGGGACCCGGCGACCTGCTCCCCACCGACGCCGACGACCTGCGCCTCGAACCGGGCTGGACCGGTGAGGACGAGCCCGCGCCGAACTCCGTGGTGGCCCAGGTCGCCCAGGAGGACGTGGTGGTCAGCGACCCGCACGTCGAGCCCGCCCCGGCCCGCGCCCAGATCGGCGCCGTCGCCGACGAGCTCGGCCTGGGCCGCAGCCGGGTGCTCTCCCGGCTCGGTCTGCACCTGGCGGCCGACCGCTGGGAGAAGGCGCACGGCTCGCAGACCCCGATGGCGCAGTCGGCCCCGGCCTCCTGCGTCAGCTGCGGCTTCCTGATCCCGATCGGTGGCACGCTCGGCCAGGCGTTCGGCGCCTGCGGCAACGAGTTCGGTCCGGCCGACGGCCAGATCGTCTCCTTCGCGTACGGCTGCGGCGGCCACTCCGAGGCGGCGGTCATCCCGGCCCCGCCGGCGCCGTCCGAGTTGATCCTGGACGAGCTGGTCGTCGAGCCGATGCAGTTGCACCCCGACCGCACCTCCGGCTCCGTGGAGCCCGACGCCCCGGCCGAGGAGCTCGGCCACTCCTGAGCCCGACGGCTTTCCGCGTCCGGCCCCGCCCACCCGGGCGGGGCCGGACGCCGTCGTACGGGCCCGTCCGGACGCCTCCGTGCCGGCGGACACGCTCCCGGCGTCGGACCGCCCCGCACCGCCGGACGCCGTCGCACCCCTCCTGATCGGCCCGGACCGCGCCACGGCACCGGTGCGCACCCACCCCGGTCGGCCGGGGGTCCCCGGGCGGGGGACAATGCCCCGTACGAAGTACAGGGCGGCGGAAGGCGGCAGGTCCAGTGGAACCTCGGATCATCGGCAGCGGAATGGACGAGCACCTCGCGGACCACTTCGGCAGCGCCGGTCTGCGCCGCCGTGTGCTGGACGCCTGGGCCGCCTCCCCGGCCCGGTTCCGGGAGGACGCCAACGCCGAGGAGGAGCTCGCGCTCGGCGGCTACCGCGACCGGCTGGTGGTCGAGTTGGCGCAGAACGCCGCCGACGCCGCGGCCCGCGCGGGCGGCGCCCCCGGCCGGCTGAGGCTCACCCTGGCGGACGGCGTGCTGGCCGCCGCCAACACCGGCGCGCCGCTGGACGCCGCCGCCGTCGAGTCGCTCTCCACCCTGCGTGCCTCCTCCAAGCGCGACTCCGAGGCCGGGGGCCGGCCCACCGTCGGCCGGTTCGGCGTCGGCTTCGCCGCCGTCCTCGCCGTCACCGACGAACCCGCCGTGCTCGGCGCGGCCGGCGGAGTGCGCTGGTCGCTCGGCGAGGCCCGCTCGCTGGCCGAGGCCCAGCCCGCACTCACCGAGGAGCTGCGCCGGAGGGACGGTCATGTGCCTTTGCTGCGGCTGCCGTTCGCGGCCGAAGGCCCGGCGCCCGACGGCTACGACACGGTGGTCGTCCTGCCGCTGCGCGACGCGGCCGCCGAGGACCTCACCCGTCGTCTGCTGGCCGCCGTCGACGACGCCCTGCTGCTGACCCTCGCGGGCCTCTCCGAGATCGTCGTGGAGACCCCGGACAGCACCCGTGTCCTCACCCGCAGCGCCGCCGAGCCGCGTCCGGACGGCGTCACCGAGGTGACCGTCACCGACGACGCGGGCGGCAGGCTGCGACGGACCGTCTGGCAGACCGCCGGCGCCTCCGGCTCCCTGGACGCGGCCCTGCTCGCCGACCGTCCCACCGAGGAGCGCTCCCGCCCGTACTGGACGGTGACCTGGGCCGTTCCGGTCGACCCCGAGGGCACCCCGCAGGCGCCCGGGGTCGACCCGGTGCTGCACGCGCCCACGCCCAGCGACGAGCCGCTCGGCCTGCCCGCGCTGCTGATCGCCTCCTACCCGCTGGACTCCACCCGCCGGCACGTCGCCCCGGGCCCGCTCGCCGACTTCCTCACCGAGCGCGCCGCCGACTGCTACGCCGACCTGCTGCGCTCCCGGGGCGGCGACCTCGGCTCGCTCGGGCTCGTCCCCGGGCCGCTCGGCCAGGGAGCGCTGGACAACGCGCTGCGCGCCGCGATTCTCTCCCGGCTGCCCGGCACGCCGTTCCTGCCCCACCCGGCGCCGGTCGCGCAGGGGACGCCCGCGCTGCGCCCCCGCGACGCGACGCTGCTGGAAGGCGCGGACGGCTCGGTGGTCGAGGCGCTGGCGCCGATCTTCCCCGGCCTGCTGCCGGCCGGCCTGGAGCGCCGGACCGAACTGCGGGTGCTGAACGTGCGCCGGGTGCCGCTCGCCGAGGTGGTCGACCAGCTCGGCGGCCTGGACCGCGAGCCGGCCTGGTGGCGGAACCTCTACGCGGCGCTCGGCGGGGCCGACCCGGAGGCGCTCGGCGCGCTGCCCGTCCCGCTCGCCGACGGACGGACCGTCACCGGCCCGCGCCGCGTCCTGCTGCCCTCCGACGACGCCGACTGGGCGGCGTTCCCCGGCTATCCCGAGTCGCTGGCCGGCGCGCTGGCCGTGCTCGACCTCCGGCTCGCCCACTCCGAGGCCGCGCACCCGCTGCTGGCCAAGCTCGGGGCCGGCGCCGCCACCCCGGCCGGGGTCCTGGACACCCCCGAGGTGCGGGCGGCCGTCGCGCGTTCCTACGAGGTGGCCGAGGACGACCCGGACGCCGCCGCGGACCTCGCCGATGCCGTCCTGGCTCTGGTCAAGGCGGCCGCCCCGGCGGTGGGCGAGCACCCCTGGCTGGGCCGCCTCGCGCTGCTCGACGACGAGGGCGAGCCGGCCCGTGCGGGCGAACTCGTGCTCCCGGACAGCCCGTTCGCCGCCCTGGCCCGGGAGGACGACGCCGGCTGGGTGGACGACGACCTGCTGGAGCGCTGGGGCCCCGAGGTGCTCACCGCCGTCGGTGTGCTGGCCGACTTCGTGCTGGTCCGCGCCGAGGACGTGGTGCTCGACCCGGACGACCTGGAGCGGCTCGACCCGACCGCGCCCGCCGACCGCGCGGCCGGCGGTCACCCCACCGGCCTGATCGACGAGGCGCCGGACGGCCTCGCCGAGTGGGCCGAGGACGTGCTGGAGGTCCTGAACGCCGACGCGGGCAACCCGACGGGCCTCCCACCGGTCGCCGCCGAGCTGCTGGCCGTCCGTGACCTCGATCTGGTGGAGGACGACGCGTGGCCGCAGGCGCTGGCCGCGCTCGCCCGGCCGCCGTACCGGGACGCCGTGGTCACCCCCGTCCGCACCCTGCTGCCCGACGGCTCGTACGCCGACCTGCCGCCGTACACCGCCTGGTGGCTGCGTGACCACCCGGTGCTGGACGGCCGGGAGCCGGCCGGGCTGCGCGCGGCAGGCGCCGACCCGCTGCTCCGCGGCCTCTACGACGAGGCGCGGACCGCGCTCGACGAACAGTTCCTGCACGCGCTGGGCGTCCGCACGACGCTGACGGCGCTGCTGGCCGAGCCGCACGGGCCGGACGAGGTGCTGGACCGGCTCGCCGACCCGGAGGCCGAGGTCGGGCACCGCCAACTGCACGGCATCCACAGTGCGTTGGCCCGCGTGCCGGTCGAGCGGATCGAACCGCTCGACGTGGTGCGGGCGTTGCCGCCGCTGGACCGCTCCACCGGCCGCCGCCCGTCGCGGACGGTGATCGTGGACGCTGCCGACGCGGTCGTCGCGGACGCCCCCGACCTGGTTCAACTCCTGCACGACCACGCGTTGTTGCCGGTGGCTCCGGCGCTGGCGGCCGACCTCGCCGAGCGGCTGCACGTCTCGCTGGCCAGCGAGGTGGCCGGCGGGCGGGTGCTCTCCGAGGGTGCGCTGCACCGGGTGCCGGCCGTGGTGCGGGAGTTGCTGCCCGGCTGTCCGGTCGCCTACGAGGAGCACGAGGAGCTGCTGGTGGTCGGCCCGGACGGCGGCGAGGCCGCCGTCGACTGGCGCTGGGACACCGGGGCGGACGCACCCGAGGCGCCGTACGACCCGGAGTCGGCCGAAGAGGCCGACGAGGACGACGAGTTCGAGGTCCCGCCGGTGCCCGGTCTGCTGCACGCCGCCACTCCGGAAGGGCTGGCCGCAGGGCTCGCCTGGTCGGTGGGCCAGTGGCACCGGCGGTTCGAGGTACTGGCCGCGCTCAGCGAGCCTGACCGGGCCTACGAGCTCTCCGCGGCCCGGGACTTCGAGGGCTGAGCGGGGCGGCCCGGTCGGGCCTGCTCCGGCGCCCGGGTCGCTGCCCGGGCCCGTTCCGGTGTCCGGTCCCGCAGCTGTTCCCGCACCCGTTCAGGCGTTTCAGGAGCGGGTGCCGGAGCGGGTCCGGCCGCGCGCGATCAGTCGCAGGTAGATCCCCAGCGTCACGACCACCCAGACCGCGCCGAGCAGGGCCGTCGCCACCTTCACCAGCCGCGGTCCGGCGTCGACACCGGCGAGCGTGCCGGCCCCCACCAGCGCCAGGGCCAGCAGACCGGTCGCCAGCAGGCCGCCCAGGAAGGCGGTGAACGCCTCCAACTCCCCACCCCTGCGCGCCATGCGGAACCCCCCGGTTCGGGCTCGATCCGTCCAGTGCGGTCAATCATCCGTCCTGCGTCGCATGATGCGCCAGGTCACTTCCAGCAGAATTCCGGCGATCAGCGCGATCCCGACGCCGATCCACGGGTCCCGGGTGCCGGACAGCGAGAGCTGGAAGAAGTCGGAGAGCCACGGCACGGTCAGGACCAGGGCGAACGCCCCGCCCATCGTCCCGATCAGCAGCAGTCGCCACCAGTTGTACGGCCGGGCCACGATCGCCAGCACCCAGATGGCGACCAGGAAGAGCGTCAGGGTGGCGACGCTGGTGTCCGATTCGAGGTCGGTCGCATGGTCCGCACGGGCCAGTGCGTACGCGGTGAAGGTGGCTGTACCGGCGATGATGCCGCCGGGGATCGCCAGCCGGAGCACCCGCCGGACGAAGCCGGTCCGGGCCCGCTCGTTGTTGGGCGCCAGTGCCAGGAAGAAGGCCGGCACGCCGATGGTGAGCGTGGAGAGCACGGTCGAGTGCCTGGGCAGGAACGGGTACGGCGAATGGGTGAAGATCACCAGCAGGGCGAGCAGCACCGAGTAGACCGTCTTCACCAGGAAGAGCCCGGCGACCCGTTCGATGTTCCCGATCACCCGCCGGCCCTCGGCGACCACCGAGGGCATGGTCGCGAACGAGTCGTCGAGCAGCACGATCTGCGCGACCGCCTTGGTGGCGTCGCTGCCGGTGCCCATCGCCACGCCGATGTCCGCGTCCTTGAGCGCCAGCACGTCGTTGACACCGTCGCCGGTCATCGCCACGGTGTGGCCTCGCGACTGCAGGGCGCCGACCAGCTCGCGCTTCTGCTGCGGGCTGACCCGGCCGAAGACGGTGGTCCGCTCGGCGGCGTCGGCGAACGCCTCCGGGTCGGTGGGCAGGGTGCGCGCGTCCAAGGGGTGGTCGGCGCCGGGCAGCCCGAGGTGGGCGGCGACCGCGCCGACCGAGACGGCGGCGTCGCCCGAGATCACCTTGGCCTGGACGCGCTGGCTCTCGAAGTAGCGCAGGGTGTCGGCGGCGTCGTCGCGCAGCCGCTGCTGGAGCACCACCAGGGCGAGCGGCCGGAGGCCGGCGGCCGGGTCGGGGGCGTCGAGCGGGGTGGGCGTGCGCCCGAGCAGCAGCACCCGCAGGCCCTGGGCGCCCAGCTCGTCCACCTCGGCGAGCGTCGGGTGGCCGGCCGGCAGCAGCACGTCCGGTGCGCCGAGCAGCCAGGTGGCCTCGCCGCCCTGCGGCTCCAGCAACTGCACGCCGCTCCACTTGCGGGCGGAGGAGAAGGGCATCGCCTCGATGACCCGCCAGCCGCCGCTCCGCTCGCCGCTGCCGTCGCCGTAGGCGTCGATCACGGCGCGCATCGACGGGTTGGGGCGGGCGTCGGCGCCGGCCATCATGCCCAGCGCCTGCTTGACGATCTCCTTGACGGTGCCGCGGTCGTCCAGACCGTCCCGGGCCTCGGGGCCGTCCTGGCCGTCCCCGGTGCCCGTGATGGTCCGCCCGACCGGGCCCCGGCCTTCCCGGTCCGGGTCGCTCCCGTCGGGACCGGTCTCGATCAGGCGCAGGTCGACGACGTCCATGCCGCCCTCGGTGAGGGTGCCGGTCTTGTCCAGGCAGACGGTGTCCACCCGGGCCAGCCCCTCGATCGCCGGCAGCTCCTGCACCAGGCACTGCTTGCGGCCCAGCCGGACCACTCCGATCGCGAAGGCCACCGAGGTCAGCAGCACCAGTCCCTCGGGCACCATCGGCACGATCCCGGCGACCATCCGGCGGACCGCTTCCTTCCAGTCCCGGCCCTCCACCGCGAGCTGGCTGATGATCAGGCCGATCGCGGTGGGCACCAGCAGCCAGGTGATGAACCGCAGGATGCTGTCGATGCCGCTGCGCAGCTCCGACTTCACCAGGGTGAACCGGCTCGCCTCCTCGGCCAGCTGTGCGGCGTACGCCTCGCGGCCGACCTTGGTGGCGGTGAACGCGCCGGCACCGGCCACCACGAAGCTGCCGGACATCACCTGGTCGCCGGGCTGCTTGAGGACCGGGTCCGGTTCGCCGGTGAGCAGGGACTCGTCGATCTCCAGGCCGTCCGCCTCGGTGACCTCGCCGTCGACGATCACCTTGTCGCCGATGCCGAGCAGCACGGTGTCGTCCAGCACGATCTCGCCGACCGCGAGCTGCTGGACGGTGCCGTCCCGGCGGACCTGGGGTTTGGCCTCGCCGATCAGCGCGAGGCTGTCCAGGGTCTTCTTGGCACGCAGCTCCTGGATGATGCCGATCGCCGTGTTGGCGACGATGACCAGGCCGAAGAGGCCGTCCTGGAGGGGGCCGACGATCAGGATGATCCCGAACATCACGCCGATGATCGCGTTGAACCGGGTGAAGACGTTGGCCCGGACGATCTCCTTGGCCGAGCGGCTGGAGCGGACCGGGACGTCGTTGACCTCGCCGCGGGCGACCCGCTCGGCCACCTCGGCGGCGGTCAGGCCGCCGCGCCTGCCGGGCAGCAGCCCGAGCGGGTGCGCGCCTTCGGGCTTCTCCTCGGTGGGCCGGTCCTCGGCAGGCTGGGCAGGCTGCGTCATGGCACCGACTCTACGGGTGCCTTATGTCCGATGCGTGCTACTAAAGGACTATTCAGTCCGACCGGGTGGCCGGGTCCGTGCCGTTCCCGTTCGGGGCCTGCGCCCGGGCCTCGGCGGCCCGGCTGCGGGCGATGGCGTCCCGGCGGGCGCGGCAGTACCAGAGGCCGATCAGGCCGAGGCCGCTGCCGGCCAGGCAGATCCAGGGCCAGTTGCCGTGTCCGTGGTCGGAGAGGGTGCCCCAGAAGGGCAGCAGCACCAGGAAGGCGACGAACCACACCACCGTGCCGCCGCCGACGATGGCGACGTCGTTGGCCTCCAGCGACGGGGGCGAGGGGTGCAACGGCGTCTTCGGCATGGGCTCTAGGGTACGGTGCGGCGGGCGCTTGTCCGATTCCGTGCCGCAGCTGTCTCTTTCTTTCCGGAAACCCCTTCGTTCTACGCGCGAAGATGGCGTACGAGCGAACAGGGAACTCATACTTGTGTCCCCGGTCGGCCGCGGCATGCTCAGAACACCTTGCTTCGTGCCCGTCCCACCGGGCCGCCCGGCCACCGTCGCTCCGGGTGGGTCCCCCTCTCCTCAGCCCCCACCAGAGGATGCAGCATGCCCGTGGCCCAGCCGACCGCCGAGTCGCCCGAGCCCACCTCCGACGCGCCGAAGCCCCCGTCCGGCGCGATGGACCGTTACTTCCGGATCAGCGAGCGCGGCTCCACCCTGCCGCGCGAGATCCGCGGTGGCATCGCCACCTTCTTCACCATGGCGTACATCCTGGTGCTCAACCCGATCATCCTGGCCAGCGCCACGGACATGAACGGCGCCCACCTGGACAGCGCCCAGCTGGTCACCGCCACCGCGCTCACCGCGGGCCTCACCACGCTGCTGATGGGCGTCATCGGCAACGTCCCGATCGGCCTCGCCGCCGGCCTCGGTGTCAACACCATCGTCGCCCTCCAGCTCGCACCCAAGATGACCTGGCCCGACGCGATGGGCATGGTGGTGCTGGCCGGCTTCGCGATCATGCTGCTGGTCGCCACCGGCCTGCGCGAGCGCGTGATGAACGCCGTCCCGCTCGGCCTCCGCAAGGCCATCGCGATCGGCATCGGCCTCTTCATCAGCCTTGTCGGCCTGGTCGACTCCGGCTTCGTCAGCCGCATCCCGGACGCCGCCCACACCACCGTCCCGCTCCAGCTCGGCACCGGCGGCCACCTGCTCGGCTGGCCCGTCCTGATCTTCGTGCTCGGTCTGCTGCTCACCCTGGTGCTGATCGTCCGCAAGGTGCCCGGCGCGATCCTGGTCTCGATCGCGGTCATGACCGGCCTCGCGGTCGTCATCGACAAGATCGCCGACATCCCGGCCCTCAACTGGGGCCTGACCGTCCCGGCCTGGCCCGGCAACCCGGTCGCCGCCCCCGACTTCGGCCTGGTCGGTGAGGTCAGCCTCTTCGGCGGCTTCGAGAAGGTCGGCGTCCTCACCGGCGTCCTCTTCGTCTTCACCGTGCTGATGTCCTGCTTCTTCGACGCGATGGGCACCATCCTCGGCGTCGCCGACGAGGCCCACCTGCTGGACGAGAAGGGCGACCTGCCGGGCATCAACAAGGTCCTGATGATCGACGGCATCGCCACCGCCGCGGGCGGCGCGACCTCCTCCTCGGCCAACACCTGCTTCGTCGAGTCGACCGCCGGCGTCGGCGAGGGCGCCCGCACCGGCTTCGCCTCGATCGTCACGGGCGGCCTCTTCGTGGTGGCCCTGTTCCTCACCCCGCTCGCCACCATGGTCCCCGCCCAGGCCGCCACCCCCGCCCTGGTCGCCGTCGGCTTCCTGATCCTGGCCAACTCGATCAAGGACATCGACTGGGCCGACTACACCATCGCGATCCCGGCGTTCCTGACCATCGTGATGATGCCGTTCACCTACTCCATCACCAACGGCATCGGCTTCGGCTTCATCACCTTCTGCATCCTGCGCCTCGCCGCCGGGCGTGGCCGCGAGGTCCCGGTCGCGATGTACGCGGTCTCCGCCGTCTTCGCCTTCTACTACCTGATGCCGGCCCTCGGCCTGCTCTGACGGATCCGCACGCTGCGGCGGACACCGTGCGCGGCGTGCGGCCTCCGGGCCCCGGCTTCCGATGCCGGCCTTCGGGACTCGTCTCGAAGGCCGGCATTCGTCGTGCGGGGCGGTGGCTGCCCGCTCCGTCCGGCCGGGAACGCGGACGGGGCGGCGTAGGCCGACGGGGTGTCGGGGTACGCCGCCCCGGGGCGGGGCGAGTGGCGGGTGGTGGTGGGTGCCGCCATGGCGGCTACTTCGGGTCGCGGTTGAACGTCGAGGTCGACCAGCGGTAGCCGAGCGCCGCGAGGCCCAGGCACCAGGCGACGGCGAGCCACCCGTTGTGGCCGATCTCGCTGCCGAGCAGCAGTCCGCGCAGGGTCTCGATGGCGGGTGTGAAGGGCTGGTACTCGGCGATCGGCTGGAACCAGCCGGGCATGGAGTGGATCGGGACGAAGGCGCTGGAGAGGAGCGGCAGCAGGATCATCGGCAGTGCGTTGTTGCTGGCGGCCTCGGCGTTCGGGCTGATCAGACCCATGCCGACGGCGATCCAGGTGAACGCCAGGGCGAAGAGCACGAGCAG
>NZ_JAQYWW010000507.1:0-133453 GCF_036322525.1 Streptomyces sp. BE20 | reverse complement strand
TGACGAGGGTCGCGTACTGGCCCCGGCGGGGCAGCACCAGGTGGCTGGAGGCCGGGTACCGCAGCCAGTCCGGCACGTCCTCGGGCGAGTCGTACAGGTCGTCGAAGCTGGCGGACAGGGCTACGGCCTCGACCTTGGTGATGCGCAGTGGCTGGGTACTCACGGGTTCTTCTCCTGGGTGCTGGGCCCTCCCCGCCGAGCGGGGAGGGTGGTGGAGCGGTTCAGCCGCCGGTTCTGATCTCGCCGCGGGCGGTCTCGCGGCCACTGAGGACGGCGAGTGCGGTGACGGCGCAGCCGGCGATGACGTAGAGGACGACGGGGGTGACGGAGCCGCCGGCCGCGACGAGGGCGGTGGCGGTGGCGGTGGCGGTGGCGGTGGCGGTGGCGGTGGCGGTGGCGACGAAGGGTGCGGTGCCGCCGAAGAGGGCGTCGCCGAACTCGCGGCCGACGCCGACGCCGCTGAAGCGGATCCGGGCGTCGAACTGCTCGGCGACCAGCGCGGCCTACGGGCCGAAGACCATGTCCTTGCCGATCGGGATCGCGATCACGGATGCCGACGACCCGCAGCAGCGCGCCGGGGTGCTCGCGCGGCACCACCTTGAGCGGGAAGCGCACGGTCTCGCCGTGGTTCTCCAGCGCGGCGAAGGCGGGGGTCTCGTCGATGCCGCGGCGCGGCCGGAGGCCGAAGGCGATCAGGGCGAGGCTGAGCAGGAAGGGCAGGCGCCAGCCCCAGGTGAGGAAGGCGTCGTCGGGCAGCAGGGTGACGGTTCCGCCGGTGCCGGCCGGCATCGTGCGGCGGGTCGTGGTGACGCCGGAGGTGTCGTGCACGGGGGTGCCCTCGGTCGGTGCGGTGGTGCGGTGCCGGGCGGTGGTGCGCTCCGGCGGGGTGGTGGGGGGAGGCGTGGTCATCGGGGCTCCACTTGGGGGAGAGGTGCCGCGGATGGCTAAAACGTATGCGATATACGAAAAAACTGCCAGAGGTGTCGCCGATTCGTTTCCCGAGGGGCACCGGCCGCCCGCCCTCACCGGGGTCGCCCGCGCCCCGCCCCGGCCCACCCCGCCCGCCGGTCACGACGACAGGGGCCGGTAGGGTTCGGCCGGGGGTCCGGTGACCGAGGACGGCCGGGCCAGGACCGCTCCCGCGTAGGGGCCCGGGGCGGCGAGCCGGTGCAGCGCGGTGGTCACGTACATCCGCCCGCCGCCGAAGGCGATGCTGCTCACGTGCGCGGTGGGTACCGCGACGCTCTCCCGGAGCCCGCCCGCCGGGTCGTAGCAGTGCACCCGGCCGGCACCCCACAGGGCGACCCAGAGGTAGCCGCGGTCGTCCACCGCCATGCCGTCCGGCCGGCCCTCGTTCCTGCCGAGGTGCACGAGCGGCCTGGGCGCGCCCAGCCGTCCGGTGCCGGGATCGACCGGGTACGCCTCGACCACGCCCCGGGCGCTGTCGGCCAGGTAGAGCGTGCGGCCGGATCCGTCGAAGACCGGCCCGTTGGGGACGGTCAGACCGGTCAGCACGCGGTGCGCCGAGCCGTCCGGGTCGACCCGGTGGAGCGAGCCGGCGCCCTCGGTCGCCTCCGTGGCCATGCTGGTGGCCCAGAACCGGCCGGCCGGGTCGCACGCGGCGTCGTTCATCCGCATCGTCCGCGGCGCGTCCGCCTCCGGCCGCGCGATCCAGTGCGGTTCGCGGGCCGGGCGCAGCAGGGCGACGCCCGGTCCGGCGGCGGCGATCCACTCCCCCGGCCTCCCGGCCACCGGGGCGACCGCGCCGAGCGGCATCCCGAGGGCGGCCTCGCGCCGCACGTCGTCGCCGGGGCCGCCGGGGCCGCAGCTGTGCAGGGTGCCCCCGAGGAGGTCGACGAAGTACAGCCGGCCCTCGTGCCAGCGCGCCCCCTCGCCCAGCCGGTAGCGCTCGGCGGAACACGGCCGCCAGGCGTCGGCGGACATCCGCACCACCTCCTCCCCTCCGAAGGCCGTCATCGCAGGGCGGTGCCGGGCGCGGCGTCCAGCAGGGTCAGTTCGTCCCGGAAGGGCAGGCCCTCCCAGTCTCCCGCCGCGGCCACCGCGAACGCCCCGGTGGTCACCGCGCGGTCGAGCCGGCCGTCCACCGGCAGGCCGTCGACCAGCCCCGAGAGGTAGCCGGCGACGAAGGCGTCCCCGGCCCCGACGGTGTCCCGGACGGGGACCCGGACGGCGGGCCTGGCGACGGACCCGTCCTCGGTGAAGACCTCGGCACCGGCGGCGCCGCGCTTGACCACGACCTCGCCGACCCCCTGGGCGAGCAGCGCCTCGACGCACTCGGCCTCGTGCTCCACACCGGGCGGCGCGACCAGGGCGAGCTCGTCGTCGGAGGCCACCAGGATGTCCAGCAGCGGGACCAGGGGCCGCAGCGCCGCGGCGGCCTCCTCCCTGGACCAGAGCTTGGCCCGGTAGTTGACGTCCAGGCACACGGCGCCCGGCGCGGAGCGGGCGGCGGCCTCCACGGCGGCCCGGGGGCCGGGGCCGAGGGCCGCGGTGACGCCGGTGAGGTGGACGATCCGGGCCCCCTCGGCGAGGGCGGCGGTGACATGGGCGGGGGTGAGCCGGGAGCCGGCCGAGCCGTCACGGTAGTAGGAGACCCGGGTCAGGTCGGCCGCCCGCGGTTCGAAGACCACCAGACCGGTCGGCGCGGTGGCGTCGACGGCGGCCTGCGAGACGTCCACGCCCTCGGCCCGCAGGGTGCGCAGCACCAGTCGGCCGAACTCGTCGTCGCCGTTGACCCCGACCCAGCGCGCCGTGTGGCCGAGCCGGGCCAGGCCGATGGAGACGTTGGCCTCGGCGCCGGCCACCGAGAGGGCGAGGGTCCCGCCGAGGTGCAGCGGACGGTCGGCGCGCAGGGCCGCCATGGCCTCGCCGAGCGTCAGGACGTCGAGCACGGGAACTCCTCGGCGAGTGTGCGGAAGGCGGCGATGCGGGCGGGGAGGCCGGCGACGTCACCGCCGGCGCGGGCGGCGGTGCCGACCAGCGGTCCCCCGACGCCGACGGCCAGGGCGCCGGCGGCCAGGAAGCCCCGGGCGGCCTCGGCGTCCACCCCGCCGACGGGCACGAAGGGCACGTCGGGGAAGGGGTCGCGCAGGGCCCGCAGGTAGCCGGGGCCGCCGAGGCTGCCCGGGAAGAGCTTGATCGCGGTCGCGCCCTCGGCCCAGGCGAGGGCGACCTCGGTCGGGGTGACCGCGCCGGCGAGGACCGGCATGCCGAGGGACTGCGCCTCGCCGACGGCCTCGGTCAGTCCGGGGGTCACCGCGAAGGCGGCGCCGGCCCGGGCGGCGGCCCTGGCGTCGGCGACGGTGAGCAGGGTGCCGGCGCCGAGCGCCGCGTACGGGCCGAGGACCGCGCGGGCACGCTCCAGGACCGCGAGCGCGCCCGTGGTGGTCAGCGAGACCTCGACCAGGTCGACGCCGGCACGGAACAGCGCGAGGACCGCATCCAGGGCGGCGTCGGGGTCGTTGCCCCGGACGATGGCCAGGATCCTGCGGTCGCGCAGGGCGGAGAGAAGGTCGTCTGGTTGCACGGATGCCTCCGGAGCTCAGGTGAGGGCTTTAGGATATCGTATACTTTCCAGTCGGAGCCCCGTGCACCGCCCACAACTTCCGCCCCCGACGAAAGGCGCCCCTCGATGACCCGTACCGCCCTGATCACCGGCGCGGCCGGCGGCATCGGCCGCGCCGTCGCCGCCCGCCTGGTGGCCGACGGCCTGCGCGTGGCCGGCCTCGACCGCACCGACCCCCGGCTGCCCGGCGTCACGTTCCACCGGGCCGACGTCACCGATCCGGCGCAGGTCGCCGCCGCGGTCGGACGGGCCGTCGAGGAACTCGGCGGCATCGACGTGCTGGTGACCTGCGCCGGCATCACCGAGGGCGGCCCCCTGCACCTGACCACCGACGAGGAGTGGCAGCGCGTCCTGTCGGCCAACCTCGGCTCGGTGTTCCTGTGCGTCCGCGAGGTGCTGCCCACGATGATGGCGGCCGGGTCCGGAGCCGTGGTCACCGTGGGATCGGTGCTGCACCGCACCGGCGCGCCCGGTCTGCCCGCGTACGCCGCCGCGAAGGGCGCGATCGCCGCGCTCACACGCCAACTCGCCGTGGACTACGGACGGTTCGGCATCAGCTTCGTCACCCTCGCGCCGGGCTGGGTGCGCACCCCGGCGACCGAGGCCCGCCTGGCGACCGGCGAGGAGGACCTGGTGCGACTGCGGGAGAGCAATCCGATGCGCACGCTGGTGGACGCCGGAGACATCGCCGAGGCGGTGGCCTTCGCCTCGTCCCCGGCCGCCGGGATGATCACCGGCTCCGAGCTGGTGCTGGACGCGGGCGCCTCGGTGGTCAGCCCGGCCAGCCTCCTGCGCGACTCCCACCGCGAGCGGATGGGGCTGCCGCCGCTCGACACCCACTGACCGGGTGCGCCCGGGCCGACCGGGCCCGGGCGCACCGGCCCGGCCCACTCCCGCCGGAAAACGCCGCCAGCGGCGGCGCGCGATCACCTCGCGCGCCGCCGCTGTCGTGTCGGCCGCCCCTCGCCGGGCGACGGCCGCCCCGCCCTCACCCCTCCTGCGGTCCGGCGCCCTTCGTCCCGGCGCCCTCCCCCTCGGCACCCCCCTGCTCGGCCTCGTGCGCCGCCTGGGAGCTGATGTGCGCGCGGGCCGCGCCGGACGCCGCCTCCGGGTCGCGCCGGCGCAGCGCCGCCACGAGGGTGTCGTGCTCGTCGACCACCGAGCGCCAGTTGCGCTCGCCGAGCGGCGCCGTGATGCGGTAGCGGCGGATGGTCATCAGCAGCTGCTCGGTCAGGTCGCCCAGGACCCGGTAGCCCGCCGCCTCCGCGAGGAGCTGGTGGAAGCGGGAGTTCAGCTCGGCCATCTCGCCGGTGACGTCGCGCTCCAGCGCCGCGCGCATGCGCTCCTGGACGTCCTCCAGCTCGGCGAGCTGCCGGTCGTCGATCCGCTGCGCGGCCAGTTCGGCGACCAGCGCCTCGATGGCCTCACGGGCGAGGAAGACGCCGCGCATCTCGGTGACGTCGATGCCGGCCACGGTGACCCCGGCATGCACCCTGGACACCAGCAGCCCGTCCGACTCCAGCCGCTTCACCGCCTCACGGATCGGGATCTTGCTGACCCCGAAGCTCCGGGCGAGTTCGTCCATGTTGATCCGCTCGCCGGCCTTGAGGTCGCCCTGGGCGATGGCACTGCGCAGACTCTCGTAGGCGAGATCGGCCTTGCTCTTCACGGCGGGGATGCGCTCCGCCCAGCTGCTCTGTCCCATTCGTTCATCGTATGCGATATCCATGAACTCCGGGACTCCTGCGCCGAACCTTTCCCACCGCGCCCGATCAGCGGTCCTGTCCGATTTCTCCGAACGGTCTCACCTAAAGGCATTTCGTATACCACATTCGACTCTGCCGGCCCGCGACTCCCCCTCGGCACGCGGGACGGCCACCGGACCGCGCGCGGTCCGGCTGGAGGTGGAGGGCGGCGGCCCCGGCTTCGATCCACCCGCGGACGCCGCGGCGACCGGGCCGGACGCCTTCGGGAGCGGCAGCGGGCACAGCCTGCCGCCGCTCGCCGCGCTCAGCACCTCATGGGGTGCGCGGCGCACCCTTGCCGGCCGACCGGGACCGCTCGGGGCCACCGGCCACGAAAAAAACGGTCAGCCCCCTGGAAGCCGTTTAGTATATCGAATACCCTACGCCATCGGTTCCGACTCCGCCACCCGAGGAGTTCCACCCCCATGACGTCCCTGCCCCACAGACTCGTCTCCACCGCCCTGGCCGCCGCCACGGCCCTGACCGCCGCGGCCTGCGCTCCCGACCCCCCGGCCCGGGCACCCGGGCGCACCACGGTCACCTTCTGGACCATGCCGTTCTGGATCGGCCGGCCGAACAACCTCAAGCACCTGATCGAGGACTTCAACGCCTCGCAGAGCCGGGTGACCGTCGAGCTCACCGTGCTCGACTGGCAGACCGGCCGGGACACCATCAAGAAGGCCGTGAAGAGCGGCCGGGGCCCCGACGTCTGGCTGGCCAACAACGGCCTCGAACTCGACCTGCTGGCCGCCGCCGAGCTGGCCCCGCTGGACACCCTCGGCTACACCCCCGAGGACCTGGGCCGGTTCCGGCCCCTGGCGAAGGTCAACGAGTACCAGGGCCGCCTCTACGGCGCGCCCCTGTACTTCGACGTCAACGTCCTGCTCTACCGCAAGGACATCCTGCAGAAGTACGGCTTCAACGAACCACCCCGTACCTGGGAGGAGTTGAAGTCCACCGCCGCCGCCGTCGGCGCCCGCTCCGCCGCGTCCGGGAAGAAGGTGACGGGCTGGCAGTTCAAGGGCATGGACGACCACCTCAACGCCATCAACCCCACCTGGGAGAGCTTCCTCTGCCAGGCCGGCGGCACCCTCACCTCGCCCGACTTCAGGACCTCCACGCAGAACACCGAGGCCGGACGCACCGCGATGGAGTACATGAAGTCCTTCTACACCGAGAAGATCTCCACGCCCGGTGTCAGCGCCCTCAGCGGCTTCATCAACGGCGACGTCGCGATGTTCTCGTTCTACCAGAGCGTCATCTCCGACATCGCCGCCGGGAACGAGAGGACCCACGGCAGGTGGGCCGCCGCCCCGATGCCGGTCGGCCCGAAGAGCGGCTGCTCGGCCGTCGGCGGCCACAGCCTGGTGGCCCGCTCGGACCTGCCCGACCCGGGTGCCACGGGAACGTTCATGCGCTGGCTCGCCTCCCCCTCGGTCAGCACCCGGTTCATGGAGTTCCACGGGATCTTCCCGTACGACACCGCCAAGGTGCCGCGCGAGACCAGGGCCGCCGTCGACGCCTTCTACCAGACCGACCCCAGCTGGGCACCGATCATGGCCCAGTTCGACCGCAGCACCGCGGACCTGCTGCTTCAGGACCGCTACGGCTTCGCCGCCCGCTGGGAGGCGCAGAAGTCCGAGGTGACGGCCGGCGTCGACGGGCGGACGCCCGTCGACCAGGCGCTGCGCAGCATCGACAGCACGGTCGACAAGGCCCTGCGCGGAGGCTGATCCCGCGCCGCGCCGGCCCGGTGGACCGCGCGCAACGGCCCGGGCCCCGGCCGGGAGCCGTCGTGCGCCCGGCGGGATCCGCCGGGCGCGCGGGCCAGCCCCCGGGCCTGACCATGATGATCGACTCCAGCTTGTCGGCGCTGTTCCACAGCAGTTCGATCCGCGCGCCGGTGTCCGGCACCCTGCAGGCGCCGGGGGTCGCGATGTCCACGCCCCGGCCGAAGTTGCTGAAGTCCGAGAGCGTGTCGTCCCGGTTGCGGTTGTTCTTGTTGCACCACGCGAAGCCGCCGAGGCCGCCCGGCTTGCCGTCGGCGTCGCTGAGCGAGGACACCGTGACCGCGTCCGGCACGTTCGCCCGGCTCTGGTTGGCCACGTCCCGGTGGTCGTTGCCCGCCGAGACGACCACCACGACACCTCGGGCGATCGCCCGGTTCACCGCGTCGTTGACGGCCCGGAGGGGACGTCTCCCGTTGCTCGGCAGCCCTGCCCCGGCACGGCGGGCCCGGAGCCGCGACCGGAGCCCGGCAGGGAGGCGCCCGGCACCGGACCCGGGGGTGGTCCGGAGCCGGGCGCCGGGGCGAGGTCGGCGGTGGAACCGGCGGGCAGGTAGACCGTGTGGTGGTAGAGGTCGGCGCTGTTCTCGCCGGAGGCGGCCAGCCGGCGGTCCTCGTCGTGGTGGCTGAGGTTGTAGCGCACGACGGTTCCGGTGCCGCTGGAACCCTTGCCGCAGGAACCGCAGAAGAGCATGAAGCCACCCTCGTTGTGGTGGCTGTGGTTGAACTGGAAGACGGCCCGGTTGTTGCCGAAGTCGGAGTCGAAGGCCATGCCGTCACCCTTGTCGGACAGCCGGCGGACGTGGTGGACCTCGTTGTACTGGATGAGGGTGTCGTCCGAATTGATGGTCCAGATAACCGCGTTGGCGCCCATCGGGCGCATGGCGATGTCGTAGGCGGTGTTGTGCTCGACGAGGCCGTGGTCGGCGGCGCGCAGCACGATGCCGTCGCCGCCGGTGTTGCTGATGGTGTTGCCGCGGACGACCGGGCGGGTGTTGGCCCGCCGGTTGTTCTTCGTCCCGCAGTCGTCACCGGTGCCGTACTGGGGCCGGCAACATCCAGGTCGTCCGGTTGGCGAGGCCCTCCCGGTCGGCGTTGTCGATGCGGGAGTCCTGGACGACGACATCGTCGACGTTGGTGGGGGTGGTGGTGCCGGACACGCGGAACTGGATGCCGTTGGACCACTTGGTGGCGTCGCCCCTGACGTCGTGGACGTGGACGTCGTCGACCAGGTAGTGGCTGCCGACGCCGTCGGGCAGGTCGGCGACCTCGACGAGCAGGCCGTTGCGTTCGCGCTTGGTCGAGCCGGTGTCGCGGAAGGTGATGTCGAGGTCGTGGATCTCCCAGTGCTCGACGTTGAACAGGTGGACGGCGGCCTTCTCGGTGGTGGCGCCGTCGCCGGCGACGACGGGCCGGGCGGTGCCGGTGCCGTAGGCGGCCAGGGTAATCGGTGCGCCTGCGGTTCCGGAGCCCTGCGGCTTGAGGGTTCCGGTGCAGGTCGCACCCCGCTTGAGGAGGAGCCGGTCACCGGGGCCGAGGACGTGGGCGTTGGCGGTGGCGAGGCTGTTCCAGGGGCTGCTCTGGCTGCCGGTGCCGTTCGAGGCGGCCGAGCAGTCCAGGTAGCGGGTGGTGCCGGTGGGGTCGGCAGGGGCGGCGGTGACGGCTCCGGCCGGGGGAAGGGCCGGAACGAGGAGTGCGGCCGCCGTCAGTGCGACGATCGCGGCACGTCTGAGTGTGGGGGGAACGAGCACGCGAGAAGCTCCCGGGGTGGGGAGGGACGGAGGGCGGGCGCCCGCCCGCACCCTGGGACGGCCCACTGATCGAGTCAATCCAGATCGATCATCTCCCCACACATTGATCAGACGATCAATGTGGCCCCCACGGTGCGTCAGACGGCCCCCACGGTGCGTCAGTCCGACACCGCTCCGCACGACTCACGGATCGTCAGGACCGGTAGGAGCCGCACGTGGTGAACCGGGCCGGCCTCGGCCACGCTCCCGAGCCTGCGCAGGAGCAGCCCCACCGCCTCCGCGCCCACGGCCTGCTTCGGCGGCGCCACCGCGGTGAGCGGCGGTGCCCCGAGGCCGGCGAACAGGTCGTCGTAGCTGATGACGGCCAGGTCCTCCGGCACCCGCAGCCCCCGGGCCCGCAGCAGCGGGAGCAGCTGGATGGCGTCCTGGTCGTTGTGGACCACGGCCGCCCGCACACCCCGGGCGCAGCCCTCGGCCAGCCGGTCCGCGACCGCCGGCAGGTCCGCCACCGGGGTGACGATGTCGACGGGGGGTTCCACGGGCAGACCCAGCACCTCGCAGCCCTCGGCATAGCCCCGGCGGACCTCGTGCGCGGTCCAGGTGTCACGCCGGGCGACCAGGGCGATCCGCCGGTGTCCGAGCCCGGCCAGGTGGCGCAGCGCGAGGAGCACGCCGTGGCGGTGGTCGGAGGCGACCGAGTCGAGCGTCTCCGCCGGGCTCCCCGGCACCGGCCGGCGCTCGACCAGGACGGCGGGCACCGGCAGTTCCTCGGCCCAGGCCTGGTCGGAAGGCCGGTCGTCGGGCGTCCAGTTGGGCGCGAGGAGCAGCCCCTGGGCACCGGACTTCAGCAGTTGCTCGGCCTGGGAGCGGTCCGCACCGGCCTGGTAGGAGGAGATGCCGAGCACGAGCTGGGCACCGGCCCGCCCGGCGGCGGCCCGTGCACCCGCGATGATCTCGTCGAAGTACTGTCCGACCGCCGGCACGAGCAGGCCGAGGGACGGCCCGTGCCCGGTGGCGACGGCGCTCGCCCCGGTCGCGGCCGACACCGAGCCGTGCGAGCGGCGGACGAGGCCGGAGTCGGCGAGTGCCGCGACGTCCCGGCGGACGGTGACGGCGGGCAGGCCGAGCCGCTCCGCGAGGTCGGTCAGCCGGACCGAGCCGAGCTCCTGAACCGCTTCAAGGATCCGGGTGCGGCGCTCGTCCGCCGAGATCGACATCCCCACACTCCCCTGCCCGTCGTCCGGCCGGGCGGGGTCACCTGCCCAGGCGGACAGGAATCTATCATTCGGTCGATGCACGGCCCGTGTTCGGTCGGCACACGGTCCGTCAGCGCACGACGGACGGCCGGGGCGGTCGGGCCGGGCGGTCGGGCCCCGACCGCGCGTCACCCGACCGCGCGTCACCCCGGGGTCGCCGCCCCGGGGCGCGGGCGCCGCCGGGCACCGTCACCACTGGGGCATCTCCTCCGTGACCGCCGGGCCGAGGTCGGGTCGGTCCCGGAGCTCGACGCGGATGCCCGCGCGGTGGAGTTCGAGGACCACGAGTTCGTTGCGCCCCTCCCGCCAGAGCGGGGCGGGGGCGTAGAGGGTGCGCTGCGGCCCGCGGTCCCAGTAGCGGCCGAGGGCGAAACCGTTGAGCCAGGCCATGCCCTTGGTGAAGCCGGGCAGGGCGAGGAACCCGTCGGCGGGCGTCGCGACCGTCAGGGCTGCGCGGTGGAAGGCGGGCCCGTCCCGGTGGCCGGGTGCGGCGAACGGCACTGCCGTGAGGTCGTCCAGGGGCAGCGGGCGGATCTCCCAGCCACCCAGCTGGTACTGGTTGCCGATGCGCACGCCGCCCGTGACGCCCTTGCGGTCGTGGAGCAGCGGGCCGTAGTTGACGCGGCCCATGTTCTCGACGAGGAGGTCGAGCACGGCGCCACCCTCGGGTACCTCGACCGGCAGGGCCTCGTCGGGGCGGTCGCGTTCCAGGACGCCGAGCGGCAGGCCGTCGAGGAAGACCTGGGCACGGTCGGCCAGACCGTCGACGCGCAGCTCGCCGCGGCCGAGGGGGCCGCGCAGGCGGGTGCGGTAGTGGATCAGCCCGAGGTTCTGGCCGAGGGCCTCCATCGGTTCGGGTTCCGGGCGGTGGTGGACGGTGGCCAGGTCGTCGAGGGCGGCCGACAGGCCGGCGCTCGCGGTGAACGGCGCGCTCTGCGGGGCGAGCCGTGCGGGCAGCGGCGGCAGGGGGTGCGGGTTGGGGCCGAGGTGGCGTTCGATCACCCGGCGGAACAGGTGGAACTTCTCGGTGAGTTCGCCGGCCTCGCCGACGGGCGCGTCGTAGTCGTAGCTGGTGGTGTCGGGCTGGAACGTGGTCCCGTCGTGGTTGGCGCCGTTCCACCAGCCGAAGTTGGTGCCGCCGTGGCCCATGTAGATGTTCACGGACGCGCCGGCGGCGAGCATCCGGTCGAGGACGTCAGCGGACTCCGCGGGGTCGCGCAGGTGGTGGGGCGCGCCCCAGTGGTCGAACCAGCCGGTCCAGTACTCCATGCAGACCAGCGGGCCCACCGGCTGGTGGCGGCGCAGGCAGGCCAGGGACTCCTCGGGCCGGGAGCCGAACGTGCCGGTGGTGAGCAGCCCGGGCACGATGCCGCCGAGCTGGAAGCCGTCCTCGGCGCCGTCGGCGGTGAAGAGCAGGCAGTCGACACCGCGCCGGACGAGGCCGGCGCGCAGGTGTTCCAGGTAGGCCGTGTCGTTGCCGTAGCTGCCGTACTCGTTCTCGACGGCGACGGCGACGACGGGCCCGCCGCGGGAGGTGAGCAGCGGGAGCAGGACGGGGACGAGGTCGTCGAACCAGGCGTCGACGGCGGCCAGGTAGGGCCCGTCGACGCGGCGGAGCCGGACGGCCGGGTCGGCGAGCAACCAGGCGGGCAGACCGCCGAACTCCCACTCGGCGCAGATGTACGGGCCGGGCCGGACGATCACGTCGAGCCCGAGGTCGCCGGCGGTGCGGACGAACGCGGCGAGGTCGCGGTCGCCGTCGAAGTCGCTGACCCCGGGGGCGGCCTGGTGGAAGTTCCACGCGACGTAGGTCTCGACGGTGTTGACGCCCATGGCCCGGAGCCGGGTGAGCCGGTCGAGCCACTGTTCGGGGCGGATGCGGAAGTAGTGGACGGCCGCGGAGACGATCCGGTGCGGGAGGCCCGCACGCAGGAAGGTGTCTCCGTCGACGGTCAGGGACGTGGGGGCGGCCGGGTCGGCCATGGGTGCCTCCGCGGTAGGGCGGGCGGGAGGGTGGGCGGGTGGGCGCGCCCGGCGCGGCGTGGCCGGAGTCCGCCGGGGAGGGTGCGCCTCGGCGTGGGTCACGGACCGGGACGGGGACCGGGGCGGTGCGGGCCCGCGCGGGAGCCGGGGCGGGCGGATGTGACCGGCGGGCGATCACCGGTACGCACCCTACGAGCTTATCGATCGGGTGGTCAATCAATCGATAAAGACCACGCCTCTTGATCGCATTTCGATCGAACGATACTGTTTGATCAAATCCACTGGACCGGCGATGGAGGGCAGGATGACCGCTTCGGGAGAAGAGCGCCGCAGGCTCATCGTGACCGCCGTCGGCGATCTCGGCGGGCAGGTACGGCTGACGGACCTCGCCGACCGACTGGGCATCCCGGCGGTCACGGTCCGCCGCGACGTCGCCATGCTCGCCGACGCCGGCAGACTCAGCCGCTCGCACGGCTTCGTCTCGCTCGACCGGCCCGACGCCGACCGCGCCCCCGCCCGGGGCGGCCTTCGGACCGGCAGGGCCGGGCGCACCGTCGGCCTGCTGGTGCCCTCCGTCGGCTCCTACTTCGACGAGGTCATCGCCGGCGCCCGCACGGCCGCCACCGCCGCGGAGGCCCGGCTGGTCCTCGGCATCGCGCCGTACGGCACGGGCGACGACCGGGTGCAGGTGGAACGGCTGCTGGAGTCCGGCGCCGAGGGCCTGCTGCTCGCCCCCGGGCTGCTCCCCGGCCGGGCCCCGGAGGGCTGCGCCTGGCTGGACGCCCTGCCGGTGCCCGCCGTCCTGGTCGAGCGCCGCTCCCCCACCCCGGACGGCCCCGGCTCGCACCTCGACACCGTCGGCTCGGACCACCGCCACGGGGTCCTGAGCGCCCTGCGGCACTTCGCCGGCCTCGGCCACGAGCGCGTCCTGCTGGCCGCCCGGGGCGACTCCTGGACGGCCGAGGAGGTCCGGGCCGGGTACGAGGAGGGCACCCGCCTGCTCGGGCTGCGGCCCCTGCCGACCCTCGACACGCTGGCGCCGACGGGCGTGCCGACCGACCCCGAGCTGCTGTCCGCGCGGATCGCGGAGGCCGCCGCGGAGGGCACCCGGGCGGTGCTCGTCCACAACGACCAGGACGCGATCAGGCTGCCGCCGCTGTTGCGCGCCCGAGGTCTGCGGGTGCCCGACGACGTCGCCCTGATCGCCTACGACGACGTGTTCGCCGCCCTGGCCGCGCCTCCGCTGACGGCCGTCGCCCCGCCGAAGCGCGCCGTCGGGCAGGCGGCGTTCGACCTGCTGCTGCGGCGCCTCGCGGCCGGCCCGGAACTGCCGGTCCACCGCACCACGCTGCTTCCCGTCCTGCGCGTGCGCACCTCCTGCGGCGGCTGACCCGGCGATCGGCGGGGCCCCGGGCCGGACCGGCCCCGTGCCGGCCGGGCGGTGCGGGCGCGGCCGGTCACGGAACGTGCCTAGGCCGGCCGATCCGGTGACCGACGGTGAAGATGCGTAGGGACCCGGATTGATTACCCATCGATCGTTCGCGTGTCCTGGAGACACGGCGTGGGGCGGGCGCGGCGCCGGGTTCCCACCAACCGCGATCGGCAGAAGGTGACCCCATGGACAGCAGCCCCCACGACACCAGCGCCGTCGACGCCGCCCCGGGCGTCGCGGTCTACCTGCGCTGCTACCCGTTCGACGCGACGGCGATGGAGTGCCACCGCCGGGCCCTGGAGGACCTGGCCGAGGTGCTGGGCCTGCCGGAGCCGCTGCTGTACCTGGACAACGGCCTGCGCGCGTCCGACGGCCTCCCCGCGCTGGAGGGGCTGCTGAGCGGCGTCGCCGCCGGGTGGATCAAGACGGTGCTGGTCCCGGGCCCCTTCGTGTTCTCCATCGACGGGTCCGAGGTGCGGACGGTCGGCGAGCTGCTGGAGCGGCACGGCTGCCGGGTGGTCGAACTGCCGGCGCGCCACGAGCGCGTCCGTCCCGCCGGGACCCGGCCGACGGTGGGCCCCGCGGCCCACCTCGCGCCGGTCGGCGTCCCGGCCGGCTGACGGCCCGGCCCCTCCCCCGCCGGGGCGCGGACGGCGGCAGCCGTCCCGGCGAGCCGGGGCCCGCCCGGACGGGCGGCCGGAGGAGGGGCCGGGACCGAACGGCCGAGGCCCCCGCGCGCGGGCTCAGCCCTCCCGACCGACGTGGACCGAGCCTGCCCCGATGCGCACCTCCCGCACCTCGCCGTCGGGCCAGCACACCCGCAGCCGCCAGCCGTCACCGGACCGCACGGCGACCTCGATGGCCCCCACGGGAGGCCGGTCGGCGGCGCTGGGCCCGGCGGCGGTGAGCCCGGCAGCGGTGGGCCCGGCGGTGAGCCCGGCGGCACAGACGAGCAGGGCCGGACCGTCCCCGAGGGTGCCGCTCAGGACGGGCAGAGCGGCCTCGGCCCCGAACGCGGTTCCGCCGGGCACGGTCCGCGTCGCGGCCTCGCCGAAGCCGTACAGGGAGCGGAGTCCGCTGGTGAGCCGCCCGTCCGCGCGGACGACGGCGCCGATGGCGAGGCCGGTGCCGGCGCGGTCGTCGGTGCCGGTACCGGTACCCGCGCCGGCACCGACGACCGCGGCCTCGACGCGCCCGCCGGCGACCGCCCAGCCGCTGTGGCGGACCGCGGTGCCGGAGGCGGCGCCGGTGACCAGGTGGGCGCGGACCTCGTCGGCGCCGCGCACGAGGGTGACCGAGGTGACCGAGACCCCGGGCAGCTCGCGCCCGGCGGCCCGCGGACGGGAGAGGGAGGCGGCCCAGTCGGGTCCGGTGCCGAGCGGGTGGATCCGGCCGCGTTCGGTGGGCTCGCCGTCGACGAGCAGGGCGAGGTGGTTGTCGGCGGGCCCGTCGAGGGTGGGGCCGGTCGCGGTGGAGTGGGCGAGCCGGGCGTAGTGCGGGTTGTCGGGCAGGACCTGGTCGACCGGCTGGTCGTCGCTGCCGTGGTTGTGGAGGCGGACCAGCCCGTCGGCGGCGGTCGACTGGACCAGCCAGCCGGGCCGGGGCAGGGCGAGCACGACGTCGCGGGTCTCGCAGGGCGCGGGCCGCTCGGGCTCCGTCCAGACCGGGTGGCCGGGCGGGAGCAGCAGGCCGAGGAATCCGCTGCCTGCCCAGTAGGGGGACGCGGGACCGGAGTACGGCTGGGTCAGCCGGGGTTCGCGGCCGTACCAGCCGAGGGTGAGCAGGCCGCGGTCGTCGGCGGCGCCGCGGTCGAGGAAGTACCGCAGGGCGCCGGAGGCCAGCCGGCGGGTGGTGCCGGGGTCGAGCGGGGTCCGGCCGGTGAGGGCGCCGGCCCACAGCGGCGCGGTGGCGGCGAACCGGTAGGTGAGCGAGCGGCCCTGGTGGACGGGCGCGCCGTCGCCGCCGAACAGGTGGGCGTAGCCGGTCAGGTGGGCGGCGAGCCGGTCGCCGTACTCGGCGAGCAGGGGCCGGTCGTCGGCGAGGTGGGCGTGCAGGACGGGGTAGAGGTGCAGGGCCCAGCCGTTGTAGTGGTCGAAGGCGCGGGGGCGGCCGTCGGTGTACCAGCCGTCGCCGAGGTACCAGCGGTCGATCTTCTCCAGGCCGCGCCGGACGGCCGCGCGGGCGTCCTTCTCCTCGATGCCGGCCTCGGCGAGGAAGCCGCCGACCGACAGGGGGAAGATCCACCAGTTGTTGTCGTTGGGCGTGCGGTGCAGGGCGTCGGCGAGCCAGCGGCCGACGCGGTCGCGGACGGCGCCGTCGAGGCGGTCCCAGAGCCAGGGGCGGGTGAGGCGCAGGGCGAAGGCGATCGAGGCGGCCTCGACCATGGCCTGGCCGCGGTCGGTGATCAGGGGCCAGGAGTCGAGGTCGCCGTCGGCCAGGTCGCGTTCGGCGGTCGGGGTGCGGGTGCCGGCGTCGAGCCCGGCGGCGTAGTGCTCCAGCAGTCCGTGCGGGTCGGCGCCGCCGGCGCCGGCGATGCGCAGGGCGGCGGGCAGGAAGGTGCGGGCGTAGCCCTCCAGGCCGTCGGAGCGGCGGCCCGACCAGCTGGGGCGGTCGCCGGGCAGGTCGATCAGCGCGCGGCCGGGGCTCGCGTACGGGCGGACGGCGCCGAGCAGGTCGTCGGCGGCCGCCTCCCAGTGCGCCCTGGTCCAGCCGGTGTGCGGGCTGAGGTGTCGATCCTCCGGGGGCAGCGGCATGGGGTGTCCTTCGTCGGCGGGTCCGGGGCGGGCGGGCCCCTGTGCGGAATCTAGGAACCGACTGATCATTCGTCAAGACCGTTGGATCAAATGAACAGCTTGATCAGATTGTGACGTTGCGGAATCCGCCCCGCCGGGCCGACGTTCACGCAGCTCACAGGCATGATGATCGGACCCTGACGACGACCGGTCAACTGATCGGATCGGATCATTCGATCCAGATGCCTTGACGCCGATCGACAACCTGCTCAGGATGACAGCCAGTCGCCCCCACCCTCACGAGTCCGGCCCGGACCGACGCCCCCGTCCCGGAACCGTGACGCCCCTCTTAGGAGCTGTGCCATGCGCTCACTCGTGCCCTCCCGTCGCAGAGCCCTGCGCGCCGCCGCCACCGCCACCGCCGCCGCGCTCTGCGTGAGCCTGCTGGCCGCCTGCGGAAGCGACACCAAGAGCTCGGCCGGCGCCGACGACGGCAAGCCCGTCACCCTCACCTTCTGGGGCTGGGCCAAGGGCACCAAGGAGGTGGTGGCCGCCTTCAACGCCGGCCACCCGAACATCCAGATCACCTTCGAGGAGATCCCCGCGGGCAACGCCGGCGGCTACGCCAAGCTCTCCAACGCCGTCAAGGCCGGCAACGCCCCCGACGTGTTCAACGTCGAGTACCCGCAGCTGCCCGACTTCGTCAGCCAGGGCGCCGTCCAGGACATCAGCAAGCTCGTCGGCGCCGACCTGAAGGCCAAGTACCTGCCGCAGGCCACCGAGCTCACCTCCCTCGGCGGCCGGACCTGGGCCCTGCCGCTGGACGCCGCACCGCAGGCGTTCTACTACCGCAAGGACCTCTTCGAGAAGGCCGGCATCACCGCGCCGAAGACCTGGGACGAGTTCCGCACCGCCGCGCAGAAGCTCAAGACCGCCCAGCCCGACGCCCGCATCGCGACCTTCTTCCCCGACGACCCCACCACCTTCGAGGCCATGGCCTGGCAGAACGGCGCACGCTGGTTCACCGCCGCCGACGACGCCTGGAAGGCCGACCTCACCGGACCCGAGACGAAGAAGGTCTCCGCGTACTGGCAGCAGCTGATCGACGAGGACCTCGTCCACGTCCAGCCCTCCTTCAGCCAGCAGTGGACCGCCTCCCTCCAGAAGGGCGAGACCGCCGGCTACCTCGGCGCCTCCTGGGGCGGCGGCGTCCTGAAGTCCAACCTCGGCACCACCCCCGACATCAACGGCAAGTGGGCGGTCGCCCCCATGCCCACCTGGGACGGCAACCCCGCCAGCGGCATGCTCGGCGGCACCACCTTCGCCGTCTCCAAGGACAGCAAGAAGGCCAAGGCCGCCGTCGAGTTCGCCACCTGGGCCACCACCACCGCCGACGGGTTCAAGGCCCGCATCGCCTCCGGCACCTCCTCCGCCTTCCCCGCCGCCACCGAGCTCGTCCCCGTCGCCAAGCAGGCCTTCAACACCGACTTCTACGGCGGCCAGGACCTCTACGCGGTGTTCCCGGACGCCGCCAGCTCCATCAAGCCCGGCTGGACCTGGGGGCCGGTCATGGGCCTCACCAACGGCTCGCTGAAGGACTCCTTCGGCAAGGTCGCCGGCCGGACCGGCACCATCGACGACGCCCTGGCCGCCGCCCAGCAGGCCACCCTCGCCGAGTTCAAGAACCGCGGGCTGAAGGTCGCCCAGTGACGATCCGCACCACCCGCACCGGGACCGCCCGCGCCGCCGCCACCGCGCGGCGCGGGCGGTACGGGGCCCCGGCCGTCCTGCTCGCCCCGTTCCTCCTGCTCTTCACGGCCTGCACCCTCGTCCCGATCGGCTACGCGGTCCGGCTCAGCCTCTTCACCGAGCGCCACTCGGGACTCGGCTTCGGCGGCACCGAGACCGTCTTCACCGGCCTCGGCAACTACACCCGGGCCCTGGAGGACGAGGCCTACCGCGAGGGCTTCCTCACCATCGCCCGGTACTGCCTGCTCTACATCCCGCTGATGGCCGGCTTCGCACTCGTCCTCGCCCTGCTGCTGGACTCCGCGCTGACCCGCGCGAAGCGGTTCTTCCAACTCGCGCTGTTCATCCCGCACGCCGTCCCCGGCATCATCGCGGCGCTGATCTGGATGTACCTCTACACCCCCGGCATCAGCCCGGTGCTCGACGCCCTGGAGACCCTCGGCACCCAGCCCGACCCCCTCGGGAACCCCCTGCCCGCCGTGGTCAACATGGCCCTGTGGCAGTGGACCGGCTACAACATGGTCATCTTCTACGCCGCGCTCCAGGCCATCCCCCGCGAGGTGCTGGAGGCCGCCGTGGTCGACGGCGCCGGCCCGCTGCGCACCGCCCTGAGCATCAAGATCCCGCTCATCAAGCCCTCGCTCGCCATGGTCGGCCTGTTCACCGTCATCGGCTCGCTCCAGCTCTTCACCGAACCGATGATCCTGCACGGCACCGCACCGGGCGTGGTCTCCACCTGGACCCCCAACATGTACGCCTACACCGCCGCCTTCGAGCGGGGCGACTACGGCCTGGCCGCCGCCTCCTCGGTGCTGCTCGCCCTCGCCGCCGCCCTGCTGTCCTTCGCGGTCACCCGGGCCACCCGCAGCCGTTCCGACCGCCGGAAGGAGGCCGCGGCATGAGCACCCCCCGCCGCCCCTGGACCCTCTCCGGGACCGCCGTCAACGGCACCCTCGTCCTGGCCACCGTCTACACCCTGCTGCCGCTCGGCTGGCTGCTGACCGCAGCCGCCAAGAACACCGCGGACCTCCTCGGCGGCAACGCCCTGACCCCCGACAACATCAACCTCGGCCGGAACCTGCACGACCTCGCCACCACCGGCGACGGCATCTACTTCCGCTGGTACCTCAACTCCCTGCTCTACGCGGGGTTCGGCTCCGTGCTCTGCGCCCTGGTCTGCGTCGCCGCCGGCTACGCCTTCCACGTCTACGACTTCCCCGGCAAGGAGAAGGTGTTCGGACTGGTGCTGCTCGGCGTCCTGGTGCCCACCACCGCGCTCGCCCTGCCGATGTACCTGCTCGCCTCCGAACTCGGCATCGTCAACACCTTCTGGGCGGTCTTCCTGCCCTCCCTGGTCAACCCCTTCGGGGTCTACCTCGCCCGAGTGTTCTGCGCCGGCTACGTCCCCGGCGAGGTCCTGGAGGCCGCCCGGGTGGACGGAGCCGGCGAGCTGCGCACCTTCTGGTCGATCGGGCTGCGCATGGTCATGCCCGGCTTCGTCACCGTGGTGCTGTTCCAGTTCACCGCGATCTGGAACAACTTCTTCCTGCCGCTGGTGATGCTCTCCGACAACGAGCTCTTCCCGGTCAGCCTCGGCCTCTTCACCTGGAACGCCCAGACCAAGGCCTTCCCCGAGTACTACCCGCTGGTCGTCACCGGCGCGCTCCTCGCCGTCGTCCCGCTCATCCTCGCCTTCGTGCTGCTCCAGCGGCACTGGAAGGCCGGACTCACGGCAGGGAGCGTCAAGTGAACCCCGCCGCCCACGCCGACCCCGAGGGAACGAACACCATGCCCCACCCCCCGGCGGCCGAGGGGGCCGGCGCGGTGCGCCGCCCCCGCGCCGTGCTCGCCATGCAGCGGGACCTCACCGGCCGCCTGATCGACGAGCACACCATGGCCCGTCTCAGCGCCCTGGCCGACCTCGACCCGGCGCTCGTCCTCGACGACTTCACCACCCCCGAGGCCGCCACCGCCCTCGCCGGGGCCGAGGTGATCGTCTCCGGCTGGGGCTGCCCCCCGATCGACGAGGCCGTCCTCGCCGCCGCCCCCCGGCTGCGCGCCGTCATCCACGCCGCGGGCTCCGTCAAGCACCACATCACCGACGCCTGCTGGCACCGCGGCATCCAGGTCACCTCCGCCGCCTGGGCCAACGCCCTCCCCGTCGCCGAGTACACCGTCGCCGCCGTCCTGCACGCCAACAAGCAGCTGCTGCGCATCCGCGAGGACTACCGGACCCGCCGCGCCCCGTACGACTGGCAGGCCGCCTACGCCGACGCGGGCAACTACCGGCGCACCGTCGGCATCGTGGGCGCCTCCCGGATCGGCCGCCGGGTCCTCGAACTCCTGCGCCCCCACGACCTCGACCTGCTCCTCCACGACCCGTACGTGGAACCGGCCGAGGCCGCCCGCCTCGGCGCCCGCTCCGTCGGGCTCGACGAGCTGTGCGCGGAGAGCGCCGTGGTCAGCGTCCACGCCCCCGAGCTCCCCGACACCCACCACCTGATCGACGCCCGGCGGCTCGCCCTGATGCCCGACGGCGCCACCCTCGTCAACACCTCCCGCGGCTCCCTCGTCGACCAGGACGCCCTGGTCCGCGAGCTGACCACGGGGCGGCTCGACGCCGTCATCGACGTCACCGTCCCCGAGGTGCTGCCGCCCGACTCCCCGCTCTACGACCTGCCCAACGTCGTGCTCACACCGCACATCGCGGGCTCGCTCGGCCGCGAGCTGCACCGGATGGCCGCCGCCGCGGCCGACGAGCTCGCCCGCTACACCGCCGGACAGCCGTTCGCCCACCCGGTCCACGCCGAGGACGCCCACCGCACGGCGTGAAGCGCGCCGTCCACGGCCCGCCGCCGCCCGACCGACCCGACCCGGGTGCTCGGGCGGCGGTCAGCCGTCGATCCGGTGGGCGGCCCAGAACGGGGCCAGGTCCTCGGCGGTGGCGGCCTGGGCCGCGGCCTTGAACGCCGGGGTGCTGCTCACGCCGTACCAGTGCTCGCGCACGTAGCCGCGGAGCAGGTCGGCCATCGCCCCGGCGCCGATCAGCCGGCGCAGGTCGTGCAGCGCGCACCCGCCGTACCCGTAGACGACCTCCCCGTACCGGGCCGGGTGGTCGTCCCAGTACGCCATGCCGTT
Organism: Streptomyces sp. BE20; assembly: GCF_036322525.1. Lineage (NCBI taxonomy): Bacteria > Bacillati > Actinomycetota > Actinomycetes > Kitasatosporales > Streptomycetaceae > Streptomyces > Streptomyces sp. BE20. Next base: position 112,295 of record NZ_JAQYWW010000507.1, on the reverse strand, counting down.
GGTGACCCGCTCCTGCGGCGACGACCACGCGACGGAGTTCCAGCAGTCCGCCCCGTCCCGGCCGAGGGCCAGGTCCGTGGCGTACTCGGCGAACGACTCGTCCAGCCAGGGCCGGCCGTACTGATCGTCTCCGACGACGCCGTACCACCACTGGTGCGCGACCTCGTGGACGAGCGCGGTCGTGTTCACCCGGTCCAGGACGAATCCCGGGTACTCCATGCCGCTGAACCAGAGGTCGTCGTCCAGGACGGCGTCCAGCTCCGCGTACGGGTAGGCGCCGAACGCCCGGGAGTGCGCGTCCGTCGCGGACACCGCGACGGCCAGTATCGCCCGCGCGTCCTCCGCCCCGACACCGGCCACCGTGTGGACGTTGACCACCACCCCGCCCGCGGAGAGGCCCGAGACGGTGCCGAACGGGCCCGCGGCCCACGCGAAGTCGCGCACCTGCCGGGCGGTCGCCGTGGTGACGGTGCGTCCCGCGGAACCCGGGGCCCCGGTCGACGTGCCGGTGGCCGGCACCCCCAGGCCGGACGGGTGGTCCAGGGCGACGGTGAAGTCCGCGGCCAGGGTGTAGAAGGACTCCCCGGTGTCGGTGAACGGGTCGAGGTGCCAGCCCGCGGCGTCCCGCACCGCGAGCACCGGAAGCGCGTTGCCGAAGTAGCTGTACGCCCCGTGCCGTCCGAACCGGTCGGCGCTGTCCGCGCGTTCGGGGGCCCGGACGGTCAGGTCGAAGCCGATCGTGTGCCGGTCCCCGGGACCGAGCGGGACCGGCAGGGTGACCCGCAGCGCGGTGCAGCCCACCGAGAACGCGTCCCCGGCGGCTCCGGCCAGGCCCGTGACCGTGACCGCCGGGTCCGCGCAGCCCCCGTGCGCGTTGCCCCACAGACGGAGCTGGACCTCCCGGAGCGGTTCCGGGGAGTCGTTGGTGAAGCTCACCTCCTCGTGCCCCGACCACCGGCCTCCCGCGGCGTCGCCGGTCAGCGCGACCGTGTAGACCGCCGCTGCCGGGGTCGGTGCCGGGGCCGGCTCGTGCCGCCGGCCGCCGGGCGGCACGAAGCCGGTGGCGGTGGCGGTCAGGGCGAGGCAGGCGAGGACGGCCGGCAGGATCCGCACGGACCTGCCGCGCACCCCGGGGACCGGCCGGGGCGGGGCGGTGGACGGGGCCGTGAACGGGGTCGTGGACGGGCGGGTCGGGCTCCGGCCTGAGCCGGAGCCCGACCACGGGCGGTCGACGGTCACCGGCCGCCGTCGCCCTCCCGCAGGCGCAGCACCGCCCGCTCGACCGCCCGGTCGACGGCGGGCAGGCAGGCGGCGATGTCCGTGTGGACCACGTACTCCACCGACGCCACCGTGTGCAGGCCCTGCACCAGGAAGGTGTACTCCCTGCCGCGTTCCAGCAGCAGGACGATCGGCTTGCCGAAGGCACTCGCCCAGCCGATCTCGATGTGGGTCCCCGGGGAGGCCGGATGGCCCGGCAGCGCGACGAAGACGTCGGCCTTGCGGATCTCGTCCTGGTCGAGGCGGGTGCACTGCTCGGGCCGCATCAGCTCCGCGCCCCACGCCTCGCGGCGGTGGGCGTTGTGCACGGAGAGTCCCTGTGCCTCGAAGTGCTTGATCAGGACGTCGAACGGGGCCCGGGCGTCGGCCGGCATCTCGCCGGTCTCCGGGTCCAGGAGCTGGATGAACGGGCCGGCGAGGAAGATCGATCGGATGCCGAGGTCGGGGCGGGAGCCATCGGGCAGCGTGACGGTCATGGGAGTACCTCCGGGGCGGCGCCGGTGCGCGGTGTCGGGTGAGGGCCGACCGGCGGAGCGGTCGTGGACGGCGGACGGTGTGCCGGGTCAGTCCTTGCGGAAACACTGGATGAAGGCGTCACCGGTGGTGCCGCCGTGGGTGTACTCCGTGGTGTCGTAGGCGACGAACGGGTGCCGCTCGACCCGGATCGACCGGAAGTGCGGCAGGTACTGCCAGCGCAGCTCCGGCTTGGTGCTGAAGAACGGGATGAACACGCCGCCGGGCCGCAGCACCCGGACGACCTCCGGCATGGTCCTGGCCCACAGCTCGGCGTCCGTCCAGACGTCCATGTCGAGGGCCGGGTCGAAGAACATCCCGTCGATGCTCTCGGACGGCAGGTCGAAGACCCGCTCGAAGAAGTTGCCGCGCTCGACGGTCAGGCTGTCGGGCACCCGGGGGTGCCGGGCCCGGAAGAGGTCCTCGACCTCGTCGAAGAGTTCGAGCACGGTGTGGCTGCGGGTCGCCGGGTTGCCGGCGATGCGCAGCGCGGACAGGCCGAGGCCGAGTCCCACCTCGTAGAAGTCCCGGCCGTACTCGCAGAGCATGTCGGCGCTGGCCCACATGAGGTCCCGCTCCCAGGCCTGCATGGCCTGCTCGCCGCCGATGCTGAGGGTCACCTCGCCGTTCTGCTCGATCAGTTCGATGGCGGGCTTGGTCTGGCTCTCCATGGTTCTCCCTGGGGTTGCGGGTGGGTCAGGCGCTCCGGGGGACGACCCCGAAGTGGCGCCGGGCCGTCGAGACGGCGAGGTCCTGCACGGCGAACACCGTGAAGTAGTAGGCCTGCGGGGCCGTGCCGGGGGCGAACCGCACACGGAACGCGACATCCTCGGCCTGTCCGCCGGGGAGCTTGAGCCTGGTGGTGGCCGGCTCCACGGTGGTGTCCTCGCGCAGGTAGGTCGGGACGAAGAGCCCCAGCCGGACCGGGCCGGAGCGGGCCGCGGTGACCGTGGCCCGGACCTCCAGCACCCCGCCCTGTTCGACCTCGTCCGCGGCGTGGGCGAGCAGCGCGGGAGCGTCCGGGACCCGGAAGGTGACGTCGCCGCACCGCATGCAGACGGCGCAGGTGGTGTCCAGGATCTGCGGGAGCAGCCCGCGCCGGGTGAACTCCTGCGCGGGGCGGCCGCAGTGGCAGGTGACCTCGCGGACCTGCGGGTCCAGGCTGCTCCGGTCGCCGAAGTGCGCCGGGTAGTTCATGAGCTCGGTCTCGGGGTCGGCCGCGACCTGCTCGGTGATCACGTGGTCGAGGGACTGCAGGTCTGCCGTGAGGGAGGCGTGGATCTGTTCGGGCGACTGGTCGGCGAGATGCGTGGGCCGGGCCACCCAGAGGTCCACCTTGCGGGCGAGTTTGGTCAGCCGGGGCCGGAGCGGGTGGTTGTGCGGCAGCAGGTCGGACGCGAGGTAGGCGGTCAGCCGCCGGCCCACGGTGAGCAGCAGCGCGTCGGGCCGGTGGTCCGCCGGGGCCGGGGGCGGCGGGGTGTCCTCCGGTGCGCCCGGCAGTCCGAACCGCATGAACGCCGGGTAGGGGTGCGAGCCCGCCAGACTGGCGTTGAGGGTGTCGACGGAGTCGGCGCCGAGGAGGGCGCCGTGCATCCAGGCGACGTTCTCCGGCCGGTCGGAGTCGTGCACCGACACGGCAGACACCACCGTGCGGGCCGGGCCGTCGAGCGCGTTGAGCAGCAGCTGGTACTTCGGGTCGTACAGGGCGAGGTCCGCGAGCGGGCCGCTGTTGCAGGCGCTGAGCACCACCTCGACGGCCTCCACCCGGTTGAGGGGCACCAGCTTGTCCTCGGGCTTGTAGCAGGGGAGTCCGTACGCGCAGCGCGGGCCGAGCAGTCCGGGCACGGCGCGGGCCGTGCCGTTGAGGCCGCAGATGGTGAACTCGCCGAGGTTGACGCTGTCGTCCTTGCCGTGCCCCTGGAAGGCCACCCGCCGCCACCGGGTGCCGAGGATCTCCGCCTGGATGTCCGAACGCTCGAAGTCGCGGTCGTCGAAGACCTGGACGCCGGGCAGCCGCGGGGGCCGGTCGGTGTCGGTGAACAGGCCCAGCGCGTCGACGTCGAGGGCCGGTTCCGCGTACTGCTTGGCCACGTTCCAGACCACCGAGTCGCCGTCCCGGCCGCTCAGCAGCGTCAGCCCGTGCCGCGGGCCGCGGTAGGTGGCCATCAGCAGGGCCCGGACGGGGTCGAGGGTGAGCCGGTCGTAGCAGCCGACGACCAGCAGCGAGCCGGCGTGCCGGGCCCGGAAAGCCGGGAGGTCCGCCAGTTCCTCCTCGGGCACCCAGGTCCGGGCGAGCGGGCGGGCCAGCTCGGCGAGCCCCGCGGGCAGGTCGGCCGCGCCGAGGACGACTCCGACGTCCAGCGGGTGGGGTCGCCGCAGGCCGCCGTACAGCCGGCCCGCGAGCTCGACACCGGCTGCCAGGTCGGCGCGGTCCTCGGTCGCGACGGGCACCGGCGAGAGTTCCGGGGCGTCCAGGAACTCCCGGACGGCCTGGGGTAATTGCTGCCGGGTGACCTGGCGGAACAGGGGCTTCGGCCCGGACGGCCGGTCGGGCCGCCGGTCGGTGAGGGCTGTACTCATGAGGGACCACCTCGGGTCGTCCGCGCCGGAAGGGCGGGAGGGAAGGGAGCGGCTCGGGGCACGAGCCGACGAAGGGTGAACGGGTCGACGGGGCGGCGGAGGCGGGAGCGCCTGCGTGGCCGGAGGGAGCCGGGGGGACGGTGCGGGCCGGGGGGACGACCGGGACTGCGGGGCCGGCGGGGGCTCCGCGGACCGCGGGCCCCGCACGGGTGGCGCGGGCCGCACAGGCCGGCGGGGCCGGACAGGCCGGAGGGGCCGGACAGGCCGGAGGGGCCGGACCGGCTGCCGACCACGAGGGTCGCGGGCCCGGCCGTCACGCCGCACACTCCACCAGCGGGGCCGGCCGACGGGCCAGCAACCCCCGGCAGGCGAAGGCCAGTCCGGCGGCGGCCAAGGCGGTGCAGGTCGCCACCGCGAAGACCGCCCGCGGCCCGAACGGGTCCATCAGCAGGCCGCCGACCTGCTGGCCCAGCGCGTCGCCCAGGACGGTGGCGAGCGACGCCCAGGTGAACGCCTCCGCCAACGACCGGCCGTCGGCGATGGCGCTCACCAGGGTCATCTCACTGGCGGACACCAGGGCGATGGGCGCGCTGCCCACCGCGAGTGCCAACGCCAGACCCACCTGGGAGCCGGCGAGCAGCGTCAGCCCCGTCCCGAGGGCGTACGCCAGCAGCAGGCGCGGGAAGCGCACCTGGGGAGGCACCCGGGACTGCGAGCGGCCGAGCCAGAGGGCGCCCAGGGCGCTGCCGATCCCCCAGCACGCGTACACCACGCCCGCACCGCCGGGGGCCCCGTGCCGGGCGACGAAGGCCGGGATCGCCAGGGTCAGCAGCCCGACGGGCACCGCGGAGACGGCCATGACGGCCGCCAGCGCGAGCAGGGCCGGTTCGCGCAGCGGACCCAGCAGGCCGCCCCGGTCCTTCGGGCCGCCCGGGTCCTTCGGATCGTTCCCGCCACCCGGGCCACCCGGGCCGTCCGGAGCGGACGCCTCGGCGCCGTCGGTGCCGGGGGGCAGCCGGGTGTGCGCGAGCCCCAGCGTGCCCAGGCCGCCGAGCACCGCGACCGTCGTCAGCGCCAGGCCCGCCGAACCGACCAGCATCAGCGCCGCCAGCATCAGCGGCGCGCCGATCACCAGGACTTCGGTGAGCAGGGCCTCCCAGAGGTAGGCCGTCTCGCGCTCCTCCTCCCGGAGGGGCAGCCGCGCCCAGAGCGAGCGCATGCAGGCGTTCGCCGGCGGCAGCACCACCCCGGCGACGACCGCCACCACCGGCTGCGCCCACCCGCCGGGGCGGGTGACCCAGACCAGGACGGCGAGGGCCGCCGGGTACGCGAGAGCCGTGGCGGTCAGCACCGTCGCCCGCCCGCGCCGGTCGAGGCGGCGGGCGATCAGCGGACTGCCGAGGGCCATCCCGAGGGTGTACAGCGCGGCGACCAGACCGGCCTGGGCGTAGCTGCCGCCCTGCTCACGGACCGTCAGCACGACGGCCAGCGACATCAGGTAGACCGGCAGCCTGGAGACGACGCTCCACCAGGCCGCGCCGGCCACCCGGGGTCGGGTGAGCAGGTCGAGGAAGCGACGGGGCAGGCCGCTGGTCACGTGGTCGGTCTCCGTTCCGTGGCCGCCCGGGGGCGGCGGGGTCGGTGGTGCGGCCCCTGCCCGCGGACGACGCGAGCGAGGCGGGTGGTGTGGGTGGTGCGGGTGGCACTGCTCGCGCGCGTGGGATCAGAGCGGGACGGGGTCGGTCTCCCGCTCCGGCACCACCTCGATCGTGAACCGGTCGAGCACCTCGCGCATCCGTGCCTCCACCTCCTCCACCGACCCTCCCACGACATGGGCGTACCCCGAGGCGTTGTGCGAGGCCCGACGGGCCGTCACCGCGTCACCGGCGGCGACCTTGAGCACGGCGTCGACGACCCCCGGCATCCCCAGGATCTCCTCGCGGGACGTGATCCGCCCGACCCTGCCGGACCCGGGCAGCGGCAGCAGCAGGTCGCCCGCACAGCGGCGCTCCCGGTAGGCCAGGTCCGGGCGGCGGCCGAGGTAGACCGCCAGGGTGGCCCCGAACACGTCGAAGCCGTACGCGTGGCCGTGGTTGGCGGGGATCTCGCAACCCGCGAGCCGCACGCCGATCTCCCCCGCGTACACCTCGCCGTCGATCAGGAAGAACTCCATGTGCGCGTACCCGTGGTCGACGCCCGTCCCGGTGACGATGCGCTGGACCAGCGCCCGCAGGTCGACCGGCGGGCCGTCCCCGGTGCCGACGCTGATGTTGGCGTTCATCGCCCCGTCGACGATGTCCAACGGGCGGCAGGGCATCGCGCTCGGCCACGCGTCCAGGACCTCGCCGTCGAGGATGAGCGCGCACACCTCCCACTCGGTGCCACCGAGGTGCTCCTCCACCATCCAGTTCCGCGCGCCGAGGTCGATCCCCGCGAGGTCGCCCGGCCCGGTGAGCCGGTGGGTGTCCACGCAGGCGAACGAGTCCACCGGCTTGAGCACCACCGGCCAGCCGTGCCGGGCGGCAAACCGCCCGACCTCCTCGGCCGACCGGACCCGCGCGAACTCCGCCGTCCTCAGGCCGAGTTCACGGAAGCGCTCCTTCATGGCGGCCTTGTCCCGGACCAGGACCACCTGCTGTTCGGTCAGGTGCGGGAGGCCCGCCAGCTCCGCGAACCGCTGGGCCACCGCCTGCCGGGGCTCCGACGGATTGCAGAACCGGCTCGGGGCCGCCGGCAGCCCGGCCGCCCACTCCCGGTAGCGCTTCGCCTCCTCCTGCGCCGGCACGTCCTCGCGCACCCAGAAGGCGGGCAGGTGCGCGGTCTCCAGGAGGTAGTCCTCGGGCAGGTCCGGCGCCGTCCCGGCGAACCTCAGCAGGACCAACCGGCCGGCCAGCTCCCGGGCCGCGTAGCGGGTGAACGAGGACGGCCGGTCGTCCACCATCAGCAGCACCTCGGCGTCGGTCACACCGCCTCCAGCGCCTGGCGGACGGCCTTGGCCGCGAGGGCCTGTTCCTCCTCGGACAGTTCCGGGGAGAGCGGCACGCACAGGGTGCGGTCCAGGAGGTCCCTGGTCCGTGCGAAGCCGTCGCGGCTGAGCGCGAGCGGGCCCTCGGGCGCGTGGTTCCACGGAAAGCCGTCGCGGTAGAGCGAACGCCGGCCGGTGAGCACCGGGTGGTCGGGCAGCAGGTACTTCCCGAGCGTCCAGTTGGCGATCCCCGCCGCGGTGAGCGCCGCCACCGAGGCGTCCCGCAACTCCCTGCTCTCGCACCGGAACCGCAGGCTGACCTTCACGTCCCCGGCGGCCCGGGGCCGCACCACCAGGTCGGACCGGTTCGGCAGCTCGGCCATGGCGATGGCGTACATCCGCTCCAGGCCGGCGAGCAGCTCGTCGAGGTGCCGGAACTGCTGGCACTGGACGGCCGCGACCTGCTCGCTGGTCACGAAGTTCTCGCCGAAGTGGGCGTCCCGGTTCCACGTCGGGTAGTGCCCCGGCACCCGGGCCGAGCCGTGGTCGTGGTAGCGGCGCATGGTCGCCCAGGCGTCCTCGTCGTTCGTGACGAGCAGCCCGCCCTCGCCCGAGGTGAGGACCTTGTTGTGGTGGAAGCTGAACGTCCCCGCGTACCCGGCCGTCCCGACGTACCGGCCGTCGGGGAACCGGGCACCGAGGGACTGGGCGCAGTCCTCGACGAGGTACGGCACGCCCCCCGGCAGGGGTGCCACGGTGCCCTCCATGTGGGCCGTGATCACCCGCTGCGCGTCGGGCGGCAGCAGGGTCGGGTCCATCGAGAGCGAGTCGTCGGCGTCGACCAGCACCGGGACCAGGCCGCAGGACAGCACCGCCCCGGCCACCGCGACGAAGGTGACCGCCGGGATGTGGACCAGGTCGCCGATGGCGGGCCGGGTGGAGATCAGCGCCAGCCGCAGCGCCTCCGTGCAGTTGTGGACCGCCAGGGCGTGGCCCGCGCCCAGCCGCTCGGCGACGCTGCGCTCCAACCGGGAGGCCATGCTCTCGGTCTCGGTCTGGTAGCGAAACAGGACCTGGTGCTCGATCACCTCCTGCAGCTCCGCCATGTCGGACCAGTCGAGGTAGTTCGCTCCGTAGGGCAGGAAGCGCTGCCCGAGCCGCTTGTCGAGAGAGCTCATGGGGTGTCTGACTCCGTGATCGGCTGCGCGGTACCGTCGACGACCATCTCCTGGCCTCGGTAGTTGCGGAGCAGCAGGCCGTCGGGGGTGGGGGTGTAGGAGGGCTGCGCGATGGGGATCTTGCCGATCTTCGTCGTCAGCACGTACTGGGGGACGCCGAACCCGGTGATGTGGCCCTGGAGGCCGGCCATGATCTCCCAGCCCTTCTCCACGGACGTCATGAAGTGCGAGACCCCGGTGACGTTGTCGCAGTGGTAGAGGTAGTAGGGCCGGACCCTGATCCGCAGCAGCTCGGTCATCAGGGTGCGCATGGTGTCGACGTCGTCGTTGATCCCGCGCAGCAGGACCGTCTGGTTCCCGACCGGGATCCCGTGCCGGAGCAGGCGGTCCACGGCCGCCGCGGCCTCCGGGGTGATCTCCTTCGGGTGGTTGAAGTGGGTGTTCAGCCAGACCGGGTGGTACCGGGCGAGCATCGAGCAGAGCCCCTCGGTGATCCGCTGCGGCAACAGCACCGGGAACCTGCTGCCGATCCGGATGATCTCCACGCTGGGGATCGCGCGGAGCCCGGCGATGATCTCCTCCAGCTTGCCGTCCTGGTAGGACAACGGGTCGCCGCCGGTCAGCAGGACGTCCCGGATCTCCGGGTGGTCCGCGATGTACCGCAGGTCCTCGTCGTACGAGCCGCCCTCGTCGTCGCGGAAGTAGGTGCCCTCGACGTCGGTCGTGTGGAACTTGCGCGTGCAGTGGCGGCAGTAGACCGGGCAGGCCTCGGTGACCAGCATGATCACCCGGTCCGGGTACTTGTGCACCACCCGGTTGGTCTTGCGGTAGAAGGTGTCGCCGACCGGGTCGACCTCGGCCCCGGGGAACTCCATCAGCTCGCCGAGCGCCGGCACCGCCTGCAGCCGGACCGGGCAGGCCGGGTCGTCCGGGTCCATCAGCGACGCGTAGTAGGGGGTGACGCTCCAGCGGTACTTGCCCGCCACCCCGGTGATGGCCTTCTCCTCGTCGACACTGAGGTTGATCCACTGCCGGGCCTTGTCGGCGGTGGTGATGCGCCGGCGCATGTGCCAGCGCCAGTCGTCCCAGTCGGTCTCGGGGACCCTGGGGCGGATCAGTTCGGGGCGGGTGGCAGCCGTGGGTTCGCGGAGGGTGTCGGACATGGCGGCTCCAGCACGAGGCGGGCGACGTGGGTGAGGGGGGCGGTACCGGCGTGGCCGGACCGGCGGGCTGACGAGGTGACGGGACGGACCGCTGCGGCGAGCTCACCGCGGGGCGCGCTCGGGGACGGCGGGTTCACCGCGCGGGGGCGCTCACGGTGGGGCGAGCGCGAGCTGGCGGACGGTGCGGGCGACGCGCTGTGCGCCGCGCAGGTCGTCCAGGGCCGGATCGAGCAGGTGCCAGGGCCCCGCCGCGGTCGCCTCGGACGGCTCCCACAGGCCGGGGTCGTCGGGATCCTCCGCCGTCGGCAGGGGCAGGACCGCGGCGACCCGGGCGGCCAGGTCCCGCTGGGCGGGCCCGAGCGGTGGCAGCAGGGTCAGGGGAGCCCGGCGCGCCTGGGCGAGGGCCAGCACCCCGAGCACCGGCGAGGCGAGGAACACGGCGGCCCCGGCGTGCAGCGCGTCCGGGTCGACATCGGAGGCCCGGTCCACCCGGAGGCCCGGGCGTTCCGCGCGGCCCTCCAGGGCGGACCGCAGGAGGTCGAGCCCGGTGTCGGCGACCACGGTGCAGCTTCCGGTGCGCCGCAGCGCGGCGTCGGCGAGCCGCGGCAGCGGTCCGGTGGCGAAGGCCGCCGCGTCGGCGTCCGGCACGCCCCAGAGGGACAGCAGCAGGAGGGTGCCCGAGCGCGTCCGGCTGCGGCCGGTGCGGTGCGGCGCGAGGATCCCGGTCGGGCGGGCGGCCCCGGCGGCGGGCCCGGACCGCGGCAGCCACCCTGGCCGGTGGGTCCGGCCGAGCGCCCGTTCCGGCGGCGCGTCGGCGGCGGACGGCCCCGGATGGCCCGACGCCAGGTGCACCACCGGAACACCCAGGGCCAGCAGCCGTTCGGTGGCCGCCAGGTCGTCGCAGACCAGTGCCACGACGGGTGGCGGGTCGGGGTCCGGCCCCTCCACCCGGTGGAGGTCCCCGAGGTGGGCCGCCACCCGGCGCAGGGCGAGCGTCGAGTCCAACTGGCCCTCCCGGGCCCTCAGCAGCACCCCGGGGCCGCACGGGGCACGGCCGTCCGGAGCGTGCGGGGCCGGCCGGACCTCCGCAGCCTGCGAAGTCTCCACCGACGAGGTCTCCGCAGCCGGCGGGGCGGTCTCCGGACCGGAGGTCAGTAGTGCCACGGTCCCACCGTCCCGAGCCGGGCCACGTCGTCGCTGTAGCCGGCGGCCGTGGTGGAACACCCGCTGCACACCTCGGGGCCGCGCTCGCGGAAGTAGTCGGCGTGGGACCGGAAGACCGGGGTGTCCAGCCGGATCACCCCCTGCTCCCGCAGCGGTGCGCCGCCGGGCCCGTCGTCACCGTCCCGGTGCGGGATGCAGCTGCACGCGTACATCCGCCCGTACTTGCCGTCGATGTAGATGACGTCGTCGGCGACGTGGCACAACGGCTCGGCGGCGCGCGGGGTGACGGACCGGGTGAAGTACCGCTCCTGCTCCTCCGGGGTGTCGCCGTAGAAGCGCTTGCCCATCGGGACCAGGACGGCGTCCGGGTCCGCCTCGTAGAGCGGATCACAGACGGTGCGGACGTGGTCGGCGTCGGGGTAGGTGACGGTGCGGTCGAGCTTGAGGGCGGACAGCTCCCACTGCTGCACCCCCGCCTCGGTCAGGACCTGTTGCAGCTGCGGCATCTCGGTGTAGTTGTGCGGCCCGACCACGGTGTTGACCCTGGGCAGGACGCCGAGCGCGGCGGCGTCGCGCAGGCCCTGCAGCCCGCTGTCGAACATGCCGGGGGACCGCCGGTAGACGTCGTGGGTGGCACCGGAGGAGCCGTCCAGGCTGACGATCACCTGGGCCAGGCCGGCCTCGGCCAGCCGGGCGGCCTGCCGGGGCAGCAGCGAGCCGTTGGTGATCAGGGACATCCTCATCCCGGCGGCCGTCCCCGAGCGCACCAGTTCCACCACGTCCGGGTGCATCAGCGGCTCCCCGCCGGTGAACCGGACGTACCCGACGCCGGCGTCCCGGGCCTTGGGCAGGAGGTCGTCGAAGTCCTCCCGGGAGAACCGGAACGTGTCGCGGGAGAGGGCGAACTCGCACATGAAGCAGTCGGCGTTGCAGGCTTCCAGGATCCTGATGAAGAGGTAGCGATCACGTGCACGCACGGGGCGGGACCTTCCAGGCGGTTCACGGGACGGAGGCGGGGCGGGGTCGAGGGCGGACGGAGCAGGGGCGGGGACGGCCGGACCCGGCCGCCGGGTCAGGTGGACGGGTGCGCCGCGTCCAGGACTTCGAGCAGGGCGTCGGCCACCTGGTCCGCGCCGCCGGTGCCGACCGCGGCGGTGAGCGCGGCCCAGTCCTCGACCTCGGCGGACCGGCGCAGCGCCTCCAGGACACCGTCACGCAGGACGCGCCCGACGGCTCGGCGGTCGTCACCCCGGGCCGCCGCCTCGATCGCGCCGTAGATCAGTTCCAGGGCGTGGTCCTCCCCCTCGGAGCGGAGCGCCAGCGCCTCGTCCTCGGCGAGCACGCCCTTGGGCCAGGGCACCCGGAGCCGGGCGTCGAGCGCCTGGCTGTGGTAGCGGCCGTTGAAGATCTGGCTGAGGTTCTGCGGCGGCAGGCAGATCGTGGGGACGTCCAGGCCGCCGGCCTCCAGCAGGGTGGTCAGGCCCGGCGAGGTGAGCAGGACGTCACTCCCGGCCAGGCGCTCCAGGAACGCCCCGTGCCCGAGCGGGCCGGTGGTCGTCCGCGGCGGGGCGATCGACGCGTCGACCAACCGGCCCGCCAGGTCGGCGGGCAGGTTCCCGGCGATGTGCACCTCCTCGACCCCGTGGGCGGCGAGGGCCTCCAGGACGGCCGGCACGACCAGGCGCGGGTAGTTCCCCGGATCGCCGAGTCGCGGGGCCCGCAACCCGCCCAGGCTGATCAGCGCCCTGCGGTACGGCCCGCCGGCGCTCCGCCCGCCCGCGGGCCCCACGGCGGCCTGCGCGGACGCCGCGGCGCGGGGCGCGGCGATGACCGCCTCGACCCAGCGCAGGGCCCGGGCGCCGGCCAGGACGTCCAGGCACTCGGAGGGCAGCTCCACGCTCCGCTGCGCGCAGTACACCGTCGTGTCCAGCGGCAGGGCGTCCCGGTCGCCCTCGGACCAGAGGAAGGGCAGGCTGTCGACGAACACCGTCGGCACGCCGGCCGCCAGCAGCGCCTTCGCGGCCGCGCCGTCCAGGACGACCACGGCGGCCCGCACACCCTGCGACCGGACGATCTCCCGGACCGCGGGGGCCAGCCGTTCCGGGTCGTCCGGCAGGTCGTACCAGCCGTCCACCGTGTGCTCGGCGAGCAGCGGCCGGCCCAGCCCGGAGGCCAGCCCCACGAAGCGCAGCGGCGTCGTCGGGCGGCGCCGCAGCGCGGAGAGCACGGCGCTGAGCTTCCCCGAGCTGCCCCATCCGAATTCGGCCCCCACCAGTGCGACGGTGGCGGGGCCGGCCCCCGGGGCGGGGTTCTCGACGGGCGGAGCGACATCGGACGGCATCGGTTGTCTCCCGCATTCCTGAAAAGGCCGGCAGGGTTGGGGCCGGGACGTGCTCCGTGCGTGCACGGAGCAGCCCCGGGAGGGATCACGCACCCCACCGTGCGGTCGACGCGGCGAGGCTTCCTTCGACCACAACCGTTACGCATACGGCCGACCGGCACAAGGGCCCGATTCGGCATTCATGCTCACGAGTGAATGTCCCGATCTGGCGACTAACTATCATCTGACGATCGGCAGTTGATGATCCCCCAGGGGATAGCAGCGCGCCCCGTGCGGTGATCGGGTCGCCGGTTCACTCCTGCCGGGTCGCGGGATCCGGTGGAACCGTTGCTGCCGGCAGCCCGGGTGCGGCCGCAGGGCGGCGGGACCGCGAACCCGGACGACGATGCGGCGTTCGCGGCGGTCGCGGACCTCCGAATGAAGCACGACCCGGAACAAGTCCCGTACCACCGCCCCCGCGAGGTCCACGCGGCACGGTGCGGCGGGCGAACAGCCAGGGCGCACCCGGGGCCGGAAACGCCATCACCGCCACGACCTCCCCGAGCCGAGCCGAGGCACATCGGGATCCGCCGCGCCACAGAATGATCAACCATTCGAGTGACATCGCGGTCCGACGGCTCTGACCGCACGACCCACCGGCCCTCCGGGTGCAAGTATTTGGTTCGCATCCGGACGATCGCCCCAGAGCGCAGGCATCCCCGCGGCCGGTCATGCGTGGCACGATCATCCGCCACTGGGGTCCCGTCCACGCCGAACGCCCCTCGCCTCGCCGTCCTGCACCTCCAGCAGCTGCGGAACGGTGAACCCGACGCATGAATCGGCCGATCGGCGACGCCCTCGGCGCTCTAGAGGGTCCGACGAACCGCATCCGTCGCACGCAACCCTGGCGGTGAGTGGAATCGTCAATCGCATCTACCAGGCCGACAGTGAGATCAGAAACGTCAAGAAGAACGCCGAGCATCCCAACGAGGCGAACAACGGGGTCATCACCGAGGACGATCACAAGAAGACCGCCTACCATGCGGGAATCGACGTCGAACCCGGCCCCAAGCAGATCGACACCCGGCTGAAGGGTGACAACAAGGTCTCGGTTCACCTGGGTTTCAGCAACTTCGCGGAGAAGGAAGCCGACCTGCAGATCGAAGGCCAGGCCGGGGGCAGAATCAATCTCTTCTCGGTCCTGACGATCAGCACCGAATCCGGTACCAGCTACTCCCTGCACGAGCTGAACACCTCTTTCGAGGAGTGTTCGGTCACACTGACCTACGGAGGGCCCACCGCCGTCTACATCAAGCCCCGGCCCTACCAGGTGGACAGCGCCACCGGCTGGTTCTACCTGTCACCGATCAAGGACGCCATCGACAACGGCCCGGATCCCACCAAGTCCGGCTTCGTCATGACGCCCTACCCGAGCGACGGCGGCATCAAGGCACTGCAATATCTGGTCATCAGTCGATTCCCGTCCTTCAGGATCAGCTACAGCCGCGGCTCGACCAGCGAATCCCTCGAAAAGCTGCATTCCGAGAGCAGCGTCAGCGTCAACCTCTTCGGCATCCCGCTCGGCTCGGCCGGGTACGAGTACAAGTCGACCTCACTGGAAAAGCGCAGCGAGAACGAGGGCTTCGACATCGTCTTCGAGACACCCATGGACGTGACCGGCAACATCCTCGACCGCCGGGCCCACGTCATCGGCGGTGGCATCACCTCCCTGACCCCCTGACCTGCGATGCCCGGCGGTCCGTCCGCCGGGCGCGCCGGGCGACGGTGCCGTCCGGTCCTCGCCGCAGGACCGGACGGCACCGTCACGCACTCCTCCCCCCGCCGCACGCCGAGATCGATCACCGTCAAGCCCCCGCCACCAAGCCGTCTAAGGAAGCATCGTGAAGCCCACCCCTGATCTTCTGGCCGCCACCAAAGCCTTCCATGATGAAGTAGCGAAGGGCGCCGCCGCTGCCCTCTCGAAGCCGGCGATGAGAGCATTCGACCTCGGCACGAAGAACCTCCCGTACCACTACCTCACCCCCGACAACAACTTCTACTCCGCCACCTGGGAGTTTATCGACCACAACATCTCGGCGGCCGTCCGAGGTGAGGGGCTGACCGCCGGGGAGCCCCTCACCGAACGCTATCTGAAATACCTCAGGGCCCTGGATTTCGCGTTCTCGTTCTCCGATTAGAAGAAGGTCCACGAGGTAGCCGAAAAGGCCGGTCAGGCGACCGCCGACCTGGTAAGGAAGTATGAGGCGACAATCTCTGCCATCACTCCTGAAGATTTGCGTCGAGCCCGGGTCGAGGAGAAGGTCGAGTACATCCTCGTCGACCGGCTGAACGCATGGTCCGAGTCAGGTACATTCGAGCTCGACCAGGCCGTACTGGACAACTTGGAGAGCCATCTCCCGAAACTCCCGAAAGTCTCCAAGGTCCTGGTCGATCCGCTCGGCAAGGTCTTGAAACACTATCTCCCCGTCAAGGCGCTCATGAACGGGAGAACCCGCGCGCTCGGACTGAGGGATATTCTCTTGAGAAACACCGGGCACCCTGAGGAGGGAAACGGCGGGATCTGCGTGGAGACCGCCACCGGGGAAACCTCCTATCGGGCGGGGTACGGCATCGAGCCGATTCCCGAAAAGATTCGCGAAAGCGTGAGGGCGGGCACGAAGCAAGTTCACGTGAAGTTCGACCTCACTCATCCCAAGGGGGACTACGCCGACCTCTCGATCAATGGCCAGAAAGTCGGAAATGTTCCCGTAGTTGCTATTCTGGCGATCACCGGAGATTCCGCCGGGGTATCGCTCGGTCAGTTCAACACCACGCCCGCCGACTGCACGATGGAGATCGCATTCAAAGGGCTCACCACGGTCTACTGCAAGCCTCTCGCGTACCAGGCGGACAGCCATCAGGGCTGGTTCTACCTCGATCCCCTCAAGGACGCCTTGCGAGACGGCCCGGTTTCGACCAAGACAGGATCGACGCTCGATCCGCTCCCGCAGGACGACGGCATCAACGCACTCCAGGAACTGGCGATCAGCAGATTTCCGTCCATCGCGGTCAGCTACACCAGTGGGGCTGCCAGCCAGATCGTCGAGGATCTGAGGTCCGAACCGACCGTGGGCGTGAACCTCTTCGGCACCCCGATCGGCGCGGCCGGCTACTCCTACAAGGTCACGTCATTCGTTGACCATGGCAGCAATAAAGGCTTCGATATCGTCTTCGAAGCCCCCTTCGAGGTCGGGAGTCTCCTCGACCGACAGGCGCACGTCCTTGCCGGAGTGGTCAAGAGCCTGAGCTCCCAAGGGGCTTAGTACCACCTGGAAGTAGCGGCGAAGGCCATCCGAGGAGGAAGTCATGGCGGGTAATCTTGTACTGAAGGATATTTCTCAGAGCGACCTCAACGCCGCCGAAAGGGCGGCGGCCACCGGGGTTTCGTGGAGCAAGGTCCACCACAAGGACATCCCCTGGGACGCGAAGTCACGCGCAGATCTTGAAACACTGCTGTCGGGAAAAGCCCTCAAGGATCGAAGCGGCCTCCCCCCGCACCGGTACCTCACGTTCTCACTCGCGGACACCAGGACAACCGAGGCCCGGGCCGATATCGAGAGGTTCCTCCTCAAGCCCGACCCGATCCCTTCATGGATGTACAAAGGACCCGGTGGACTTGTTCTTCCTCACGGGGACAAGCTGAACGAGTCCTACACATACGGAACAGAAAAACTCACGGCACAGAAGTCGTGGAACAACGGGAATCTCCACCAGGCCCTGCACATCCAGTACCTGAGTGGATCCCTGATCGTCGAGGTCTACTACCTGAGCGGGAGAGAGATCAAGTGACGGCCTGGCGTCACCGCGTGAACGGCCGGCCCTGCAACAGCACTCACGGTGAGGACAGTTCAGGTCCGACGCCGCGCGGTGGCGAACAGGCCCAGAGGTCGGCGCGGCCGGCCAGGCCGGCCGCCGCGTCGGGTCAGCCGGTCGGCTTCCACCCCAGCAGGGGGGCGAGCCGGGTCGCGATGTCGGTGAGGATCTGCACGTAGTCCTCGTGGCCGAAGGTGAACGGCAGCGCGAAGACGGCCTCGTCGACCTCCCGGAACGCGGCGTGCGCGTAGAGCTGTTCGGCGATCTCCTCGGACGTCCCGACCAGGTCCGGCGCGAACATCACGCGTGCCGGCCCCTGCGGGGAGGTGGTGCGCGGGAGCCGGTTCAGGGCGTACTCCCGGTACTTGGCGCGCTGTTCGGCCGAGGCGCCGTCGGTGGGGATGACCACGAGTCCCTGGGAGACCCGGGCGCGAGCGCCCTCGGGGTGGTGGGCGCGGAAGGCCTCGATCTGCGAACGCTGGATCTCGGCGAAGTCCTCCGCCTCCTCCGCCCGCACCACGTTGCTGGTCAGCAGGCTCAGCCCCTGCTCCCCCGCCCACCGGGCCGAGCGCAGGCTCCCGCCTCCGTACCAGATGCGGCTCGCCAGGCCGGGCGCGACCGGCTGGACCCGGTCCGAGAACACCTCGATGCCCTCGACGCCGCTGAAGTCGGTGGCCGGCTCGCCCTTGACGAAGTCCAGCAGCCGCCGCACCCGCTCGTAGCCGAACTCCTCGGCCTCGGCAGTGTCCGGGTACAACGCGGGGGCGACCTGGTCGAAGTGGCCGGGCCGTCCGACACTGATGCCGGGGTTGAGCCGGCCGCCGGACAGGATGTCGGTGGTCGCGAGGTCCTCGGCCAGCCGCAGCGGGTTCTCCCACCCCAGCGGGATGACCGCGGTGCCCAGCTGGATGCGCCGGGTGCGCTGCGAGGCCGCCGCCAGCACGGCGACGGGCGAGGATATCCCGTACTGGAGGTGCCGGTGGCGCACCCAGGCGCTGTCGAATCCCAACTGCTCGCCGAGCTCGATGAGCTGGAGCGTCGACTCGTGACCCCGGCCGGGGTCGGCGGGGTCGAACAGCCCGATGGTCAGGAACCCCAGCTTGCGAAGGGGCTGCGAGGGCAGCGGCACCGGTTCCTCCGTTTCCGCGACGGGCTCGGCACGGAGCGGCGCGGTTCGACTGTCACGACCCGGGGACCGATCGCCGGGCGTCCGACCCACACTCACACGTGGGCCGGAGGCGATCAAGTGCCGCACGGGTAACGCCATCGGGGGCAACACGCCCGTGACGTCGCCGCAGCAGTCGGCCGCGCACCGGCGCCGCGCGGCGTCCGTCAGTCCGCGGTGCGGAACAGCGGCTTGCCGGCGTGCAGCCGACGGCAGATCCGCCGGTAGCTCGGCCTCCCCAGTTTGGGCGGCCGGCCCTCCCGGGCCCGTTTCGCGCCCCCGTCGTACAGCTGCGGGACGAGGATCTCCCGCGCGGCCCTGAGCTGTTCCCGGGTCGGGTCGTAGGAGTCGATCTCGGCCTCCAGCTCACCCGTGCCGTAGGAGGAGGACTTGTCGCTCAGCACCAGCGCCCGCCCGTGGACGGCGCCCGCCACCTCGAAGACGAAGTCGTTGTAGTGGCCGCAGACCATGCCCTCGGCCCGCAGGTCTCCCCCGACGTACACCGAGCCCCAGGAGACGAGGTCGCGCACGACGAGGTCGCCGAGGACGACCAGCAGGCCGATGCGGGAGACGTAGTCGTCCACGAACCCGTGCACCACGAGGTCGCCGTCGACGATCAGCGCGACGTCGTGGTCGAGGTCCTCCGGCACGACCAGGTCGCCGTGGTGGACGTACCAGCCGTAGTCGGGGTCGTCGAGGTAGTCGGCGATCTGGGTGTGCCGGCCGATGCGCTCGGCGTACGCGCCGGCGTCGGACAGGCGGTCGAACCGGGCCCGCCAGTCGGAGGTGGTCAGCACGGGTTCCCCGTCTCCCCTCGTGCGGCCGCGCGCAGGGTCCGGACCTCCAGCAGGTCGCGGGCCTCGGCGGCGTGGTCGTCGTCCGAACACCCGGCGATCGCGGCGAGCACGGGCACCGGAAGCTCGGGGTTCTCCATCATGGTCGAGCAGTACCGGTTCTCGGCGGCCCAGCCGAGCAGGACGTCGCGCGGGGCGGCCGGGTTCCTCGCGAGGTCGTCCAGGTCGTGGCCCTCGGGCGACAGGGCGGCCGCGCGGGCGTACTCCGCCAGCGCCTCGGGCGGGACGTGCCGGTTGGCGACCGCCCGGCTCAGGTAGTAGACCGGGCTCCCGACCATCGCGGCCAGGACCTGCTCCGGCGGTTGCGTCCCGACCGCCCGCTCGATCCGGTCGAAGCTCGCTCGTTCGGCCTCGCCCTCGACGTTCCGCCCGCTGTAGTCGAGCCCGAAGCCGATGAGGAGATCGGCCGGCCAGTTCGGCTGGGACATCGCGTTCCCCTCGTGGAAGTACGGGTTCAGCTCCAGCGCGTGCAGGCGGCGCAGCGTCTCGGGCGGGGTCGCCGGGTGGCCGAGGACGGCGTGGACGAGGCGGCGGCGCTCCTCCCGCTCCTCGGGGTCGGGCTCCCGGCCCGCGGCGGTGTCGTCGTCGGCGAGCCCCGCCAGCGTGTCGGCGAGGCGGGTGAGGGCGGCGGGCGGGGCGAGGCGGTTGTCGGAGAGCTCCGCCAGCACCCTGCGGTCGGGATCGGCCGCGAGCGCGGTCAGCTGCGCGACCGGGGTGTACCAGTTGTCCGCCGCCGCGGCCCGCACCCGCGGGTCGGGGTCGTCGGCGAGCCGGGCGAGCGAGACGGGGTCGTGGTTGCGCCACCGGGTGGCGACCAGCGCGCGGACGGCCGGGTCCGGGTCGCCCGCGAGGGTGTCCAGCACCGGTGCCAGGTCGCGGTGCCCGCGGCGTTCGACGGCCGTGCGGCGCACCCTCGGGTCCGGGTCGGCGAGGTCGGCGGCGCTGCTGCGTCCGAGGGCCGTCAGGACGCGGCGCACGCGCGGGTCCGGGTCGCCGACCAGCGCGTCGAGTTCCTCGGGCCGCGCACCGACCCGGCGGGCGACGGTCAGCCGGACGTCCGCGCACGGATCGGCGACCAGGACGGCGGCCACCGAGCGGGGCAGCTTCTCGCGCGCGGCGAGTGCGCGGCGCACGGCGACCGCGGGGTCGGCGGCGAGCGCCTTCACCGCCCGCCGGGGCGTGGCACGGTGCACGGCGGCGGCCCGCCGCACGCCTTCGTCGGGGTGGGCGGAAAGCCGGGCCAGCCGTGCGGGAGCGGTGGCCGGCTGCGCGGCCAGCGCGCGGGCGACGGGTGTCCACCGCGGCACGTCACCGCCCGCCTCGGCCCGCACGGCGAGTTCCTCCGCCAGGTCGGCGGGCAGGCCGATCCGGGACGCCACGATCCGCGCGAGCGCGGGGTCGGCGGCCAGCTCGCGCAGCCGCGCCGGCGGCGTCGCGCGGCGCCAGGCCTCGTCCACCAGCAGATCCGTCGTCATCCCGCCCCCTCGTCCTGCCCGTTCCGGGCCGCCGTGCGGTGTCGGCCCGGCCGCTGCCGGGCCACCGTCCGGCCACGGGGCAAAGCCTCGCACGTACCACCGACACCGCCGGCACCACCCTCCTCGACGGCCCCGCCGGGCTCCGGCAGGCCCGGTCGGGCCGTGAGCGGTTCGTTCAAGACCGCAGGCGCCGCCGCTCCGAGACTGCTCGCATGACCGAGCACACGACCCGCCGAACGACCGACGAACCCGCGGCCGGCCACGCCGCCGACCCGACGTCCGGACGGGCGACCGGACGGGCGACCGGACCGGCGACCGGACCGGCGACCGGGGAGGTGACCGGGGAGGTGACCGGGCTGGCCTTCACCCCCGCCACGGGCCGGTTCGCCCCGGTCCGCCTCTACGACCCCCTGATCGCCCTGACCCGGGAGCGGCTGTGGCGCGGGCTGCTGGCCATGCACGCCGCACCGCGGCCCGGTGACGTGATCGTCGACGTGGGCACCGGCACCGGCTCACTGGCCCTGCTGCTCAATCGGGTCGAGCCGCGGGCGAGGGTGGTCGCCGTCGACCCCGATCGCGAGGTGCTGGCGCTGGCCCGGCGCAAGGCGAAGGCCGCCGGTGCGGACGTCGAGTGGCGGGTGGGCATGGGCGACGCGCTGGCGGACGTCCTCGATCCCGGCTCGGCGGACACCGTCGTCTCCGGGCTGGTGCTCCACCAGTGCCCCCTCGCGGTGAAGCGGTCCGTCCTCGCGTCGATGTCCGAGGCGCTGCGGCCCGGTGGGAGGCTGGTGATCGCCGACTTCGGGCTCCAGCGGACGCCGCTGATGCGCCTCGCCTTCCGGATCGTGCAGCTGGCGGACGGGAAGGAGGACACCCAGCCCAACGCCGACGGCGTCCTGCCCGGGCTGATCTCGGAGGCCGGCTTCCGGGACGTCCGCGAGGCCGAGGTGGTCTCGACGGTCAACGGTTCGATCTCCGTCCTCGTCGCCCGGCGGGGCTGACGGCCGCAGCGCGAGCAGGACGGCGGAGGGGGTGAAGCCGATCATCTCGCGCATCTGCCGGCTGAGGTGCGCCTGGTCGGCGAAGCCGCCCGTGATCGCGGCTTCGGCGAGCGACTGCCCCTCCCGCATGGCCTCGGCCGCGCGGGCCAGCCGCCGCCAGATGCGCCAGCGGGCGAGCGGCAGGCCCAACTGCAGCCGGGCCAGGGCCCGCAGGCGCTGGGGCGAGAGTCCGACCCGGGCGGCGAGGTCCGGCATCGGCAGGCTCCGGTCCGCCAGCAGGTCCAGCGCCGCCGACAGCCGGGGGTCGAGCCGGCTCGACGGCCGCCCGCCGGCCGGTCGCAGGTCCGCCTCGCGGAGGTCGCGCAGCTCGGACGCCTCGGTGACGCCGGCACCGCAGCGGTCGCGCAGCCGGTCGGCGAAGGCGCAGTGCGGGTCGACGAAGAACGTCCGCAGGTGCGGCACCGCGAGCAGGCGGTGCCGCACCATCGGCGGGACGAGCAGCGCCTCGGCACGGTGGCGGACGCCGTCCGCGTCGACCATGGCGACCTCGCCGTGGACGGCGACGGCGATCTGGAAGGCGGCGTGCCGGTGCGGGGTGCTGTCGGATGCCGCCGGTCCCTGGAACCACGCGTACCCGTGGCCGACCGCGAAGCCCCGCACCGGTTCCCTCCCTGCCCCCATGTCCCCGATCCTGCCGGCCGGTTGACGCCCCGGCGAGGTCGGCCCCGGCACCACGGGCCGACCTCGCCCCCGCCCACCGGGTGGTGGGCGGACCGGTCAGGGGCAGTGCTTCCAGGCGAGGTGGTAGACCGTGTTGACGCTGCCGTCCGTGGAGTCCATGGTCATGAAGCTGGTGGTCCTGCTCGTGTCCGAGGTGCCTCCTTGGACCCGGATCTCGGTGTTGATGTTGAAGTTGCGGAGCTCTCCGCAGGGCGCCCAGACCAGGGCGGCGATGGCGACGTTGTCGGTCGCCTGCCAGCTGTCGTCGAGCTCTCCGCTGAAGCGGTGGCTGAGCGCGGCGGTGTCGGGCGAGCCCTGGAAGTAGTAACTGGCCTTCTGGATGGCGGTCGCCCCCTTCTCCAGATGGGCGAAGCCCCGGTAGTCGGCGGCGGCGATCGCGTAGGTGAAGCCCTGGGGAACGTGGACGTTGAGGTTGAGCTGACAGTTCTTCCGGAAGTCGGTGGGCTTGGAGCCCACGCCGACCTGCGCCACGTACTGGCTGTACGTCACGGTGAAGGCAGTGTTGTCCGGGGAGATGGCGACCGCGGCCGTGCCGGCCGGGCAGCCGGAGCCGTTGACGGTGGCCACGTCGATGACGATCTTGTCCGGCGGAGGCGTCGTCCAACCGGAGGCGCCGGCGGTGCCGGCCAACGGGGTGGCGAGCAGGATCGCGGCGACGCCGCCGATGGCCATGAGGCGTACGGACACGGGTGTTTCCTTCCGTCCAACCGCCGGCTCCCGGTGACGCACCCCCACGTGCGGACCCGGCCGGCGAGTTGTCTGTACATGTCAGCACGGAGAGTCCGGCCCCGTACAGGGGGCGCAGTAGGGCGTACTAGGCAGCGCCGGGGCAGACAAATCAGCGCTCGGCTGCGCGCTCACGCCGGGCCCCGCCCCGGGGGCGCACCACCGCGCCGCGACCGTGGTTCTCCTCCACGCCAGGGGAGTTCCGCCGTCCGCGGCGGAACTCGGCGGAACGGCGGAACCAGGCGGAATCGGGGGAACGCCGAATTCGGGCGAAGAAAGAGGCAAGGGGAGAAATCCGCTCCTTGCCACCCTCAACGTACAGCCCATCAGGGGGCTTGCGGCAAGGCCCCCGCAGTGGCCCACAATCTCCGATCGAAGCCGGAACTGCGACTCCGGACCTGCGAGAACTGGAGACGGAAATGCGCGCGCTGTTGTCTGCCTACGATTCACGCGGGGGCGTCGAGCCGCTGGTGGCCCTCGCGGTGCGCCTGCGGGAGTTCGGTGCGGAGGTCACGGTGTGCGCACCGCCGGACGAGGAGTTCGCGAAGCGGCTGGCCGGGGTCGGCGTCGAGCTGGTGCCGACCGGCCGGTCGGTGCGGGAGCTGGTGACGGGCCGGACGCCGCCCTCGCCGGGCGGCGTGCCCCGGCGCGCCGCCGAGATGGTCGCCGCGTTCCACGCGAACGTCACCGCGGCGGCGGCCGGGGGGTGCGACGTCCTGGTGGCGACCGGCCTCGTCCCGGCCGCGGCCGGGGTGAAGTCGGTGGCCGAGAAGCTGGGCATCCGCTACGTGTACGCGAGTTACCAGCCGGTGAGCCTGCCCTCGCCGCACCACCCGCCGATCCCCCGGCCGGGCCGGCCGCTCCCGCCGGACGTGACCGACAACCGGGTGCTGTGGGACCGGGACGCCCGGGACGCGCAGGAGGTGTTCGGCGAGGCGATCAACTCCCACCGGGTCTCGGTCGGCCTGCCGCCGGTGGACGACGTCCGTGACCACGTCTTCACCGACCGGCCCTGGCTGGCCACGGACCCGGTGCTGGCGCCCTGGGAGCAGCCGGCGGACCTCGACGTGGTGCAGACCGGCGCGTGGGTCCTGCCGGACCTGCGCCCGCTGCCCGCCGACCTGGCGGCGTTCCTGGACGCCGGGGCTCCGCCGGTCTACGTGGGCTTCGGCAGCATCCCCCTGCCCGACCCGGCGGGCGTCGCCCGGGCGTGCGTCGAGGCGGTCCGTGCGCAGGGCCGCCGGGCCGTCCTCTCCCGTGGCTGGGCCGACCTGGCCCTGGTCGACGACCGGGACGACTGCTTCGTCGTGGGCGAGGTCAACCACCAGGCGCTGTTCCGCCGGTCGGCCGCCGTCGTGCACCACGGCGGCGCGGGCACCACGACGACGGCCACCTGGTCCGGCGCGCCCCAGGTCGTGGTGCCCCAGGGGGCGGACCAGCCGTACTTCGCGAGCCGGGTGACCGGCCTGGGCATCGGCGCCACCCACGACGGCCCGACCCCGACCGCCGCCTCGCTGTCCGCCGCGCTGGCGATCGCGCTGGCCCCGGAGACCCGCGAGCGGGCGACCGCCGTCGCCGGCGCCTTCCGCACCGACGGGGCGGCGGTGGCCGCGGGGCTCCTGCTCGACACGGCCGGCTGAGGACGACCGGCGGCGGGGGCCGGGTCGGCGGGGCGCCCGGGGAGCACCGCAACCGGGGCCACGCCGGGTTCCGCGCCGGCGACGGCCGGGTCGTGCACGCCTGGGACCCGGTCAGGGTCGAGGACCACCTGCCCGTCGACGAGGTGGCCGTCCCGCCCGGCTGGGAGCCGCCCTCCTCCCTGGGCCGGGTCCCGGTGGAGCGCGTCTTCGAGGGCCACCGGTGGCGGGACCGGACCCCCGAGGGCGGCCCGGAGACGGCGGCGGTCCGCGCGCAGAACACCCGGTTCGGCACCCCGTAGCAGTCGGTGACCGAGGTCCTCCTGCTCCCCGTCGTCCGACGGACGGGGCGCGGGAGGGCCTCGGCGAGACGTGCGCGGCCCGGCCGGCCTCAGCCGGCGCCCGGGCCCGCGTCGCCCGGCCCGGCCGCGGCGGCCCGGGAGCCGGGGGTGCGGAAGGCGGCGATCTCCTCGGTCAGGGCCCCGGTCACCGCGCCCGGTCGGGTGGCCAGGTAGAAGTGGCCCCCGGGGAAGCTCCGGAGCCGGAACCCCCCGTCGGTGAGCTCGGACCAGCGCTCCGCCTCCGCCCGGGTCACCTGGGGGTCGGCGTCCCCGGTGAACACGGTGACCGGGCAGCGCAGCGCCGGTCCGGCCTGGTGGGCGTAGGTCTCGACGGCCGTGTAGTCGGCCCGCAGGCTCGGCAGGATCATCCGCTGGATGTCCTCGTCCTGGAGCAGCGCGGAGTCGGTGCCGTTCAGCCGCTGGATCTCGGCGAGGATGCCCGCGTCGTCGCGCAGGTGCACGGTCTCCTCGCGCGCGGTCGTCGGGGAGCGGCGGCCCGAGGCGACCAGGCCCAGCAGCCGGACGGAGGACTCCTTCTCCAGGCGCCGGGCCGTCTCGTACGCGAGGACGGCGCCCATGCTGTGCCCGAAGAACACCACCGGGCGCTCGGTCCGGGGGCTCAGTACCTCGCAGATGCCCTCGACGAGTCCGCCGATGCTGTCGAGGCACGGTTCGGACCTGCGGTCCTGCCGGCCGGGGTACTGCAGGGACAGCACCTCGACGTCCGGGGAGAGCGCGGCGGACAGCGGCTGGAAGTAGCTTGCGGAACCGCCGGCGTGCGGGAACGCGACCAGGGTGAGGCCGGCCCCGGGGGCCGGGTGGTACTGCCTGAGCCAGAGTCGGCTCAGCTCCAGGAGGTCGGGCATGCGGTGGGTCCGTTTCTCGTGGTTCGGGTCGTACCCGGGGGACGGGTCGGGATCACGCTCCGGGCAGTCTGTCGGTAGAGCATCAGGTCCGTAAAGCAGATCATCCGGTGTCGGACGGTCAGGCCCGGCCGCGTGGCGGACCCGGTCCCGGGCGGCGGCCGACAGCAGGACCCGGGCCGGCCCGCCCTCGGGACCACCACGCCACCGGCGCTCGACGTCGGAACGCCGAGCGCCGCGCCACCTTGGCCTGCCGCCGGGCCTCCTCGACCGGCACGGCACCCTGCCGGTGGCCGCCGAGGATCCCCGCCCGCCCCGTCCGGCCGTTCGGCCCGGCCCAACTCTCCGGGCCGGTCGCCGGGTGCGCCCGGTTCCCCGGGCCCCGCCGGCAGGACGTCCGGGAAGAGCCGTACGGCTGCGTGCCGGAGCAGGACCTCCGTCCGCAGCAGCGCCGGGACGTCCGCGTCGGGCCCGGCCGTCCTCCCCGGCCCGGCCGCCCGGACGGTCCGAACGGCCCGGTCCAGGGTGAATCGTCAGCCTTTCGGAACCGCCCGGTCACCCTGCTGGGCCCACCCGTACCGCCACCGGCGATCCGCCGAGAAGCCCTGCGCGGGCGGGGAGCCGCCGCCGGACGGCGGTCCCGCGCGCGGTCCCGCGCACGGCCGCCGGCCCCTGCGACAGGGCGCCCGACGGTGCGAAACCGCCGGTCCGGACCCGGCTGCGGGCGGAAGGCGGTTGATTGCCGGTCGAGATCCGGTCGCCGGTCCCGGGCAGGGTTCATCCGGTTCCCCCGCAGGCCATGATGTGGACGCCACGAGGCGCACGGATGACGGAGTCGGATCATGACGCTTGGTCAGAATGACCCTCCAGGAGACGAGTTGACGAGCACCGGCGGTCTCGCCGGGGTCCGGTCCTGGGCTCTGGACGCGACGGGGCGGGCCGAGGCCCTGCTGCTGCCCGACCCGTCCGGGCCGCCCCGGCTGCGGCTGGACGACCCGGTGGCCCACGACCGGCTGATCGACGAACTCGACCGGCTGGAGGGGCTGCTGGCACCGGACGAGCCGGCCGGGCCGGTCCTGGCGGCACGGCTCGGCGGGCTGCTCGCACAACGTCACCTGCGCGGGGGCGGGGCACCCGCCGACCGCCCCCACGCGCTGCGGCTGCTGCGCGAGGCACGGGCCCACCAGGTGCCGCTCACCGGCTGGGAGGCCCACCGGGCCGCGCTGTACCTCGTCATGCTGGTGATCCCCCACCCGGCCGGCCGGCCCGACGGCGGCACGGGACACTTCTCCGCCCTGATCGGCTGGCAACTGGACAACCCCGGAGCCTTCGACCCGCGCGGGCCGGAGGTCACCGAGCTGCGGGGACTCCTGGACGACCTGCGCGGCGTCCGGCTGATGCCTGAGCTGCGCGCGCAGTTGGACACCATGACCACGGTCCTCGGGCTCGCCCAGGGCGACACCGCCGACTTCGCCGCCGGTGTCGGGCCGCTGGTGGAGTCGCTGCCGGCGGACTTCCCCGGCCTCCAGCAGCTGCGCATGCTGATGAGTCTCATCCCGACCGTCCCGGCCCCGACCGCACCGACCCCGGCCGGACCGCTCGCCGAACCGACGCCCTCGGCCCCGGCGCCCGTTGCCCCGCCGCCCGCCGAACCGTCACGGCCCCGGGTGCCGATCGACACGGAGGCCGAACGCGAGGAGTTCGACCGGACCATGGCGATGACGCTCGCCATGGTGGAGATGTCGATGCCGGGCTCCCTCGCACCGGAGCAGCTCACCGAGCTGGCGCAGCAGCTCCGGCCCGGCCGAGCCCACGGCACCGGCGACCCCGCGGACGCGGCGCAGGACGCGCTGGCCTACGCCATGACCGTCCTGGTCCCCGCCCTGCAGCAGCGGGACCAGGGCCTGCTCTCCGACGCCCTCGGCTCGCTGCAGCGGGCCGCCGACGGCCTGCCGCCCGGCAGCGACTGGCACCAGCTGCTCGGCGCCATCGGCCCCGCCGTCCTGTCCGCCTCGCAGTACCTCGGCGGGAACCTGGTCGACGCCGAGGCGGCGGAGCGGCAGCTCACCGAAGTGCTGGGGCGACTCGGCGATCTGCCGCTCTCGTTCACGGCCCAGGTACGGGCCCTCGCGGCGGGCCAGCGGAGCCACCGGTTCCAGCGCGCCGAGGACCGGGCGGGCGTCGCGTCCTGCATCGAGGAGCTCCGCGCCGTGCGGGAGGGCCTGTCCGGGGAGGACAGCGCGCTGGGAATCACGTTGCTGATGCTCGGATCGTCCTACCAGGACCTCTGGACGCTGACCCGCGACACGGAGACCCTGCGGACCGGAGCGCAGCTCATGGAGGAGGGCGCGCGCCTCCTGGACACCGGGCCGGGCAACGGCGGCCTGCTGGAGCCGCTGCGGGTCAACCTCTCGGCGATCCGCGCCGTGGTCGACGGCGACCCCGGGCTCATCCGCGCCCACCCGGGGCCGGAGTCGTCCGAGCATCCGCCCAGTCTGCTCAACGGTCGCGGACGGCGGCTGCCGCTCGACGCGTTCGTCAGCCACCTCCAGGCCGAACTCACCCGCTCCCGCGCCGACCAGGACCGTGCCGTCGAGGAGCTGGCGGCGGCCTGCCGCGACGCGGCGGACGGCGGCACCTGGCAGCACGCCGACCTCCTCTGGGCCCTGGCCGAGGCCCATCGCCGGCGCGGCGACGCCGGGGCGGGCGATCGGGCGTCCGCGGCGCAGGCCATGGTGGAGTCCTTCGAGGTCCTGACCGCCGACGTCCTGCTGGAGGTCGGCGCCGAGCACCGGCTGATGAAGGCCCGGGACGGGGCCTCGCGCGCCCTGGACGCGGCCTGGTGGGCCGGCTCCCAGGGGCAGGTCGAACGGGCGGTGACCATGCTGGAACTCGGCCGGTCGATGGTGCTGCAGGCGGCCGCCGCCTCGGCCGAGGTGCCCGAACTGCTGGCGGCACGCGGCCACCGCGAGCTGGCGGACGCCTGGCGACAGGCCGAGTCGGCGCAGGGCGGCGGCGCGGCGCAGCCGGTCCCGAGCCTGTTGCGGCGGCGGGCCCTGGACGCGCTCCGGGGCGGGCCGGGGTTGTTCGAGCCGCCGACCCCCGCGGAGCTGTCCGCCGGGCTGCGGCCGGGCGAGACCGACGCCCTGGTGTACCTGCTGCCGGGCGCGGAGGGGACGCCCGGCATGGCGGTCATCCTGGGGCCGGACCTCGAACCCGGGGTGCTCGCCCTGCCGCAGCTTGCCCTGGCCGGCCGCGCACCGCTGGAGTCCTTCCTCGACGTGTCCGCGGAGCGCTCGCGGCTGCGCCGTGCGGCCGCCCGGGCCGCCGAGACCGGCGCGACCGGCGCGACCGGCGAGGCGGACGCCGCCGCCCGGGCGCTCGACGCGCCCTGGGAGAAGGCCCTGGCGGACCTGTGCGACTGGGCCTGGCCGGCCGTCGTCGGCCCGGTCCTCCTCGGCATCGCCGAGCGTCTGGAGGCCAACCCCGGCCGCCACCGGGGCCGGCCCGGGCCGCCCCGGTTCGTGCTGATCCCCTGCGGCAACCTCGGCGCCGTTCCCTGGCACGCCGCCAGGCTGCCCGAGGACGCCCGGCACCGCTACGCGTGCGAGATCATGGTGCTGTCGTACGCGGCCTCGGGCCGGGAGTTCCTGCGGGCGGCGGCCCGCGAACGGATCGCCCCCGGCGCCCGTCCGGTGCTGGTGGCCGACCCCCGGATGGACCTGACCCGGGCCGAGCTGGAGGTCCTCGCACTCCGCGACGGCTACTACCCGGATGCCGAACTCTACGGCGAGTACTACCAGTTGGACGGCGATCCGGCGGGCCTCGGGACCCCGGAGGACGTGCTCGCGCTGCTCCCCGGCGCGGGCGCCCCCCGACCGCTCTCGCTGCTGCACATCGCCTCGCACGGTTCGGCGGGCGTCCGCCCGACGGTGTCCGCGCTCAACCTCGCCCCACCCGACCCGGCGCAGTCGCGCTCCCTCTCCACGCCGCCCTCCGACCCGTCCGACCCGTCCACGAACGGGCCGACCGACGCCCCCGACGCCGGGATGCTCACCGTGACCAGGCTGCTGGACCGGCCGGCCGCGACCGGCGCCGTCCGGGCCGGCCCGCTGGTGGTGCTGAGCGCCTGCGAGACGGACCTCTCCACCCGCGACCACGACGAGGCGCTGACCCTCGCCACGGCCTTCCTGGCGGCCGGCGCGAAGGACGTCGTCGGTTCGCGGTGGACCACCCGGGACGGCGCGTCCGCGCTGATGATGGCGGTCTTCCACCACCACGTGGCGGTCACCGGACTCAGCCCGGCCGACGCGCTGCGCGCGGCCCAGCTCTGGATGCTGGACCCGCGCCGCGAGCCGCCCGAGAGCCTCGGCGGGGAGCTGCGCCGCGAGGCCGCGCATCCCCACCTCGACCGGCTGCCGCTCTGGGCGGCCTTCATCCACCAGGGCCACCCGGGGGCCGCGGACCCGCCACCGAACGCGACGGACGCACCCGACCCGACCGGCACGGCCCGCACGACCGGCACGACCGGCACGACCGGCACGACGACGGAACCGGAGGGGACGGAATGAACCCGGAGGAGCTGCTGGCGCTGATCCGCCGGCACTGGGCCGCGATACGGGCCGACCTGGACGACACCCAACACGGCGTGCTGGTGGCCAGGTTGAACAAGCTCGCCGGAACGCGGGGTGACGAGCGGGCCATCAGGAGGGCCTTCCACGGGGTCAAGCTCGCGCTGCTGCCGCTCCCGCTGGACCACCCGGTGCGCGCGGCGCTGGACTCCTCCCGGCTGGTCGCCGCCGATCCCCGGCCCACCGCCTCGCTGGCCCGGGAGCTGCTGGCCTGGCTGGCGGAGACCGACACCGCGTCCGCGTTCGCGGAGTCCGCCCTCGGTCTCCCCTCACCCGCCACCGGCCCCGGCCCCGGCCGTGATCACGGTCCCGTCCACGGCCCCCCTGCGCACACCGCTCCGCACGCCGCTCCGGACACCGCCGAGATCATTGCCACGGCGCAGCGCCGCCTGCTCGCCGAGCCCTCGCTCGGCCGCGCCGACCTGGACGCGCGCGGCCTGGACGCGCCCGCACTGGCTGGTGCCGGTCTGATCATCCGCCTGGTCGACCAGGCGGGCGAACACCGCTACCCCGCCTTCCAGTTCGCCGGACCGGCCCCCGGCACGGAGCCCGGCACCGGCCACGGCCCGCTGCCGGTCGTCACGCGGATCAACCGGCTGCTGCTCGCCGAGGCGGACCCCTGGGGAGCTGCCGACTGGTGGCTCGCCGGCAACAGCTGGCTGGGCGGCACACCGGCCGCCCTGCTCGGACTGGTCTCGGACGAGCTGCTCACCGCGGCCGCCCTGTCCATGGTGGAGGGGGACTGATGCCCGCGTACCCCCCGCCCCGGGAGTCCGACGGCTTCCGGATGCGCCCGAACCTGCGGACCCTGCCGGCCGGCACCGAGCTCTGGCGCTGCCACCGGACGGGGCGTCCCGGTGCCGGGTTCAACCCGGTGCCGGCCGACTCCCACTTCGGCGGCAGCCGCTTCGACGGCACCGTGGCCGACCCCTACTCCTTCCTGTACGCCGCGCCCGAGCCGGCCACCGCGCTGGCCGAGGTGCTGCTGCGCGCGATGCCCTTCGACGCGGACACCGGGATGCGGCTGGTCCCCTACCGGGCCGTCGCACAGCGCTCGCTCACCGCGCTGCACACCACCGCCGACCTGTGCCTCGTCGAACTGATCACCGAGGAGGACCTCGCCGCCGTCTGCCAGGACTCCTGGCTCCTGGAGACCGAGGGCCCCGGGTACGCCCAGACGCGGCGCTGGGCCACGGAGCTGCGGTCGCGGGTGCCGGAGGCCCAGGGGCTGGTCTGGCAGTCCCGGCGGCACCGGCCCCGGCAGGCCCTGGTGCTGTTCGGCGACCGCTGCGGCGAGGAGTCGCTGAAGGGCGGCTCCGGGGTTGCCCGTGAACTGGACACCACGGACGGGGTGACGGAGGTGAACCGGCTGTTCGCCCCGCTGCGGGCCGCGGTCGTACCGCCCCGGCCGCGCACCGAGGGCCTCGTCGACGCCGCCGGCCTCCACCGCGCCGTCAACGCCGTCGACGCCGTCACCACCGCGAACGGCGGCGGCCCGAACGGCGGCGCGCCCGGCGCCCGCGGTGCCTCGCGCGGCCCCGGGGCGGCGGAGGCGGTGGGCGCGCCATGACGACGGCCACCGGGGCGACGGGCACCCGGATCGGGTTCGGGAGCGGCTGGGACGAACGTCAGCCGGTCATCGTCCTGCTGGACACCTCCGCCTCCATGAACCGCCCCGCGCACGACCCGCCGATCGCGAGCCTCAATCGGGCCCTCACCCGTGGTTTCGACGCCGTCCGGGACCGGGACCGCCTGCGGTCCCGGGTGGAGGTCTGCCTGGTCGCGTTCGACTCGCGGGTGCGGGTCTTCGACATCGCGGCGGGTGCCTTCCGCCCACCGGAGGAGGCCGACCGCGAGGCGCTGTTCAGCCCGCTGGACGGGCTGCGGCCGCCCGAGCTGACGGCCGGGGGCTACACCTGCATGGTTCCCGCCCTGCGGTTCGCCCTCGACCTGGCCCGCCGGCGCCACCGCGACCTCTCGGCCCGGCAGGTGCCGGTGGTCCGGCCGCTGATCTGGCTGCTCACCGACGGCGCGCCGAGCGACGAGGCCGGGGCGCGGCTGGGCGCGGCGGAGATCGCGGCCACCGCCGAACAGCTGCGGCAGGCGGAGCACGACGACGAGTGCGTGCTCTTCGTGATCGGGGTGAGGGGGGCCGACCGGGAGGTGCTGGAGGTCCTCGCACCGCAGGCGACCCACCTGCTGGAGGACCTGGACTTCGGCCGGATCCTGGACATCGTGTTCCAGAGCTCGGACCGCACCGGCCACCTCAGGGCCACGGAGATCTCCGACCGGCTCAAGACCCACGCCGAGAGCGCCCGCACCCTCGACAGCCTGGAAGGGGACCACCGGTGACCGCCGCGGCCCGGCGGGCGGCAGCTGGCGGCGGCGCGCCGATCGTGGCGGGCGCCGTGGTGCAGGGCACCGGGCACCTGGCGAGCGGACGCGGCTGCCAGGACGCGTTCAAGGCGGCGGCCGGGCACGGCGACGACGGGCCCACGACGGCGGGGGGCCGGCCGCTCGTGCTGGCCGTCGCGGACGGCGCGGGCAGCCGCGACCGCAGCGCGCTCGGGGCGCACCTCGCGGTGGACGCGGCCTGTCGGCTGCTCGCGACCGACGTACCGCCCGCCGACGGCGACGCGGCGGTCTGGAGGGGCTGGATCGGCGAGCGCTCGGTGGCCGTGGTGGACGCGTACCTGCGGGCGGTGCGGGCCGTCCTCGCCGCCGACCACCGGGACCCCGCGGGCGCCGCGGAGGACGCGGACACGGTGGGTGCCGCGGGCACGGTGGACTCAGCGCAGGCGGACGAGGGTGCGCTGGCCGCGACCCTGGTGGCGGCCGTGCTCCGGCCCCCGTGGGTGGCCTTCCTCGCCCTCGGCGACTGCTTCGCCACCGTACTCACCCGCACCCGGCCCGGCGACGACGGCGACGGCGACCGGGGCCACGGCGGCCACGGCGAACGCTGCCGTCTGGTGCTGCCGCCGCGTACCCCGGCGGTCTTCCTCTCCACGCCCGGGGCCCGCGCGAGCGTCACCACCCTCGTCCTGCGGGAGCCCGACCTCAGCGGCGTCGTCCTGGCCACGGACGGCTGCGCGCCGCTCGCCCTGGACCACCCCTCGGTGCTCGGCCTCCCGGACGACCACGGCCCGCTCGCCGCACCGGACTTCTTCGGCCCGCTGGCCGCCCTGCTGCGCGCCAACGGCGGCGACGCCGAGCCGCTGCGAGCCCTGCTCTCCGGCCCGGCGGCGGCCCGCAGCGGCGACGACCTGACGGTGCTCTGCGCCCTGCGTCCGGACGGTGCCCGATGGCTCTGAAGGTGATGGCCGACGACGGCCGGCAGTGGTGGCTGACCGAACGGATCGGCCAGGGCGGCGAGGGCGTGGTCTACGCCGTGGACGACTCCCCCGCGCTGGTCGCCAAACTGGTGCCGCGCCCGCCCGACCCCTCCGCGTACCGGGACCGGATCGAGCGGCTGGTACGGCGGCGGCGCGAGCCCCGCACCGTCCGGCTGCTCGCCGGCGCCGGCGGCGGGGTGGCCTGGCCCCGGGTCCCGGTCACCACGGTGCGCGGCGGGGTGCACGGCTATCTGATGGGCGATCTGCGCGGCCGGTACCGGCCGATGGAGGACCTGCTGTCGGAGTCCGGCCGTCGGACCCGGCTGCCGGACTCCACCTGGGAGACCGCCCTGCGGGCGGCGGCCGGACTGGCGGCGCTGCTGGCCGCCGTGCACGCGGAGGAGTACCTCGTCGGCGACCTCAAGCCGGACAACCTCTGGGTGGACGGGCACGGCGCGGTCGGGATGGCGGACGTCGACTCCTGGCAGTTCACGGACGGCGGGCGGGTGTTCGCCTGCCGGATGCGCACGGCCGGGTACACGGCGCCGGAGGCGGTGGCGGCCCCGGTGACCGCCCCGACCCGGACGGGCGACGACTTCGTCCTGGCCGTCGTCGTGCACCAGTTGCTGATGGCCGGACTGCACCCGTTCGCCGGGCACCCCGGGCGGGGCGAACGGT
This sequence comes from Streptomyces sp. BE20, assembly GCF_036322525.1. NCBI lineage: Bacteria > Bacillati > Actinomycetota > Actinomycetes > Kitasatosporales > Streptomycetaceae > Streptomyces > Streptomyces sp. BE20. The sequence goes on along the minus strand of NZ_JAQYWW010000507.1, from coordinate 77,817 downwards.
ACGTCTCGCTGGACGACAACCTGGCGCACGGACGCTGCCGGCTGACGGACCACCGGTCCGTCGCGTTGCGGGGGCCGCTGCCCCCGGCCGACCTGCTGCCCGGCCGGATCGCCGCGCTCCTGCGCGCCGCCTTCGGCCCCGCCGGGCGGGGCAGCCCCGGCAGCCGTCCGGCGGCGGCGGTCTGGGCCGCGGCCCTGGGCGCGGAGCTGGCGGACGGCAGGCTGCGCGGCTGCGCCGGGAACAGCCGCCACGTGTTCACGGTGGAGCGGCCGTGGTGTCCGTGGTGCGACCTGGCACGGCGCGGCGGCGAGGCGTACCCGGGCGCACCCGCCGGGGCGGCGCCGGACCGGCGGGCGTCCCGGGCGGCCAGGGCGGCGGACACCACGGGGAGGACCACATGACCGGGGCGGACCTGCGGCTGTCGGTGGCGCGCACCCTCGACCGGTGCTCCGTTCTGGGGCCGGGCCGCCGGGCGGTGCTGTGGGTGCAGGGCTGCCCGCTGCGCTGCCGGGGCTGCGTCGCGGCGGAGACACTGCCGTTCACCGACGGGCCGGGCCTACCGGTGACCGAACTGGTCGACCGGATGGCCGGGTTGGCCGGGATCGAGGGGATCACGATCTCCGGCGGCGAGCCGTTCGCCCAGGCCGCGGCGCTGGTCGCGCTCCTCGACGGGCTGCGGGCGGAGCGGCCTGAGCTGTCCGCGATGGCGTACTCCGGCTTCCGCATCGAGACCCTGCGACGCGGCACCCCGGCGCAGCGGGACCTGCTGGACCGGCTCGACCTGCTCGTCGACGGCCCGTACGTGGCGTCGCTCCACGCGGACCTGCGCTGGCGGGGGTCGTCCAACCAGCGTCTTCACCGGCTGTCGCCGCGCTACGCGGACCTGCCGGCGGATCCCGACACCGGTGCCGGGATCGAGTTCTCCGTCGGGCTCGACGGGTCGCTCTCCTGGGCCGGGGTGCCGGCGGTGCCGGGCTTCCGCGAGGAGCTGGAGCGGCGCGTGGAGGCCCGGGGCTTCGCCCTGCGTACCACGGCGGAACCACCGGACCGACCGGACCGACCGGGACCACCGGACCGGCACGGCCGCCCGGGCCCGCACGTCCCGGGCCCGCACCGGCCGGGGCGGCCGGTCGGGGCCCCGAGCACCGAGGTCCCCCGGCACGGGGGCCGGCACACCGAAGGAGGGGGACAGTGAGCGGATCACCGATGTACAGCAGCGTCTCGGTCGGCGCCTCGCGGCTCGCCGCCGAGGCCGCGCAGCGGCGGCGGCAGGCCGAACGGCGCCGCCGGCTGGAGCAGGAGCGGGCCCGCGAGCGGGCGCGCCGCGCGGCGGCCAGGGCCAGGACCCACGCCGAGGCGGAACGCCGCGCCGCCGCCAGGGCCAGGGCCCGTGCCGAGGCGGAGCGCCGCGAGCGGGAGCGCGTGGCGCAGGCCCTGGCGGAGGCCGAACGCCGGACCGACGAGCGGCGACGGATCCAGGAGGCCGAGCGGGCCGGGCAGGTGACGGCCGCACTGCGCGAGCAGGGGACGGCGGCGGCCCGCGGCCTGGACGAGGTGGCGGCCCTGCTGGACGCGGCGCGGTCGGCGGCCGACCCCCGCACCGTGAGCGAGCTGACCGGCCGGCTGGCCGACCTGCGGTCGCGCGCACTGCACCACCCGGACGCCGCGCTCGGTGCGGAGGTCGAGGAGCTGCGCGGCCGGGCCGTCGCGCTGCGACCGGGCGGCCAGGACCACGGCCGGCCCGCCGAGGCCGGCCACGAGTACCAGCTCGGCGCGCTGGAACGGCAGTTCACCATGCTCGCGGCGAACGGCGCGGACGTCGACGCGGCCGGCCGGCGCCGGTGCGCCGAGCTGCTGCACGACTTGCGCCGCGCCCTGATGGACGGTCAGACCCTGCGGGTGGAGGCGCTGATGGGCACGGCCGAGCACGAACTGGCCCGCCACGCGCTCGCCGTGCAGACCGCGCGGACCGCCGCCCTCGCCGAGGCCGCGAGCCGACAGGCGGACGAGCGGCACCGCAGGGCGCAGGAACTCGCCGCCGAACGGCAGCGGGAGGCACAGCGGCGGGCCGCCGAACTGCAGCGCGAGGCGAAGGAGCAGACCGCCCGGCGGATCCGGGTGGAGGCCGAACGGCAGGCGGCGAGACTCGCCGCCGAGCTGGCGGAGGCGGTCGACCGGCTCGCCGTCGTCGAGCAGACCGCACGCGACGCCGCGCGGGACGCCGCCGACTTCGGGGAGACCGAGCTGCAGGGCAGGCTCCTCGCCGCCGTGCACCGGGTGGCCGGCGCGATCGGCTCCTCGTGGGGCGGGGCCGCGCTGACCGCCGTCGCGGAGCTGGAGCGGCTGCTGCCCGAGGCGGAGGCCCGGCTGGACGAACTGCTGCTGGCGTTCGAGCGGCGCGCCGCGCTGGCCGGGGTGCTGAAGGAGGCGATGGCCGGCGAGGGTCTGGCGTTCTCCGGCGGTGGCGACCTGGGGCAGGAGTTCGTGCTGATCTTCGAGCGGCCGAATGGCGCCCGGTACGAGACGAGCGTCAGCAGCGCCACCGACGGCACCGCCGTGCTCAGCTACACGGTGGAGGGCGAGTCGGACGTCGTCGTGGTGCCCGAGCGCGGCGAGGTGACCTGCGACCGGACCGAGGCGCTGCTGGACCGGGTGCACGAGGCGATGGGCGAGGAGGGCTACCACCCGGGCGAGCTGGACTGGGACGGCAAGCCGCCGCGCGGCGGCGTCGCGCGGCCGGGCGGCAGTGCGTCGGCCCGCCCCTTCGGCACGAACCACAGCTCGCACCGCGGCACCTCGCGCAACGGGGCGAACGGCACCACGGGCGGCACCGCGGGCGGCACCGCGTGAACGCCCGCGAGGAGGCCGGGGCCGACCGGACCGGCAGCCGGAGCGTGGCCCGGGAGGAGGCGCCGCTCTGGGCGGCCGCGCTGCGCTGGGAGCTCTGGCGCGGCCGTCAGGTGATCCTCACCGGGCAGGTCAGGGACCGCTGGTGGTGGCGGGGCAGGCCGGTCCCGTTCCGCACCGTACTGGCCCACGCCCTGCACGGCTGCGGCGCCGACACGGTGGCCTGGTGGGACCCGGTGGGTGGCCTCGCCTTCCCGCTCGACGGCGATCAGGAGCGTTACGCCGCACTGGAGCAGCGGCCGTCCGAGAGGACGTCCGCCGCACGGCCCGTCACAGGGGAGCGGGCCGCGCACCCCGTCCCGGAGGCCACCCGGCCTCCGGGACGGGCCCCCGGGGGCCCCGACGACCCGGCGCGGGCCCCGGGCGGGGACCTCGCCGAGGAGAACCCGACCCGGCGCGGCGGGCTCCGCCAGGTGGCCTCGGACGAACTGTTCACCGCCCGGCCGGCCCGCCGGCTGGCCTCGGTGGACGACGCGCTGGCCGAGGCCCACCGCCGGGCGGCCTCCCCCCGGGCTGCCACCGCCTTCGTGTTCGAGGACATCGACCTCGCCCTGCCGCTGAACGAGGCCTCGTCCGTCCAGGGCTACCTGCACCTGCGCGCCGCCATGGCGGACGCCGCCACCCCGCTGCCCCCCGCCGTCGGCGGCGACGGCGCCGACCCGCACACGGACCGCGCCGGCGCCGAGGTGCCGCCGCGCGCCCGCAACGCCGTGGTCGCCGTCGTCGGTGACCTCTCCCGCGTGCCCGCCTGGCTGTACCGGGAGGACCCGCGCACGGTGGTCCTGCACATCGGTCCGCCCGACCAGGCGGAGCGCCGCCGCTGGTTCGCCATGATCGGCGGGGAGTTCAACGGCGGTGCGGACGCCGGCCCGGCGGAGTTCGAGGCGCTGGTCGGGGCCACCGACGGCATGGCGGGCTGGGAGCTGGACGCGCTCGCCAGGACCTCGCACATCCGCCGTGTCCCGGTCCACCAACCCGGCCGGCTGCTGGAACGCCACCGCATCAACCTCAACGTCGACCCCTGGAGCCAGATCGACCGCCGCACCGTCGCCGAGGCGGCCGGGGAACTCGGCGCCCGGGTGATCGGTCAGCGGACCGCCGTCGACGCGGTGGTGGGCGCCCTCCAGGCGGCCTACGTCGGCGTCGGCTTCGGCGGCTCGGGGGCGGCCCGGCCCCGTGGTTCGTTCTTCTTCGTCGGCCCGACCGGCGTCGGCAAGACCGAACTCGCCAAGTCGGTGGCCCAGCTGATCTTCGGTGACCCGAGCGCCTACGCGCGCTTCGACATGAGCGAGTACCAGCAGGAGCACGCGGCCGAGCGGCTGGCCGGGGCGCCGCCCGGCTTCATCGGCTACGACCAGGGAGGCGAACTCACCCGGCGGGTACGAGAACGGCCGTTCAGCGTGCTGCTCTTCGACGAGATCGAGAAGGCCCACCCGGCGGTGCTGGACAAGTTCCTGCAGATCCTGGAGGACGGCCGGCTCACGGACGGGCAGGGCCGGACGGCGTACTTCTCGCAGAGTCTGATCATCTTCACCTCCAACACCGGCGCGGGCGGGCTCCCGGCCCTGCTGGCCGAGCACGGCGGCGACCTGCCGTACGAGGTGCTCCACCGCCACTTCACCGCCGCGGTCGAGGAGAAGTTCCGGGCGATCGGCCGCCCCGAGATCTACGGCCGGCTCAAGCCCGGTGTGGTGGTCTTCGACATGCTGCGCACCGAGCACGTGGTCGGCATCGCGGACCGGCTGCTCGGCCAGCTCGCCGAATCACTGCACGAACGCCACGGCGTGGAGCTGGTCCACGACCCGGCGAGCATCCGGCCCTGGATCACCGGGCGGATGGCCGACCCCGAGCGGCAGGCCTACGGCGGGCGGCAGATCCGCAACGAGTTCGAGCCCGTGCTGGGCGCCGTGGTCCGGCACGTCATCGGGCACGCGCCGCCGAGGGGGAGCCGGATCCGGCTGGGGATCGCCGAGGACGGCACGGTGTGCGTGACACCCGACGCCGTCAAGGGCGCGGACGGGGGGACGGGCTGATGCACGGCATCGACCTGGGCGACAGCTACGCCCGCATCGCCTGGCCGGGCCCCGACGGGGTCCCGGTGGTCACCGGCGCCACCGACGTCCCGGCCACCGTCGACATCACCGGGCCGGACGGCCCCCGGCTCGTGAGGGCGGCCGGTGCCGGATCGGCCCGCGCCCCGCTCCTCGCGGCCACCCACGACCCCTTCGCCGCCGACCCGCTCGGCGCGGGCCCGTTCGGCGCCGTCCCGTTCGCCGCGGGCCCGCGGGGAGGTCCGGACGGCCCGCACCGCTCCGGGGCCTCGGGCGCCCTCCGGCCGGAGGCACTCACCGCCCTCGTCCTGTCCGCCCTCGCCCGGCGCAGCCGGGAGTGCGGCGGCGGCGAGCCGGCGGAGGTGGCGCTCGCGCTGCCCCCCGCCGGAGGCAGCGAACCGGCCCTGCGGCGGGCCGCCGAACACGCCGGGCTGCGGGTCGGCCGGGTGCTGCCGGAGCCGGTGGCCACGGCCCTGCACTACGGCGCGGTCCGCGAGGGCGTCGACCTCTCCGTCCTGGTGTACGACCAGGGCGCCACCGGCTCCGACCTGACGCTGCTGGCCGTCGACGGCGACCGCACCGTCCGCGTCCTGGAGACGGTCTCGCACCCGCTCGGCGGCGACCACTGGGACGAGGCCGTCGCCGGGGAGCTGCTGCGCCGGCTCGGCTCCCCCGGCGGGCCGGTCGGGCCGCTGCTCCCGGTCGCCGAGCGGCTCCGGCTCGCGCTCGGCGAGGCGCCGGAAGCGTGGCAGCGGGTGCACTGGGAGGGCGCGGACCGCGAGGTCGCCCTCGACCGGGAGACCCTGGCCCGGCTGGTCGAACCGCTGCGCGAGGCGAGCGGCGCGGTGGTCGGGAGGCTGCTGGACACCGTCCAGGAGCGTGGCGTGGACGTCCCGGGCACCCTGCTGCTGGCCGGTGGTCTGAGCGCGACGCCGGGGGCGGCCGGGTGGTTCGAGGAGCGGTTCGGGCTCACCGTCCGTGCCCGGACGCCGGGGGCCGCGGTGGCGAGCGGGCTCGCGCTGACCGGGGAGTTCGGCCTGCTCCGGGTGTTCACCGGTGACCCGGCCGCCCGGCCGCGCCCGGGCGGCCACGACCCCGACCCCTACGACCGGAGCGGCACGAACGACCGGAACGGCGGGTACGGCGGGTACGGCGGAGGGCCGGGGGAACCGGCGGCCCGGCCCGGGGTGGAGGACCCGTACCCGGGGAAGCCGGGCGCCGAGGACGCCCCGGTCGGGGACGACCGGGCCGGCGCGCCCGGGACACCGTCCGGGGTGCGGACCGCTCCGCCCCCGGACTACGGCCGTCCCGGCGCCGGCCCCGCGTCCGGTCCGGACGAACCGGTGCCGCAGCCCCGGACGTCCCGGACACCCGAGCCGGACGGGACGGACTGGACGGACTGGACGGACTGGACGGACTGGACGGACAGCCCGTACGACGCGGACGGACCCGAGGAACCGCCTCCGCCGCCCGGCCCCGTCCCCACCGCCCCGACCGCTCCGACCGCCGCCGAGACCGCCCAGGCCGCCGGGGTCACCGGCCGGGCCCTCCATCCCGTCCCGGTCGGCCGGCTGCGCGCCACCCGCCGGGACGACCACCTCCTGATCGTCTGGGCCTGGCCCCCCGACGGCCGTGAGGCCCGCGTGCGCTGGACACTTGACCTCCCCGACCCCGGCGGCCTCCCCCGGGCCGGGGACGTCCGCTGCGGACGCCGGTCCTACCAGCACGACGGCGGCCTCGACCTGCGGGTGGGGCGCGGCGCCGTCACCGTCACCGTGGAGGCGTTCACCCCCCACCCCGCCGACCCGCTCGCCGAGCCGTCGGCGCTGATCCTGCCCGCCCGGCCGCCGCTGGTCCGCTACGAGGCGGTGGTCAGGCGCGGTCTGCGCGGCCGGACCGCCCGGCTGACCTTCGTCACGGACACCGCCTGCGAACTGCCCGCCCTCCAGGTGGTGCACGGTCGCGGCCGGATCTGCCCCGCCGAGGCCAGCGACGGGACGGTGCTGCGCGAACTGCCCGCCCGCCGCCTGGACGCGCGGATCCCGTTCACCGTCGAACTGCCCTTCCCCGCCACCCGGGGCACCTCCTGGCTGGTCTGTCTGCCGCTCACCCGGGACGACCCGGCCGCCGAGCTGCGTCCGGCCTCCCTGCACCGACTGAAGGTGAGCTGAATGGCCGCCGGACTGGCCTGCCCCTACTGCTACGAGTCCTTCACCGCCCGCGAGATCTGGTTCCGGTGCAGCGGCCGGCCCAGCCGGACCGGCCGGCGCTGCGCCTTCGAGCGCGACCCGGTGCTCGCCGAACGAACCGGCCGGCGCGGCGACGTCGGCCCGGCCTTCCGGGCCGACGGGCGGAAGCCCTCCGCCGTCTGCCCGGGCTGCGAGGGCGACACGACCTACCGGATCTGCCCGGTCTGCCGCAGCACCCTGCCGGTCCAGTTCGGTGCGGTCGGCCACCGGCTGATCGCCATGGTCGGCGCCAAGGCCTCCGGCAAGACGGTCTACATGACGGTGCTGCTGCACGAACTGATGAACCGGGTCGGCGCCGGGCTCGGGACGGCACTGATGGCCTCGGACGACGCGACGATCCGCCGGTTCGGCAGCGACTACGAGGAGCAGCTGTACCGGCACGGCCGGCTGTTCCACGGGACGAGGACCGCCGCGGCCAACGACGGGCGGGTGGAACCGCTGGTGTTCCGGTTCAGCCGCAGCCGCGGACGGCTGTACCGGTCCCGGCCGCAGCACAGCGTGCTGTCCTTCTTCGACACCGCGGGCGAGGACTTCAACTCGCGGGAGAACGTCGAACTGAACACCCGCTACCTGGCCAGTGCCGACGGCGTCATCCTGGTCCTCGACCCGCTGCAGATGCCCGGAGCGCGCCCGCTGGCCCGGCCCGGCACCGTGTTGCCGGGGTCCGAGGGGGTCGACGAGCCGGTCAACGTGCTCAGCCGGGTGACGAACATGCTGATGGCCCGCCAGCAGGGCGCCTCCGGGCGGATCACCACCCCGCTCGCGGTGGTCTTCGCCAAGCTCGACGCCTTCTGGGACACCTTCGATCCCGGCAGCCCGCTGCGCAGCCACCCGCCGGCCGGGGACCGCTTCGACACGGCCGACAGCCTGGACGTCCACGAGGAGGTCCGCCGGCTGCTGAGGGAGTGGGAGGGCGTGCGGATCGACCAGGACCTGGAGAACCACTACCGGCGCTACCGCTACTTCGGGGTCTCCGCGCTGGGCGCCGGACCGACCCCGGACGCGCTGGTGGCGCCCACCGGCATCCAGCCCTACCGGGTCGCCGACCCGCTGCTGTGGCTGCTCAGCGAGTTCGGGGCCGTGCCCCGCCGGGGGCGGGGGTGACATGCCGTTCCAGCAGCTCTACTACACCTCGTGCGAGCAGGGCCTGAGCGGCTTCGCCGGCTACCAGTTCAACGCCGTCAGCGCGGACGTCTCCGCCGGGACGATGCGCGAGGTGGAGGCCCTCACCGCGTACGAGCCGCCGGCCTCGCTGCTGTACGCGCAGGCTCCGGAGGAGCTGGCCCGGTGCCCGGTGAACCTGGTGTTCGTCCCCGGGGCGACGGCCCTGGCGGCCCGGGTCCAGTACGTCGGACGGGACTCCTCCCAGCGCTTCGGCAACTACTTCGCCCATGCCCTGACCAGCCCCGACTTCGCCCGGGACGCCGGCGGCCTGCTCGGCATCGAGCTCTGGGGCTCGCCGGTCTGGTCGTCCCGACCGGCCGACCGGACCAGGCTCCCGGCCTTGGACGCCCGGCCCGGCGCCGGCCCGCTCACACCGCGCTCGGTCGGCCGTTTCCTGGCCTCCCACCCGCACGCCGCGCTGCTGCCCGCCCTGCTGGAGGCCGCCCGGGCCGCGCTGGCCGAGGACCGGTCGGTGCTCGTGGTGGACACCGGAACCGACCGGATCGCGCACTGGTTCGCCGCGGTCTGCTTCCTGCTCCCGCCCCCGCTCGCCCGGCGGCTCTCCTTCGCCACCTACCTGCACCGGCCCGGGCGCGGCCGGCTGCACCTGATCGGGAGCCTCCCCGAGAACCGGATCGACCTGGGGCCCGAGGACCAGGACGTCTACTACCTGTTCGACTTCGTCCGGGGTCTGGTCCCCGCGCTGCCCGTGCACCCGCTGACCGGGCTGCTGGCCCGGGTCGGCCCGTCCTCCGCCCGGGCCTTCTGGTCCTGGGCCGACGACTACCTGAGCGGCCGTGAACGCACCGCCGAGGACTGGCACGGCCCGGCGGCGGCCGCGGCGACGGCCGGCGGCACCCCCCTCACCCCGGCCGACCTCGTCGCGCTGATCGCCTGGCTGACCGGCCCCGAGCCGCCGCCGGCTCCCGCGCTCACCGCCGCGGTCCGCGACGTCCACCGCCAGTACCGCCTGGACCGTGAGCAGTTGAGGGCGCTCGGCCGGGCCGCCGCCCGCGGCGACGACCGGGAACTCGCCGAGCAGCTGCTGGACGAGGTCCACGAGTCCGACATGCTTCGCTGCGAGGAGGGCGACGGGCAGGCTCTCCCGCCGGTCCGGTTCACCGACCCCGTCCGACGCGCACGGGTCACCGGGCGGTGGCTGGACCGGTTCCGGCGCGCCGACGCCGCCGGTGCGCTGCGCCTGCTCGGGTGGGCGTCCGCCGCCGGCCTGCGACCGCCGTCCGGCGAACTCGTCCGGCGCAGCGCCGAGCTCACCTCGGAGCTGCTGGGGGCGACCGTCACCGGCCGGCCGTTCCGGGGGCTGGAGGAGCTGCTGACGACCGCCGCCCGCCAGTGGCCGGAGTTCCGGCAGGGCCTGGTGCACACCCTCGGCGTGCTGGCGGAATCGCAGCGGGGCCAGCTCCCCGACCTCCTCCTCGGCCTGCCGCCGGGTCTGCTGCGCGAGGAGGACGTGGCCGGCCACGCCCGGCTCCTGGAGCACTTCCTGGTGGCCCGGGCCCACCGGAGCCCGGAGCTCGCCGTCGCCACCCTGCGGCGGGTCGTCGCCCTGCGGGGCCCGGACGTCCCGCTCGACCTGTCGCTGCTGCACCGCCTCTGGCCGCCCCGCACGTCCTGGTCGTACGCCGAGGCGCTCGCCGCCGTCCCGGCGCTGCCGCCCGGGCTGCCCTGGGAGGAGGGGGCCCGCCGGTGGCTCGGCCGGAGCCTGATCCGGGAGATCACCGACGACGCCGGCCTCGACGACTGCCTGCGCCTGTACGAGCTGCTCGCCGACCCGCCCCGGTCCGGCTGGCCGGACCCCGACAGCGCCGCGTGCGTCGCCCGCACCCTGGAGGTCCGCGACCGCCTGGACCGCGCGAGGACGGCCGATCAGCTCGCCGAGGTGCTGGACGACCTGCCGCCGGTGCGCTGGCCGCCGGCCCGGGCGCTGCTGCTCCGGCGGCTCCCCCGGGGGCTGGCCGAGCGGCCGGTCGTCCGGCCCGACCGGCTGGCCCAACGCCTGCACCTCCTGACCCGGTGGTCGGACGGGGCCGCGCGGGCCTACCTGCGACGGATCCGCACCGAGGCCGCCCGGGTCGGCCGGTCGGGCCCGCCCTCCGACACCCTGCTCGGGCACCTGGCCGCCGCCGCCGGCTACCTGGCGCACCACCGCCCGCCCGGCGCCCAGCTGGACCTGATCGTCGCCACCCTGCACCACGCCCGGGAGCACTGGCCGCCGGACGAGACCGACCGCCTGGCGCGGGCGCTGCGCCCGTACGCACCCGCCGAGGCCGACCTGCTGGAGCGGCGGTCGGCCGAGCGCCGGTCGACCGCCGTGGGGCGGGTCCTGCGGTGGATGGCGTCCCCGCTCGGGACCGCCCGCCGGACGCCGAGCGACGCCGGCTCCCGCCCCGGCGGCCCGGCGGCGGCCGACCCGGCTCCGCCCGCCGCCGCACCGCGGATCCCGCCCGTCACGCCCCCCGAACCGCGGCGGCCCGGGGCGGCGGAGTGAACGCGCTGACGGAACTCGTGACGGTCCTCTTCGACCTGCTCGTCCCCCTCGTCCGCTTCCTCGTCCGCCTCGCGGTCTCCCTGGTGCTGGCCCCGCTCGTCGCAGCCGCCCGCGCCCTGCGGCTGCTGGACCAGCTGCTCCGGTCGTACGGCCGGGTGCTGGTGGACGTACTGCGCCGCAGCGATCCCCAGTACCAGACCCTCCCCGCCCACCGCCCGCAGGACGAGCCGCAGCCCGCCCACCGCGCCTACGCCTTCGGCCCCGCCCGGCGGGACCTGCGGCTGGTCGCCGTCCACGGCCGGCGGGCGCACCGCCGCCGGACGGCCGACGCCCTGCGGGCCGTCACCGACGAGCTGCGGATCGGCCGGGACGTCCTCCTCGCCCTCGCCGGCTACACCGGCGCCCTGTCCGCCGCCCTGGTCACGCTCCCGCTGCTCGCCGCCGCGCTGCTGGTGCACGGCCTGGTGGTGCTGGCCCTCGGGACCGGCGGCGGGCTCGCCGTCCTCGTCCTCACCGGCCTCGACCACGCGGCCCTCGGCGCCCGGCGGCTGCGGCAGGGCGTGCTCTGCCCGCACTGCTTCGAGCGGGTGCGCCGCCCCGAGTACGAGTGCTCCCGCCCCACCTGCCGCCGGCGCCACAGCGACCTGAGGCCCGGCCGGTACGGCATCCTCCGCCGCCGCTGCCAGTGCGACGAACGGCTGCCCACCACGCTGCCGGCCGGCCGCTACCGGCTGCCCGGGTACTGCACCCACCCGCACTGCGGCCGGCTGCTGAGCACCGAGACCGGCCGACTCGCCGAACACGCGCTGCCGCTCATCGGAGGCCGGGCCGCCGGCAAGACCCAGCTGATGGCCGCCATGCTCACCGTCCTCCGGCGGACCGACCCCGACGGACGGGCCCACGCCCGGTTCGCCGACGAGGAGACGGCGGAACGCTACCGGCTGCAGCGCGAGGTGCTGGAGATCCGCGGCCACCCCCGGAGCACCCCGCGGGCCCGGCACCGGGCCCACTCCGTCCTCCTGGACCGGGCCCGGCCCCCGCGCCTGCTGCACCTCTTCGACACTGCGGGCGAACACTTCGTCAGCCGCGAGGACACCGACGCCCTCCGGTACGCGCGTGCCGCCCGCACCTTCCTGTTCGTCCTCGACCCGCTCGCCGTACCGGACTTCTGGGAGCTCCTCGACCCCGACCGGCAGACCCGGCTGGACCGCACCCTCGCCTCCGGCGTCCCGCCGCAGCCCGTGTTCGACCAGGCCGTCCAGGCGATCCTGGCGATGGGGGTCCCGCTGCACCGCTCGCGGCTGGCCGTCGCCATCAGCAAGACCGACCTGCTGGACGGGACCGGGCTGCTGGAGGAGACCGGGCCGCCGGGCGGAACCAGGCCGCCGGGCGGGACCGGGCCGTTCGACGGACGGCCGGTGCCCGGCGCCGGTGTCCGGGACAGCGACCGCGCGGCGGAGTGGCTCGAACGGGCGCTCGGGCTGGGAAACCTGGTCCAGGCGATGCGCAACGAGTTCGGCGAGGCGCGGTTCTTCTTCACCGCCGCCGTCCTCACCGAGGACGGCTCGGTCCACCCGAGCGTCGCCCCGCTGCTGGACTGGTGCCTCGCCGACGGGCGCCGGGCGCGGGCCCGGGCGCGGGCCGCCGCGGCGGCCGTCCGGCCCCGGAGCGACGCCCGCACCGCCTCCCCGGGGGCGCGTGCGACCTGACGATCCGGCTTGTGAACCCCCCTGCTCCGTGCCATCGTTGGGGCCATGCCGCACCGCACCGGCGACGACCTTCCGGCATCCGGCCCTCCGGTTCTCGACCCTCCGGCTCTTGCTCCCCCGGCCCCCGACCCACCGGCGTTCGACCCACCGCCGCCGGGCCTGCCCGCACCCGGCCCACCCGCGTCCGACGCTCCGGCGCCCGGCCCACCGGTGTTCGACCACGACACGGTGCTCGCCGAGCTGCGGGCCGTCCGGCGGGCCGGCCCCGTCCGGCTGCGCGCGCTCGACCTCCCCCTGCTCGGCGCCCTCGCCGCCGCACCCGAAGCACGCCACCCTCGCACCGTCGAGGACCTGCTGCGCCGCGCGGTCGCCGGACTCGACACCGGCACCCTCCAGGAGGCCGCCCGGCACACCCTCGGCCTGGCCCCCGGCACCACCGACTCGCCGGCCGCCGACCGCCGCAAGCGCGCCGCCGCCGTCTACAACGTGAGTGTCGAACGCTTCCGCCGGCACCACGAACTCCTCGTCCTGGCCGCCGTCGCGGACGAGATCGGCCGGCTCGCGGAGGCGCCCGCCGGGCCGGACCGCCGGGTGGCCGCACCCGGGCCGGTCGAGTCGCCGGCCGCCGAACACCAGGTGCTGCACCTGCCGCTCCGGAGCCGGACCGTCGCGGTCCACCTGCACACCCACTCGGTCGACCTGCTCCGCGACGTGGACGTCGTCGTCTCCCCCAGCAACGTCTACCTGGCGCTCGCCGAGGCCTACAAGAACTCGGTGTCGGCCGTGCTGCGCCGGGCCTGCGCGGTGCGCGGCCCCACCGGCGACCTCATCGAGGACCGGATCTCCACCGAACTGCGCCAATGGCTCGACCAGTACCGCAGCTTCGGCCGTCCGGTCCTCGCCTCGACGGTCGCCCCCACCGGGGCCGGCGCGCTCGAACGGCAGGGCCTCCGCCGGATCTACCACGCCGCCGTGGCCGTCCCCCGCCCCGGCACCAACGACTACGACGTCCAGCCCGCCGACGTCACCCGGTCCGTCACCCGCGCGCTCGCGCTCCTGGGCGAGGAGCACCGCGCCTTCGACCCGCCGCTGCGCTCGATCTGCTTCCCCCTCCTCGGCGCCGGCCGGGGCGGCCTGCCCCCCGAGACGAGCATCGCCGCGGTCTGGGCCGCCGTGGAGGCCGAACTCTCCCGCGGCGCCCCCTGGGAGATCCACCTCGTGGTCCGCGACGCGGCGCGGGCCCGCACGGTCACCCGCCATCTCCTCGCACCGCACACCGCCCCGCTCCGGCCGGCCGCCTCCTGACACCGGCCGCCGCCCCGGCCGGTCCGCCGGGGCGGGAGACCGGTAGGGCCGGACCTCCCGGCCCGGCGGGCCCGCCGGGAACCGATGTGGTCAGCCGCCGCTCTTGCGGCGGAAGTTGCGCTTGCCGCCGGCCGCGCCGTGGGCACCGTGGATCTTCGAGTCACCCGCCGGACCGCCGGAGGTGCCGTCGGTCTTGGCGCCGTGCTTGCGCTCCAGCGCGGCCAGAAAGCGGGCCTTGACATCATCCTGGGCCGGGGGCGCGGGGGCCTCGGCCGGCCGGCCCGTCTCCGGGTTCTCCGGGTTCTCGGCGCTCTCGGTCGACGCTGCGTCGCTGCTCATACATGACCTCCTGGATCGGGTGGAGCCGATCGACGGCCCCGGACACACCATCCCACGTCCGGGGACCCCCCGGCGGCCACCACCCGCCCCGCACCGGCGGAGGCGGCCCCCGCTCCGGCACCCGGCACCCGGACGGCGCCGCACGGTGGCGTGCACCACCGCGGGCGGGCGGCACGGCTCGATCCGCTCCCGGACCCCCACGCCCCGCCACCTCCCACCCCCACGGCCACCCCCGCCGACCGGGCTCCCGTCGCGACACCGGTCCGCCCCGCAGCACCACGCGCACCACCCCCGGGAGCCCCCGCACCGGACCCCGATGAACCGGACGCACCGTCAGAACCGCTCGTGGGCACGCCTACCGGGAGGATCCGGGCCGAGCGCGGCCACCGTATGCGAGAACGTCACGGAACGGCCTCCTGCCGGTTACACGGCGAACCCCGAGGACATGTCATCCTCCCGTTAACGCCACGTCAACACGCGTAGATCGCGGCCCGGCCCACCCGGGGCCCGCGGCCCGGCTCGCGTCGTCCGGGAAGGGACAGCCCCTCATGTCCGTTGCACAGATACGCAGATGGAAGGCGCTGGCGGCTGCCGCCACCGTCCTCGTCGGCCTCGCGCTCCCCGCGGTCGCCGCGCCCACCGCGAGCGCCGCCGCCGGCCCGTACGACAGCACGTACTACAAGAACGCGATCGGCAAGACCGGCGCCGGCCTCAAGACCTCGCTGCACACCATCATCGGCACCGGCCAGACCAAGATCTCCTACGACGCGGTCTGGAACGCCCTCAAGGTGCTCGACCAGGACCCGAACAACACCGCCAACGTGATCCTGCTCTACAGCGGCACCTCGCGCGCCAAGTCCCTCAACGGCGGCAGCGTCGGCAACTGGAACCGCGAGCACGTGTGGGCCCAGTCCCACGGCAACTTCGGCACCTCGGCCGGCCCCGGCACCGACCTGCACCACCTGCGTGCCGCCGACGTCCAGGTCAACAGCACCCGCGGCAACAAGGACTTCGACAAGGGCGGCAGCGCGGTCGGCGGGGCGCCCGGCAGCTACACCGACGCCGACTCCTTCGAGCCGCGCGACGCGGACAAGGGCGACGTCGCCCGCATGATCCTCTACATGGCCGTCCGCTACGAGGGCGACGACTCCTGGCCCGACCTGGAGCCCAACGACTCGATCAACGGCAGCACCCGCTTCCACGGCCGGCTCTCCGTCCTGAAGCAGTGGAACGAGCAGGACCCGCCCAGCGACTTCGAGAAGCGCCGCAACCAGATCGTCTTCGACACCTACCAGAAGAACCGGAACCCGTTCGTCGACCACCCGGAATGGGTCGCGGCGATCTGGTAGACCACCCGCGCCGGGCCTCCGTCCTCCGGGCGGGGCCCGGCCTCGGTTCAGCTCCGCCAGGTGTACGGCAACGAGATGCGGCACTTCGAGCTCCGCACCGGCCCGGGCGGCACGTGCCCGGCGCTGCGGCCGGACGCCTCGGGGCAGGACGGCGCAGGGCGGCGAGGGGCGGCAGGGCGGGGTGCGCCGGCCGGCCGCCGCGCGTGCGTCCGGCGGGCACTATCAGCCACTCCCGGCGGCGTGCGCCCGGCTTCCGGCCGATCGGGCCCGAACGGGGTTGACGGCCAAATTGGTCTATGCCACTTTCTGATCGCGCGGCCCGCCACCTCCTCCCCCATGCTCCCCCCGAGGTGACCCGGGCTCCCCTCCGCCGGTGCCGCGCACCGTCCCCCACCGCAGGAGAGGAACCCCCATGAAGAACGGAACGACCACCCCGCGCCCACGCGTCCGGGCGGCGCTCGCCGCCGCCGTCGCGGCCGGGCTCGGCGTCGGCGCACTGACCGCCCTGCCGGCGGCCGCGGCGGGCGACGCCGTCACGGTGCAGTACCGCAACGGCGGCAGTGGCGCCTCCCAGGCCGCGCCCTGGCTCAAGGTGGTCAACACCGGCTCCACGGCGGTCGCGTTGAGCCAGGTGAAGGTGCGCTACTACTTCAGGGCGGACAGCGCCCCGGCCGCCTACTCCTTCGCCTGCGACTGGGCCGTGAAGGGCTGCGCCAACCTGACCGGCACCTTCGGCACGATCGTCGAGCCGGGCGCGCCCGCCGACCGCTACCTGGAGATCGGCTTCACCGCGGGCGCCGGCTCGCTGGCCCCCGGCGCCGACAGCGGGGACCTCCAGCTGCGCTTCCACCGCACCGGCTGGCTCCCGCTCGACCAGGGCGACGACTACTCCTTCGGGCCGGCCCAGACGGCGTACGCGAACTGGTCCAGGGTCACCGCGAGCGTGAACGGGGTCGCGGTGTGGGGCACCGCCCCCGTCGGCAACACTCCCGGACCGACCACGCCCCCCGGCGGCGCCGCGCTGTTCGACGACTTCGACTACACCGGCCACACCGACCCGGCGATCGGCGCGCACGGCTGGAACGTGCGCTCCGGCGGCGGCGGGCCCGGGGTCTCCGGCGCGACCTGGGCGCCCGAGAACGTCTCCTTCGCCAAGGAGGGCGGCAACTCGGTGATGACCCTGCGGACCACCACCGCCGGGACCGGCGAGTCCACCCGGCAGACCGAGTTCCACAGCCGGGCGCAGAAGTTCAGGAACGGCACCTACGCGGCCCGGGTCCGCTTCGCCGACGCGCCGGTGAGCGGCCCGGACGGCGACCACCTGGTCCAGAGCTTCTTCGCGATCAACGACCTCAAGGCCCCGATGGCCGACGACTACGCCGAGTACGACTTCGAGTACCTGCCCAACGGCGGCTGGGGCGAGCCCGCCGACGTCTTCTACGCCACCTCCTGGGAGACCTACGGCCCCGACGGCGCCGACAACCGGCACACCGCGGTCCGGGCCGGCTACGCGGGCTGGCACGACCTCGTCCTGACCATCGACGACGAGGCCGTCGTCTACTACGTGGACGGCGCCGAGTTCGCCCGGCACGAGGCGCGCTTCCTCCCGGAGCGGCCCGTGGCGATCCACTTCAACCAGTGGCTGACCGACTTCGCCGGTCTGGCCTCGACGACCCCGCGCGCCTACGAGGAGAGCGTCGACTACGTCCTCCACGTCAAGGACCGGGTCCTGACCCCCGCCCAGGTCGGCGCCGCCGTCACCGCCTACCGGGCCGCCGGCACGACCTTCACCGACTCGGTCCCCGCCACCCCCTGACCCGCCGTCCGGCTGGCGGACGCGGTCGGGCCCGGGGCGGCGAACCGCCCCGGGCCCGTTCCGGCGGGATCAGACCGCCGAGGTGTACGCGGTGAAGAAGCGGCCCGGGACCGGAGAGCCCCCGCCGTTGAAGCAGATGGTGTAGAGGCTCACCGTCCCCGAGCTGCGGTTCCACGGCAGGGCCAGGCCGCACCAGTCGGGACCGGGCCCGAAGGCGGTGGCCTGCGCGGTGTCCGAGGGGACGCCCACGTTCGGGAGCGTGACGGTGTAGGGCACCGACCCGGCGAGCGTGTTGGCCGGGCCCGTCGAGTTGAAGTTGCCGCCGGGGGGCAGGCCGCCGTTGAACCACAGGTAGCCGAAGCGGTTCGGCGGGAACGCCGGCCCGTGGACCGCCCGCTTCAGGGAGTAGCTCAGCGTCCACCGCGTGTCGTACGGGGCGTTCGCCGCGTTGAAGCAGGCGACCACGACCGTCTGGCCGGACGAGGCGGGTGCCCAGTCGGCCACCTTGCAGCGCGCGCCCTGGGCCGCGTCGACGGCGGTGACCTCGATGTTCCCGTCGTAGCCGGCCGAGCCCAGGCCGGGGAGCCAGGCCTTCCAGATGCCGGACCCGCTACCGCCCCAGCTCACCGCGTTGGTCGCGCCGGTGGAGTTGTACTGGGTCAGCACCGCCCCGGTGGAGTTGGAGTAGACGTAGCCGTAGCCGCCGCCGGGCGGGGACGGCGTGCCGCTGCTGGTGGTGTAGAGCACGGTGAAGAGGGTGTTGGCGGGCGCCCCGCCGGGCTTGTAGCAGGCCACCGCGACGTCCTGGCCGGTGCCGGCCGAGCCCCAGCCCTTGATCTGGCACCAGTTGCCGGTCCGGCCGACGGCGGTGGCGTGGGCGATGCCGCCGGGGCCCGCGATCAGCGGGAAGTGCACGACGTAGGAACCGACGCCGGTCTGGTCGACCTTCACCGGGTTGGTGGCCGGCGAGGGCCAGTTGCCCCACTGCCGGGTGGTGTCCGGGACGTACCCGGGCGGCGGGGTCGGGTTGTCGAGGAACGCGAAGCCCCACCGGTCCGGCACGGCGGCGTGGGCCCGGCCGGCCGCCGGAAGGCTGGCGCCGACCAGCGCGGCCAGCACGGCGAGGACGAGCAGGACGGCGCGGACGGGTCTGAACGACGGTGCGACGGTGCCGACGTGCATGGGCGTACCCCCTGGGTGGTGAGGAGTGACGGGCGGCCTGCGCGGTGCTGCCTGCACTGCGGGCCCGTTCCCGGTCGCCGGGTCGGGCTGCGGCCGACGGGACGGCCGGCCCACGGGCGCGGCGGTACCCGGCCTCGGCCGGCAGTGTCGGGGGTCAGGCCCGACGGCGCTCACATCGTAGGGGGGGCGTCATCCGGCGGCACAGACCTCCGGCATGGGCCGCCGGGTGCGTTGTCGGCCGATCACGGGCCGGCCCCGGCAGCCCCTCCCACACCCTCCGTCCCCGCAGCCCCACCGGCCCGTGCCGCGCCGCGCCCCGTGGCCGGCCGCCACCGGCACACCCGCCCGCGCCGTCCCCCCGCGCCCCACCACCACTCCGGCGTCCCGCGCCGGCGCGCCCGGCCCGGGCTCCCGGCCGTGGCCGGAAACGGACGGCCGCCGGGTGCCGGACACGGGCGGCGCCCGCGCCCGGCGGAGCGCGACGGCAGCCGGTGCCCCCCGCCGCTCGGGCCACCAGCACACCGGACTGAACTCGTACCTGCCGACGATCAGTTCGGACGGCCGGTACGTGGCCTTCGTCTCCAGCAGGACCGACCTCGTCCCCGGCGGCACCCCGGCGCTCGCCCACGTCTACGTCGCCGACCGGCGGACCGGCGCCGTCCGCCTGATCACCGTCGGCGCGGACGGCTCCCCGGCGGACCGCCCCTCCGCCGCGCCCGTGCTCAGCGCCGACGGCAGCACCGTCGGCTTCATCTCCAAGGCCACCAACCTGCTGCCGCCCGGCGAGGGCGGGCCGGTCGATCCCGACGCCGCCCGCGCGAACGCCCCGGTCGTGGCCGCGGACCGTGCCGACGACCACGTACCCGGCCGGCCCGCCCACGCCCCCGAGCGGGCCCCCCGCCGGACCCGGGCCGACGGGGGGCCTCCGGGGCGGGCACCGAGATCCTCAAGCCCCGTCTGTACCCCTTCTACGTCCACACCCTGGCCACCGGGAAGACCGTCGGAGGCAGCCGCGACGAGAACGGCGAGCTCAGCGGCTCCTCCACGGGCGCGATCAGCCCCGACGGGCGTTTCGCCGCCCACTCCCAGCTCGTCCCCAACCGGCCGGGCGACAGCGGCTTCGACCGGCACTACGAGATCCGCGTCCGCGACCTGCGGACCGGCACCGTCCGTCAGATCCCGCCCGGCCTCCCCGGCACCACCACGCTGGACGACTCCTTCGGCGCGGTGATCGCGTCGGGCAACCGCTGGGTGTACTTCACGTCCTACGCCGACAACCTGGTCGCCGACGACACCAACGGCGGCGAGGACGTCTTCCGCCACGACCTGTGGACCGGGCGCGTCAGCGTCTCCGCCGACGGTACCCAGAACCCCGGTCTCTCGTCCGGACCGGTCGTCGGTGCGCTCGGCACCACCGTGCTGTTCGCGTCCACCGACGGCACGCTCGTCCCCGGGGACACCACCACGTTCGGTGACGTCCCCGGGGACACCACCACGTTCGGTGACGCCTTCGCCCGCCGGCTGCCGCCGTCCTGACCGGCGGGAGCGGACCCCGGCAGGGCAGGAGTCCGACGGGTCAGACGCTCGGGGCCGCGTCGGTGGGCGGCCGGTCGACGGCCGGGAGCGGCCCGGCGAGGTACACCGTCTGCGGGGCGGGGGCGGGCGCGGCCAGGGCTCCGGCGACGATCAGGCCGAGTCCGGCCAGGTGGAACGGGAGGGCGAGCAGGATCGGCGCGTTGATCGCCATGGCGAGCCCGAGTTCGTCGTAGAGGCTGTCCGTCGCGAAGGCCAGCACGACCGAGACGACGATCGGGCTCACCGCCATGACGAGGCAGCCGATCATCGCCAGGCGGGCGTTCCGCCCCCTGCGGCGCAGGAAGGTGCCGGCCACGACGGCTCCGGCCAGCGGGACGAGGACGTTCACGGATCCGACGATCAAGCTGACCAGCCGGGCCGTCTCGTAGTCGGTCACAGCACTCCATCAGTGGTCGGAAGCAGGTGGGTCGGCGAGCAGCACCTCTCGGAACGCGAAGATAGCGGTCCGGCAGGGCCGCGTACAGCCGGATTCACCGCACGCCCGGCCCTGCCGGACCGCACCCCCGCGCTCACCCCGCCGGACGGCTGAGCAGACGCCCGTCCGCCGAGACGGCGAGGAGGCGGCCGGCGTGGGCGGCGAGGGCGACGGCCGGCGGGAACGAGCCCTCCGCCGGGACGAACGGAACACCCGGCCCGGCTGTCGGGGGGCGGGTGGCGAGGCCGGCCGGGGTGAGCGCGTGCAGACGGCCGTTCAGCACCGCGAGGGCCGTGGCCCCGGCGGCGGGACCGAGCGGACGCCACGGCTCCTCGGGGGCGAGGGCGGACCGGTGGTGCAGGGTGTCGTCGTGCGGGGTGACGGCGAACAGCGTGCCGTCGCAGACCGCGAGCGCCGCCGTCCCGCGCGGGACGTGACCGGCGGCGGCCCAGGGGGCCGGACCGGGGACGGGGTCGCGGGTGAGCAGCCGGTCGTCCTCGGTGACGGCCAGCAGGGCGAGCGGGACCGGGCCGGCGGCCTCGCGCGGGGCGGTGAGGCAGCGGATCGGGGCGACCGGTGCGGCGGCGGGCCCGGGGGCGCTGCCGGTCCGCGCCCCGGCGGCGGGCCCGGACACGGGCGGGCAGGGCGTCCAGGGGAGGTTCTGGTCGCCGGGCTCACGGTGGAGCAGGGTGGTGCCGTCCCCGGCGACGGCGAAAAGCAGTCCCTCGCACACCGCGAGGGCGCGCAGCCCCTCCGCCGGACCGACGGTGTGCCAGCGCGGTGCGGCGGCGCCGCCGAGGCGGTCGAGGACGTTGCGGGTGATCCGGTCGACCACCGGATCGCCCAGGGCCCGACCCCAGTTGATGGTGGCGGCATTGAAGACGGTCCCCGCGCCGAGCCGGTGGACGCCCATGGTGGCCCAGCCGCCCTGCCCGTGGGCACGCCAGTGCCGCAGGTCGGCGGTGGCGAGGACGGCGAAGGAGCGGGGGGTGCCGTCGCGGCCGGTGGCCCGCGGGACACCGGCGGACCAGTCGAGTTCGGCGGCGTCGGTCTCGTAGCCGAGGGCGCCGCGCGCGAAGGTGTCGCCGTCGGCCAGGCCGGTGCCGTCGAAGACCCAGTGGTCGGCGAAGCGGACGGTGTACGACTCGCGGCCGATGACCGCCATCCCGTCGCCCCAGGCGCCGGCGCCGTGGCGGAAGCTGACGCCGGTCATGGTGTTCTCCGGACGGTCGACCGGGGAGCTGGACCACTCGACGGTGGCACGGCGCGGGTCGGTGGCGGTGACCGGGTCGGCGGCGGCGTCCCGGTGGCAGACCAGGGTGCGGCCGCCGTCCTCCAGGCGGATCTGCCACCACGCCGTATTGGCCGCGAAGAAGGCCAGGTTGCCGCCCCGGCGGGCGAACTCCTCGACGGTGTCCCGCATTTCGGCGGACCAGTACTCGTCGTGCCCGTTGACGACCAACAGCCGGTAGGAGGAGAGGAGTTCGGCGCCACCGGGCCGGTCGTGCAGGTCGAGTCCGGAGCAGTACTCGACCGGGTATCCGGCCCGGGGCAGCCAGTGGAGCAGCGGCTCCTCCCAGCGCTCGGGCGGCGGACCGCCGCCGGGCGCGTCGAGCGGGACCCTGGCGGCGCGGTCCGGCTGTTCGGCGTAGTAGAGGCCCCGGCCGGGCTGCCCGGCCCGGTGGTAGGCGCGCCAGGTGGCGAACGGGATCGAGACCAGGGTGCCGGAGACGGCGCCGGGCCGGGCGGCGCGCACCACGAACCAGACCTCGTGCTCGGCGTCCCGCTCGGGAGCGGGCTGCTCCGGGCGCTCGTCGTGGAAGCTCGCCCGGTAGAGCGAACTCGGCCAGCCGACGGGCACGGTGAGGTCGAAGAGCCGCCCGGTGACGGCCGTCTTGAGCCGGACCTCGCCGGTCACCGCGTCGGTGACGACGACCCGCCCGCGCAGCGGCCGGCCGCTCCGGCCGCCCTCGCCCCTGTCGTCGTCGCCGTCGTCGCCGGGGGCGAGGTGGAAGCGGAGCCGCCCGCCCTGCACGCACGAGGTGCCCTCCGCGCGGGCGAGCGGCCTCGGGACCGGGCCCGCTGTCACGAGTCCGCGTCCCGGTACCCGGCGAGCAGCCCGGGCAGGTCGGCGAGCCGGGGCGGCCGGCCGGCGGCGGAGGCGACGACGACCTCCTCGATCGCCCGCAGATGGGCGTGGACGGCGTCCGGGGGCAGGTAGGCGGTGTCGGCGGTCAGGGTGACGGTGAGGGCCGTGTCGTCCCCGGTCAGGTGGAGGCAGTAGCGGCAGGCGACCCGCTCCTGGGTGGCCGGGAAGTCGAGGACGGTCCGCCGGCGGAGCGCGGCCAGCTCCTCCCCGGCCGGCAACGCCCCCTCGCGGAGCGGCCGTTCGACCAGTCGCATGTCGTTGAAGCAGCAGTAGGGGTGGACCTCGGTGCCGCGCTCGCGGGCGATCCCGGCGAGCAGGGCGTCCCACTCCACCGGGTCGTAGGCGGCGGCCCGGTAGCCGGCCAGCGCGGCCCGCCAGGCGGCCGGGAGCAGGTCGGTGAAGACGATCCGGCCGTCCGGGTCCGCCGGCAGGTCCAGGACGACCAGGGCGTCCTGGGAGAGCGTGCCGACGAGGTCGCGGTGGTCCCGGGCGGCCCGGTTCCCGGCGATGGGCAGGACGGCCGCGGCCGGGTGCCCCTGGTCGGCGGCGACCAGGACCGCCGAGGCGGCGAGCAGCACCGTGGAGCCGCTGACCAGGTGGGCGGCGGCCAGCGCGTCGACCGCCGGCGGAAGGGCCGCGGAGACCAGCCGGCCGGTCCAGAACCGGGGCGTGCGCGGCTCGGCGACCGGCTCGGCGAACATGGTCGGCGGTACCCGGCGCAGGTCCGCCTCCCAGCGGGCCAGCGCGGCGGCGCCCCGGCGCCGGCCGGCCGGTCCGTGCTGCTCGTGCGCGAGGTCGAACGGGGTGTCGGCGCAGGGTCGGCCCGCGGAGCCGCGCCGGACCAGCAACCGCAGGTCCCGCAGCAGCACCTCGGCGCCGTGGCCGTCGGAGGCCAGGTGGCAGAGGGCCAGCACGGCGTGGGTGATCCGGCCGCCGCTGCGGACCGCGCCGATCCGGACCGGCCACTCCTCCGTGTAGTCGAACCGCCGCCCGGCGAGCACGGCGAGCAGGTCCTCGGCGGCGTGCCCGGCTCGGGCCGGATCGGGCTCGTCGTGGACGGTCACGCCGATCTCGCCGCCGGCGAGGAGGTGCTGGCGCGGTTCGCCGTCCGCGTCCAGGACGAGTCGGGTGCGGAGCGCCTCGTGCCGGGTGAGCAGCGCGGCGACGGCCTCGGCGAACCGCGGCACGTCGACGGGGGCTCCCCGGTCGGCGAGCGGGAGCACCCGGCCCAGGTTGAAGTAGTGGTCGTTGGGCACGGTGCGGCCGATGGCGTGCCAGATGGCGCGCTGGCCCCAGGTGAGCGGGGCGAGGCCGGTGCGGGTGCCGGTGAAGGCGACGGTGAGGTCGCCCGGCCCGGCCGGGGGCGGGTCGGTCACGGCCGACCCGCCCACGTCCACGGCCGGCCCGGCTTCGGCGGGTCCGCTCATCCGGTGGGCTCCACCCCGAGTCGGCGGAGGCGTTCGGCCAGGCCGTCCAGGCCCTCGGCGTGGAGCGCCGGGTCACCGAGGTCGATCAGCACCTCGTACTCCTCCTCCAGGCCGTCGGCGAGGCGCAGCAGTGCCAGCGAGGAGACCCCGAGGGCTGTCAACGAGGTGTCGGAGGCGAGGAGTTCGTCCTGTCCGAGCTGCCCGTCGGTGGCGTCGGAGAGCAACGCGGCGAGGCGGCGACGCAGGGCGTCGGCGGGGGCGGGCGCGGCGGCGTTCACCGGGCGGCCCCGCCGGTGGCGGCCGCCTGCTCGGCGAGGCGGCGGCGCAGGCTGAGCGGGCGGATGTCCGGCCAGACCCGGTCGACGTGGGCGGCGCACTCCTCCTCCGTCCCGACGAACCCCTCGGCACGCCAGCCGGCGGGCAGCGGGGCGCCGGACGGCCAGAGGGCGTGCTGCTCCTCGTCGTTGACGACCACCTGGTACACGGTTGCGGTGCTCACGGGCTACTCCTTGCGAAGGTCGGCGACGGCGGCGACGACGCCGCGCACGGTCGGGGTGTCGAAGAAGACGTCCAGCGGGACGGTGACGCCGAGCTGTCGGCGGATCCGGGCGGCGATGGACGTCATCAGCAGCGAGTGGCCGCCGAGGTCGAAGAAGTCCTCGTCCGGCCCGAGGTCGTCCAGCCGCAGCACCTCGCGCCAGATGGCGAGCACGGCGGCGGTGGTGTCGTCGGGCTCGTCCGGCCCGGTGGCCGGGGCGGTCGGCTCCGGCCGGACGGTGACCGGTTCGGGCAGGGCCGCGCGGTCCAGCTTGCCGTTCGGGGTGAGCGGGAACGCGGCGAGCACGACGTAGGCGCTCGGCAGGACGGCGGCGGGCAGCGTGGCGGCGAGGTGGGCGCGCAGCTCGTCCGGCCCGGGCGGAGGACCGGCGGGGACGACGTAGGCGGCGAGCCTGCGGTCACCGTCGGGGCCGTACAGGGTGGCGGCGGCCCGGGCCACGGCCGGGTGTTCGGCCAGCCTGGCCTCGATCTCGCCGAGTTCGATCCGGTGGCCGCGCAGCTTGACCTGCGTGTCGGCGCGGCCGACGTACTCCAGGGCGCCGCCGGGATGCAGCCGGACGAGGTCGCCGGTGCGGTAGAGCCTGGCGCCGGGCGGCCCGTACGGGTCGGGGAGGAAGCGGGTGGCGGTGAGGCCGGGGCGGCCCCGGTAGCCGTGGGCGACGCCCGCACCGCCGAGGTACAGCTCGCCCGCCAGCCCGGAGGGGACGGGGTGCAGGCGTTCGTCCAGGACGTGGGCGCGGGTGTTGGCGAGCGGCTCGCCGATGCTGACCCGGCCGTCGGTCTCGACGGGTTCGGCGAGGGTGGACCAGACGGTGGTCTCGGTGGGGCCGTAGACGTTGACCAGCCGGGCGGTGGCGGCGGCCAGTTCGGCCGCCAGCGGGGCGGGCAGCGCCTCGCCGCCGGTGAGCGCGGTCAGACCGGGCGCCGCACTCCGGAGGCCGGCGTCGAGCAGGACCCGCCAGCCGCTGGGGGTGGCCTGGACGTGGCTGATCCGCTCGCGCCCGATCAGCCGGAGCAGCGCGGGCCCGTCCCGGTGGGCGCCCTCGGGGGCGAGGACGACCCGGCCGCCGGTGGTCAGCGGGAGCAGCAGCTCGACGGTGGAGATGTCGAAGGAGAGCGAGGTGAGCCCGAGCCAGCGGTCCTCCGGGCGGCTGCCGAGCCGGTCGCGCAGGGCGGCGAGCAGGTTGGCGAGCGCGCCGTGCGGCACCTCGACGCCCTTGGGGGTGCCGGTGGAGCCGGAGGTGTAGAGGACGTAGGCGGGGTGGGCGGGCGAGGGGCCCGCGGGCAGCGCGGGCCCCTCGCCCGGTCCGGGGGCGCCCGCCGGTGCGGGGGCCAGGTCGCCGGGCGCGAGGTCGCCCGGCCCGGAGGGTTCGCCGGTGACCCGGAGGGCGAGCCCGGCGTCGGCGCGCAGGAAGGCGAGCCGCTCGGCCGGGTACTCGGGGTCGAGCGGCAGGTAGGCGGCGCCGGCGGCCAGCGTGGCGAGGACGGCGACCAGCTGGTCCCGGCCGCGCGGCAGCGCGATGCCGACCAGCGTGCCGGGGCCGGCGCCGTGCCGGGTGAGCGCGGCGGCGGCGTGCGCGACCAGGGCGGCGAGTTCGCGGTAGGAGTGCGCGACGCCGTCGGCGACCAGGGCGACGGCGTCCGGGGTGGCCGCCGCGCGGGCGGCGAACAGGGCGGGGACGGTGTCCTCGGCGAGCTCGGGACGGGGCGCCGGTGCGGCCGGCCGGGCGGCCCGTTCGTCGGGGCCCAGCAGCGGCAGGTCGCCGACGGGGGTGGCGGGGTCGGCGACCACGCCGTCCAGCAGGGTGGTGAGGTGGCCCGCGATCCGTTCGGCGACACCCGGTGCGAGGGCTTCCGTCCGGTACTGCAGGCTTCCGGTCAACTCGCCCTCGGAGTCGACGAACTGGAGGTGGAGGAGGTTGCGGGCGGTGCCCGCGAAGCCGGTCCAGCGGACCGTCGCGGCGAGGTCCCCGGCCGTGGTGCCCGCGGCGGCGAAGCCGGGGCCCGCGGTGCCGGCGGGCCGGCGGCGGTAGCTGAGGGAGAGCGGGGTGAGCGCGGTGCGCGGGGTGAGGCCGCGGACGGCCCGGCCGAGCGGCACGGTGCGGTGCCGGTACAGCGTGCGCAGTTCCCCGCGCACGGCCCGGGCGAAGGCGGCGAACGGCTGCCCGGCCGACGGCTCGGTGAACAGCGGCAGTTCGTTGACCGCCAGGCCGACGGCGGTCTCCTCGCCGGGGCGTCGGACGGAGAGTTCGAGGGCGGTGGCGGGCGCCCGGTTGCCGTAGCGCAGCAGCAGGGCGTGCCAGGCGGCGGTGAGCAGCTCGAAGCGGGTGACGCCCAGCCGGTCGGCCGTGCCGGCCAGCGCGGTGTACCGGGCGCCGGTCAGTCGGAAGGGGACGGCGGCGCCGGGCCCGGGGGCGGTTCCGCCGTCCGCCGGCTGCCGCAGCCCGGGCAGGACCGGCACACCGGGCTCGCGCCAGCGGTCGGCCCAGTACGCGGTGGCGTCCGCGACGTCCTGCGGCGCCGGGTCGGCCGCGGCCAGGGCGGGCGGCGCCGATTCCCGGAGGTCACCGCGGTAGGCGGCGGCGAGGTCGGCGACCAGCCGGTCCTTGGACTCGCCGTCGAAGGCGAGGTGGTGGACGGTCACCAGCAGGACGTGCCGGCCCGGCCCGGTCCGGTACAGGCCGAACCGGGCGAGCGGCCCGGCGACCAGGTCGAAGCGGGCGGCCGTCTCGTCGGCGAGCAGCTTGCCGAGCTCGTCCTCGCCGCAGTCGGCCACCCGCAGCTCGGGCGCGGGACCGGCCAGGACGGCGGTGCCGTCGGGGGCGATCCGGCTGCCGAGCGCGGGGTGCCGGCGGGCGACCGCGGCGCAGGCGCCGGCCAGCGCCGGGACGTCGAGCGGGCCGTCGAACCCGACGGTGACGGCGAGGTGGTAGGCGGCGCCGGCGTCGAGGGTCTGCTCGGTGAGCCAGATGCCGTGCTGGGCGGGGCTGAGGGGGGTGCTCATCGGGGTGCCTCGGGGGACTCGTGGGTCGTCAGGAGCCGGCGCAGTTCGCGTTTGAGGACCTTCCCGCCCTCGTTGCGGGGCAGTGCGTCGCGGAACAGGACGGTGGCCGGAAGCTCGTGCGCGGCGAGCCGGTCGAGCAGGAAGGCGCGCAGCTCGGCGGGGGTCGGTGCCGCGTGCTCGGGCCCGGCGCCGGGGGCGAGCACGACGACGGCGGCGACCACGCTGCCCAGCACCGGGTGCGGGATGCCGAACGCGGCCGCGTCGGCGACCAGCGGGTGGCGGTGCAGGGCGTTCTCGACCTGGAGGGTGGACACCTTGTGGGCGCCGGACTTGATCACGTCCTTCTCCCGGTCGAGCAGGTGGAGGAAGCCGTCGGCGTCGATCCGGCCGAGGTCGCCCATCCGGACCCAGCGGCCCTGGAACACCGTCGTGTCCCGCTCGCCGAGGTAGCCGCGCGGGGCGGTCGGCGAACGGAGCCAGAGCTCGCCCGCTTCGCCGGGCGGCAGCGGCCGGCCGTCGGCGTCGGTGATCCGCAGGTCGGCGAGCGACGCCGGCTGCCCCGGCGACTCCGGGTGCTCCGGGTCGAAGAGCAGGGTGACCTGGGCGGGCGCGGCCTCGGTGGAGGTGTAGTAGTTGGCGATCTGGGCGTGCGGGAAGGCCCGGCCGAGGGCCAGCGCGACCGCTTGCGGGAGGGCCGCGGCGGTGGAGCCGACCAGCTTGACGCCGTCCAGCACACCGGGGGCGTCCGCCCCTGCCTTGGCGAGGGCGGTCGAGCCGAGCAGTTCGATCGCCGTCGCGGGGACGAGGAAGACGCTGCCGACGTCGTGTTCGGCGATCAGCCGGAGGAACCGCAGCGGGGTGAACTGGGGGGCGGCGATGCAGGCGGCGTGCGCGTTGAGCGCGTTGACCAGCATGGTCTGGCCCGCGTTGGTGCCGACGGGGAAGGAGTGCAGGAACGCCGCGGAGTGCCGCAGCGGGCGGCGGCGCTCGTCCAGGGTGCAGCCGTACGCCAGGTTGGCGTGGGTGGCGGTGACGCCCTTGGGCGTGCCGGTGGTGCCGGAGGTGTAGAGGATCTGGGCGGGGGCCGCCGGATCGGCGGGCGGGAGGCCGGGATCGGCGGGGTGGCCGGCGGCGTCCGCCTCGGTGAGGGCCGTCACCCCGTCCGCGGGGGCGGGGGCGTCCGCCGCCGCGGACACGAGGAACCGGGCCCCGGAGTCGGCGAGGGCGTGCGCGGTGACGGCCGGGGCGAGCCGGTCGGAGAGCGGGACGGCGACGCCGCCGGCCCGGAGCACGGCCAGGTGGGCGACGGCGTAGGCCGCCCAGTCGGCGGTGCCGTGGCGCAGGCCGACCCGGTCGCCGGAGCGGAGTCCGGCGGCGCGCAGCGCGCCGGCGAGCGCTCCCGAACGGGCTTGCCAGGCACCGAAGTCGAGCCGGTCGGGGCCGTTGACGATCGCGGTCCGCCCGGGGTGGGCGGCGGCCCGGTGGGCGAGCAGCTCGGGCAGGGTGGCGGGGGCGCGGTTCACGCGGCGCCCGCCTTCGCCCGGTCCGCGGCTTCCGTCGCGGCCCGGCGGTCGGCCGCGAGGCGGGCCCGCTCGCGCAGCCCGACCAGGTCGTCCGGTTCGGCGTCGGGCACGTCCCGGTCGAAGCGGGCGAGCGCGGGCAGCCGCAGTCCGACGGCGACCAGGACGAGCATGGCGAGGCCGAACAGCACGTACATCAGGGCGATGCCGCGCCCGGGGCCGGTGCCGATCAGCGGGCCGAAGACCGGGGCGAGCCCGCCGCCCGGCTCCATCAGCGGGCCGAACACGGCCGAACCCAGCGGGGCGATGACGCCGTGACCGAGCGGCAGGGTCGACCACGCGACCAGGGTGTTGAGCGCGAAGACGCGGCCGTGGAACCGCTGCGGGACCTTGACCTGGACGATCGTCGAGTAGACGCCGTTGACCAGGGAGAGCGCGAAGGACATCCCGAACGCCCCCGCGGCGATCACCCAGAGGCCGGCGTTCAGACCGGTGACGGCCCCGGCCAGGGCGAGCAGGGCGGCCAGGCCCAGCATCCCGCGCAGCCGGTGCCGGCGCGGTCCGCCCCAGAAGCCCATGGTGACGCCGCCGAGCAGCGCGCCCGCGCCGCCGGCCACCGCCACCCGGGCGGCGCCGTCCAGGTCGTCGAAGGCGAGCACCATGGGCGTGATGAGCAGGAACAGCGGGGAGAGGAAGACGTTCAGCCCGGCGAACCAGAGCAGCATGGCCCGGAAGCCCCGGTTGCGCCAGGACCAGCCGAAGCCCTGCTTGATCTCCGCGGTGAGGGACTCGCGCCGGGTCCAGGGCAGCGTGCGGGGGAACCGCACCGCGAGCAGGATGCCGATCGCCAGGACGTAGCTGGCCACGTCGATGATCAGGATGCCGCGCAGGCCGATCGCCGCCATCAGCGCCACGGCCACCAGCGGCACGACGAACTGCGCCGTTCCGAAGGCGAGCTGGACGATCCCGTTGGCATGGCCGAGGTACTGCTTGGGGACGATCTGCGGCACCGCGGAGGCGTAGGCGAGGCGTTGGAAGGTGAGTGCGACGGAGAGCACGCCGAGCAGGACGTACACCTCCCACGAGTGCAGCTGCCCGGCGAGCAGCAGGGCGAGCATCGCGGCCTGGGTGGCCCCGGCCGCGACGTCCCCCGCGAGCATCACCTTCCGCCGGTCGAGGCGGTCGACCAGGGCGCCGGCCAGCGGGCCGACCAGGATGCCGGGGAGCATGGCGACGACGGCGTAGAGCGCGTACCGCGCCATCGAGCCGGTCTCCAGCAGGATCCAGATCGGCAGGGCGAACTCGGTGAGCGCGGAGCCGGTGATGGAGGCCAGCTGGCCGGTGGCGACGGCGAGGAAGCGGCCGAGGCCGGGCTGCGGGCCGTCGGGCTCCGCCGCGGCCGGCGCGGCCTCGGGGGCGAGCGGCGTGTCCGGGTCGACCGCGGCCTCGGGGGCGAGCGGCGTGAGCGGGCCGGTCTCGCCGTGGAACCACCAGGAGTTCTCCGGCGCCCGGGCGGGCAGGTCACCGGTCTCCCCCGCCAGCACCGCGCGGTGCACGGTGGTGACCGCCTCCGCGACCTCGGCGGCCCGGTACTTGACGAAGAAGTGACCGCCCTGGTCGAGCACGGCCACGGCGGAGCGCTCGGCGAGCAGCAGCCACTCGCGGTAGCGCTCCTGGTAGAAGTCCGCGGCCGGGTCGTGGTCGCCGACCAGCGAGACCAGCGGCGCCCGCAGCCGGGGCGCGCCCGCGGCCACCTCCGCGATGGCGCGGGTGAAGTACGCCTCGGCGGCCTTGGAGTCCCGGCGCATGTTGCCGACGATGAACCGGATCTGGTCCTGGTCGAGCTCGGAGGTGTCGACGCCCATGCCGGTGAGCCAGTTGACGTAGACCCGGTCGCCGAGCAGCGGCTCCAGCGAGGCGAGTCCGCTGAGCGCGGTGAGCACGCGGCTGCGCGGCTTGGCGAACGGGAACTGGGCGCCGGCGTAGACCGCTTCCAGCTCCCGCCCGGAAGCCTCCAGCAGACGGGCGGTCGCGACGGCCAGCGCGGTGCCGACGCCGCAGTGCCCGTAGACCACGACGGGCCCGTCCACCCGTTCGCGGACCTCCGCGGCCAGCTGCTCGGCCAGTTCGTCGAAGGGCAGGTGCTCCTCGGTGACGCCGATGTCGTGGCCGGGGATGGCCACCGCCCACAGTTCGGTGTCGGCGGGCAGCAGGTCGGCGACGGGCTGGTAGACGACGGCGCTGCCGCCGCCGTACGGGACGCAGACCAGGGTGAGCCGGCGGCGGTCGGCGGGGACGGGCCGGGTGAGCCGGTGCAGCAGGCGGCGCGGGCCGCGGTCCTGCTCGTCGAGGGCGGCGAGCGCGGCGAGGTCGCGGACGGTGCGGCAGGTGAAGAGGTCCATCACGCTGACCGGGCGGGCCCCGGCCTCGGGGAGGCGCCGGCGGGCCTTGGCGACCACCTGGGTGGCGAGCAGGGAGTGGCCGCCGAGGTCGAAGAAGTCCTCGTCGGTGCCGACCTCGGGCAGGCCCAGCACCTCGGCCCAGATCTCGGCGAGCACCCGCTCGGCGGGTGTCCGGGGGGCGGTGGCGCCGGCGTCGCGGCGCAGGCGCGGCGCGGGCAGGGCCCGGCGGTCGAGCTTGCCGTTGGGGGTCAGCGGCAGCGCCGGGAGGACGGCGAAGGCGGTGGGCACCTGGTGGTCGGGGAGGGTCCGCTTGAGCGCGGCGCGCAGGGCGGCGGGGTCGGGTTCGTCGGCGCCGGGCTCGGGG
This sequence comes from Streptomyces sp. BE20, assembly GCF_036322525.1. Classification (NCBI taxonomy): domain Bacteria; kingdom Bacillati; phylum Actinomycetota; class Actinomycetes; order Kitasatosporales; family Streptomycetaceae; genus Streptomyces; species Streptomyces sp. BE20. The sequence goes on along the minus strand of NZ_JAQYWW010000507.1, from coordinate 45,802 downwards.
ACGAGGTAGCCGACGAGCCGCTTGTCGCCGGGCCGGTCCTCGCGCACGACCACGGCGGCGTCGGCGATGCCGGGCCGGGCGCGCAGGGCGGCCTCGGTCTCACCGGGTTCGATCCGCAGGCCCCGGATCTTGACCTGCTGGTCGATCCGGCCGAGGTGTTCGAGGGCTCCGTCGGGCCGGCGGCGGGCGAGGTCGCCGGTGCGGTACAGGCGGGCACCGGGCGGGCCGTAGGGGTCGGGGACGAACCGGGCGGCGGTGAGGCCGGGTCGCCGGTGGTAGCCGAGGGCGACGGCGGGGCCGCCGATGTGCAGTTCGCCCGGGGCGCCGGGCGGCACCGGCCGGAGTGCCTCGTCCAGGACGTAGAGGCGGGTGTTGTCGATCGGCAGGCCGATCGGGACGGTCTCCAGCGGGCCTTCGCACTCCCAGGCGGAGACGTCGACGGCGGCCTCGGTGGGGCCGTACAGGTTGGCGAGCGCGCAGCCGGGCAGGCGGCCGGTGAACTCCCGTGCGGTGTCGGGCGGGAGGGCCTCACCGCTGCACACGACGCGGCGCAGTGCGGTGCACTCCTCGATGCCGTCCTCGGCGAGGAAGACGGTGAGCATGGCGGGGACGAAGTGGGCGACGGTGACGCCGGCCCGCACGATCAGGTCCCGCAGGTAGCCGCTGTCCTTCTGGCCGCCGGGCTTGGCGAGGACGATCCTGGCGCCGGTGGTGAGCGGCCAGAAGAACTCCCAGACGGAGACGTCGAATCCGGCCGGGGTCTTCTGCAGGACGGCGTCCCCGGGGCCGATCCGGTAGGCGTCCTGCATCCACCGGATGCGGTTGGCGATGGCCCGGTGGGTGTTGGGGACGCCCTTGGGGCGGCCGGTGGAGCCGGAGGTGTAGATCAGGTACGCGGGGTCGTCGGGGTCCGGCCCGACGGGACCGGCGGGGCCACCGGTCCGGGTTCTCGCCCGGGGCCACTCGGCCGGGTCGTCGAGCAGCAGGACGCGCGCGGTGCAGCCGTCCGGGACGGGGAGCCCGCGCTGGGTGAGCAGGACGGGTGCGGCGCTGTCCGCGAGCAGGAAGGCGAGCCGCTCGGCCGGGTACTCCGGTTCGAGCGGGGTGTAGCCGGCGCCGGCTCGGAGCACGCCGAGCAGGCCGGCGACCAGCTCGGGCGAGCGTTCGGCGCTGACCGCGACCAGGCTGCCGGGGCCGATGCCCTCGGCGGCGAGGCGGGCGGCGATCCGGTCGGCGGCGGCGTCTAGCTGACGGTACGTCAGGACGGGCTTGCCCTCGAAGGCGACGGCGACCGCGTCCGGGGTGCGGGCGACCTGTTCGGCGACCAGGGCGGTCAGCGTGGTGGCCGGGCGGTCCACGGCGGTGTCGTTGAACTCGTCGATCTCGAAGCCGCGTTCGGCCTCCGGGAGCTCGCCGAGGGCGGACAGCCGGGTGTCCGGATCGGCGGCGACGGCGGTGAGCAGCCGGCCGAGGTGTCCGGCGAGGCGGGCGATGTCGCCCTCGGCGAACAGGTCGGTGTTGTAGTTGAACGAACCGAGCAGGCCCTGCGGCCACTCCTGGAGGAAGAGTTCCAGGTCGAACCGGGTGCCGCTGGCCCGCACCCCGAACGGCTCGACCTCCACCGGCAGTCCGTCGATCCCGTCGCGCTGGGTGGCGTAGTTCTGCACCGCGAGGACGGCCTGGAAGACCGGCGGCCGGGTGACGTCGCGGGGCACCTTGAGCTCGGTGACCAGCTGGGCGAAGGGCAACTCCTGGTGGGCGTACGCCTCCAGGCAGGTCTCCCGGGTGCGGCGGAGCAGCTCGGTGAAGGCCGGGTCGCCGTCGAGGCGGGCGGGCAGGGCCAGCACGTTGACGAACATGCCGACCAGGGCTTCGAGTTCGGGCTCGGTGCGGCCCGCGACGGGCGAGCCGACCGCGAACTCCCGCTGCCCGCTGTACCGGGCGAGCAGGGCCTGGAAGGCGGCCAGCAGCACCATGTGGACGGTGGCGTCGTGCTGCTTGCCGAGCGCCGTGAGCCGGTCGAGCAGGTCCCGGTCGACCGCGAAGCCGTAGCCGGCGCCGTCGAAGGTCTGGCGCGGCGGCCGGGGGCGGGAGAAGGCGAGCTCCAGCGGTTCGACGCCGGCCAGCTCCCGGCCCCAGTGCGCGACCTCGGCGGCGAGCCGACCGCCGCTCAGCCGCTCGCGCTGCCAGATGGCGAAATCACCGTACTGGACGGCGAGTTCCGGCAGCGGGTCGGGCCGGCCGGCCGCGTACGCGGCGTAGCCGCGGAGGATCTCGCCGAGCAGTACCTCGCTGGACCAGCCGTCGCCCACACTGTGGTGGACGACCAGCAGGAGGACGTGGTCGTCGTCGGCGAGCCGGATCAGCAGGGCACGCAGCAGCGGGCCGTTCTCCAGGTCGAACGGGACGGCGGAGGTCTCGTCGACCAGCCGTCCGGCGTGCGCCTCGCCGTCGGCGTCGGTCACCGTGAAGGCGGCCGGGCCGGCCGGGTCGACGGCCAGCAGCGGGCGGCCGTCCTCGGTGGCCGGGTACCGGGAGCGGAGGGTCTCGTGCCGGGCGACGGAGGCGTCCAGGGCGCGGCGCAGGGCTCCGGCGTCCAGCGGCCCCCGCAGCCGCCGGACCACCGGGATGTTGTAGGCCGCGGTGCCCGGTGCGAACTGCTCCATGAACCAGAGGCGTTCCTGGGCGAAGGACAGCGGTACGGGCGCGTCGGCTGCGCGGCGCGGGATCGCCCCGCGCGGGGCGGTGCGGGCGCGCAGCCGCCGGCTGAGCAGCTCCCGCTTCGCGGCGGTGAGACCGGCGGCCGGCGGCTCGGCCGCCCGGGCCGGGGCGGTGACCGCAGGGGCCTCGCCGCTGGGCGACGGGGCGGTGGGCGACGGGTCCGCCGGGGGCGCGCCCGCAGCGGGCGCGTCCGCCCCGGCGGCGGAGATGGTGATGTCGGTGCTCATTGCGGCGTTGCGGTCCCTTCCAGGGCGTCCTGCGCGGCGAGCAGTTCCTCGACGGCGTCGTCGGACAGCGCGGCGAGCTCGGCGACCAGGGCGGCTTCGACGGCGTCGGCGAAGGCGGCCACCGTGCGGTGGGTGAAGAGGGTGCGCAGCGGGACGGCGAGGTCGGCCGTCCCGCGGATCCGGGCGATGACCCGGGTGGCGAGCAGGGAGTGGCCGCCGAGATCGAAGAAGTCGTCGTGGACGCCGACCCGGTCGAGGCCGAGCACCTCCTGCCAGACCTCGGCGACCAGCTCCTCCGCCTCGGTGCGCGGGGCGAGGTAGGCGGCGCGCAGGTCGGGGCGGGTGTCGGGGGCGGGCAGGGCCCGGCGGTCGAGCTTGCCGTTGGGGGTCAGCGGCAACGCGTCGAGCGCGACCAGGGCGTTGGGCACCAGGTGGGCGGGCAGGGTGGCGGCCAGGGCGGCCCGCAGCGCGGCCGGGTCGGGAGCCCCCGCGCCGGGCGCGGGCACGACGTAGCCGACCAGGCTGTCGCCGCGGGCGACCACCGCGGCCTCGCCGATGCCGGGCCGGGCGAGCAGCGCCGACTCGACCTCGCCGGGCTCGATCCGGTAGCCGCGCACCTTGACCTGCGCGTCGATCCGCCCGAGGAACTCCAGGGCGCCGTCGGCGCGGTGGCGCACCAGGTCACCGGTGCGGTAGCGGCGGGCGCCAGGCGGGCCGTCCGGGTCGGGGACGAAGGCGCGGGCGGTGGCCCCCGGCCGGCCGAGGTAGCCGTCGGTGACACCGGCCCCGCCGACGACCAGCTCGCCGGGAGTGCCGGGCGGTACGGGCGTGCCGTGGCGATCGAGCACGGCGACGGTGGTGGCACCGATCGGCCGGCCGATCGGCGGGCGGTGCCCGGCGTCCGCGGCGGTGAGTTCGGCGGTGGTGGCGATGACGGTGGTCTCGGTGGGGCCGTAGGAGTTGACCAGCCGGACGCTGTCGCCGAAGCGGGCCCGCCAGGCGGCGACGGCCTCCGGGGCGACCTGGTCGGCCCCGAGGATCAGCAGCCGCAGACCGGGCGGCCAGGGGGTGGCGTCGAGGTCGGCGGCCAGCCGGTGCCAGTACGGCGTGGGCAGGTCGAGGACGGTGAGGCCGGCGGCGGACGGCTCGGCGAGCTGGTCGGGCAGTGCGGCTCCGGCATCGGCGACCACCAGGGCGGCGCCCGCGGCGAGGGCCGGGAACACCTCCTCGGCGCAGGTGTCGAAGGAGAGCGAGGCGTACTGGAGCACCCGGTCGGCGGCGGTGATGCCGTAGCCCTCGCGCATCCAGGCGACCCGGGCGGCGAGCGCGCGGTGCGGGACGAGGACGCCCTTGGGGGTTCCGGTCGAACCGGAGGTGTAGACCAGGTAGGCGGTGTCGTCGGGGCCGGCGGCGGCCCCGGCCGGGAGCGGCACGGGCGCGGCGTCCGGGGCCGGTCCGCCGGGGCCGTCCGCGTCGGCGGGCACGAAGGGGCGAGCGGGCAGGACGGAGCGGGCGGGCAGGACGGGGATCACCGGGACCGCGGTGGTCAGGCCGTCGACGGGCGCGCCGTCCGTGGTGACCAGCACCGCGGCGCCGCTGTCGGCGAGCATGAAGGCGAGCCGGGCGGCCGGGTACTCCGGGTCGAGCGGCAGGTAGCCGGCGCCGGCCCGCCAGGCCGCCAGCATCGCGACCACCGCGCGCGGCCCGCGCGGCAGGCAGAACGCGACCAGGTCGCCGCGCCGCACACCGTGGGCGGCCAGCCGGGCGGCCAGGGCGCGGGAGGCGTCCGCGAGCTGCGCCCGGTCGAGGGTCTCGTCGCGTCCGACCAGCGCGACGGCCGCCGGTTCCGCCGCTGCGGCGAGGTCGATCGCGTCGAGCACGGTGGCCGGGTGGTCGGGCAGCGCCGGTCCGGTGGACTCCCCCGCCCGGGCGGCGCGTTCGTCCGCGTCCAGGAGCGGCAGCCGGTGGACCGGGGTGTCCGGGTCGGCGAGCGCGGCCCGCAGCAGGGTCTCGAAGCGGCGGCCGAGCCTGACGACCCACTCCTCGTCCAGCAGGTCGGTCCGGTAGCCGAACACGGCCTGCAGGTCGGCGCCGTCCGGCCGGACGTCCAGGGCCAGTTCGAACTTGGCGGCGGTGTGGCCGCCGTCCGTCTCGGCGCAGACCAGGTCCGCGAAGGCGTGCTCGTCCAGCGCTCCGCCGCGCTGGGTGTGCACGGTCAGCAGGGTCTGGAAGAGCGGGGTCCGGCCGGGGTCGCGGTCCGGCCGGAGCTCCTCGGCGAGTTGCTCGAACGGCACCCGGCCGTGGCCGAGTGCGCCCAGCCAGTCGCTGCGGACCCGGCGCAGCAGCGCGTCGAAGGTCGGCGCGTCGGCGAGGTCCGCGCGCAGCACCAGGGCCGAGGAGAAGTAGCCGACCGTCGACTCGCTCTCGACGGTGGTGCGGGCGGCGGTGGGCACGCCGACGCAGAAGTCGTCCTGGCCGGTGCAGCGGTGCAGCAGTGCCTGGTAGGCGGCGGCCAGCACCATGAACGGGGTCATCCGGCGGGCGCGGGCGAAGGTCTCCAGTTCGGGGCCGGCGCCGCGCAGGATCCGGGTGTGGAAGGCACCCGTGCTGCCAGGCCCGGCGGGCCGGGGCCGGTCCAGCGGCAGCTCCAGGGCGGGCGCGCCGGCCAGCCGATCGCGCCAGTACGCCACCGCTCCGGCGGCCTCCGGGCCGGCGAGCCAGGCGCGTTCGGCGGCGGCGTGGGCGGCGTAGGAGGGCGGGGCGGGCAGGTCGAGCGGCCGTCCGGCGCGGTGCGCTGCGTAGCGGTCGGCGAGTTCGGTGCGGAGCAGGCCGAGTGACCAGCCGTCGGCGGCGATGTGGTGCAGGACGAGGCAGAGCACGTGCTCGCGGTCGGCGGTGCGCAGCAGGGCGGCGCGCAGCAGCGGTCCGGCGGCCAGGTCGAAGCCGCGGTTGGTGCGTCCGGCGAGCGCGGCGGCCGTCTCCTCGGTGGGGCGTCCGCGCAGGTCGATCTCGTCGAGCGGGACGGGCGCCGCCGCGTCGACCAGGGCGACCGGCCGCCCGTCCTCGGCGGGGAACCGGGTGCGCAGCGCCTCGTGGCGGGCGACCAGCCCGTCGAGGGCGGCGCGCAGCGACCCCGGGGCCAGCTCGCCGGTGAGGCGCAGCACCAGCGGGATGTTGTACGCGGGGTCGCCCGGGTCCATCTGGTCGAGGAACCAGAGGCGTTCCTGCCCGACGGTGAGGACGGCGGTGGCGGTGGACGTGGCGGTGGCGTTGACGGCGTTGGTGGTGGTCGGGCTGCCGGGCGTGGACGGCTGGGCAGGCCGGTGCTCGGGCTCCTGGACGGTCCTGGACATGGTGCTCCTCGGTACCCGCCCCGCAAAGGGGACGGCGGGTCTGGGACATGGCTCGGCCGCGTGCCCTGTGTGGGTGGAAGGGAGCTGCGCGCTCGGCGAAGGCGGCGGGCCCCCGTATGGCCGCCGCAGTGCGGATCATGCTAGGGAGCCCCCAAGGGGGCGTCAATGGTCTGGACCAGCTTCACCGGTGGGACCAGTGTGACGGGTGGGACAGCCAGGGCGAAGGGGTCCGATCCGGGCGTGAACGGCGGAAAGCCTCCCGAAACACAGCCCGGGACGGCCCGCCCCAGGCCCCTCCGCCCGACCCTTCGCGACGTCGGCAGCCGCTCCCCGCCACCGCGCCCCCGGCCCCGGAACGGACCAGGGGCCGGGCCCGCCGGGCCTGACGGGCCTGACGGGCCTGACGGGCGGTCACCGGCGAGCGTGACCGCCCGTCACGCGCCCTGGTACGCGAAGGCCGCCCACACGTCGAGGGCAGCCGTGTCGCGGCGGGCGAGCGCGACGAGCTCCGCCGGGGCTCCCGGCGGAAGCCGGCGGTCCGGTCGGAGCGCCCACAGCTGGGTGCGGCGCAGCGCCTCGGCCGGCGGATCGCCCTCCGCGAGCCGGCCGTGGAACACGTACATCAGCACGCACACCATCTCGTCGACCACCTCCCAGCGGGAGCCGATCACCCCGGTGGCCCCGGCGGCGACGAACGCGGTGGAGAGGGTGAGCGCCTCGTCGAGGTCGCCGCCGGTGTGGTCGCTGACGCAGGCGTCCAGCACCACCAGCCCGCCCGGCGAGCCCGGCGGGCGGCCCTGGGCCTGCCGCAGGATGTCGCCGACCGGCAGCCGGCCGCTCCGCGCGGGGTCCTGCCCGTCCGGGCCCGCCGCCCGCCCCGCGCCCTCCGCGCCGGACCGGACGGGCCCCGGTTCGGGCGCCAGGCCGAGGTAGGCGTCCAGCGGGGAGCCGCCCGACGGCAGTGCGTGGCAGGCGAGGTGCAGGACCGACGCCCCGGCCCGCCCCGGGGCGGGCAGCGCGGCCAGCACCTCGCGCGCCGTCCCCGCGCCCTCGGCGCCCTCGACGTAGCCGAGCAGGGTCCCGTGCGGGTAGTAGTCGGCGTGCAGGTACTCCGCCTCGACCTCGGCGAACATCAGCTCGCGGGTCGGGTCGCCGACGATCACCGGCCGCTCGCCCAGGGGCAGCCGGGGCCGCCCGACCACCTCGCAGAACTGGCGCGCCGAGGCGGCGTACGACAGCACCGCCCGCTCCAGGGCGCGGACCGGCCGGCTGCCGTCGCGCAGTCCGCTGCTCAGCAGCGCCGCGTGCCAGGGAACACCGCCGAACTCGCCGAACGGCACCAGGACCAGCCGGGGCAGCCCGCCCGCCACCCCACCACTGCCGGCCGATCGCAGCGCCGGGTGCCGGAGCAGCGGCCGGAGGACGGCGGTGCCCGACCAGTCGCACAGCTCCGCCAGGGTGGCCTGCCAGCGGCGCCGGGCGGCGATCCGGTCCGGGTGGCCGGCCGGGTGGTCGCCCAGGGTGGCCTGCCGCTCCACGTGTGCCCGCCGGTAGGCGGTCAGCGGACCGCGCGGGCCGAGCGCGTCCGAGCTCACCAGGCTGAGCGGCACCAGCTCGACACCGCCCGTGCCCGCCGCCGTGACCAGCAGCGCCTGACCGCTCCGGCCCTCGCCGGGCGGCAGCAGGTAGACCAGGCCGTCGGCTCCGGCCGCACGCAGGCTCCGGGCGATCTCCTCGACCGACGGTGGTGCCATGAGCAGGGTGCCGGCCGGGGAGTCGGCCAGCGCGGCGACCGCGCGGCGGCGCAGGTCGTCCGGCATCGGGACGGCAGCGCCGCCGGGCAGCGAGTCGAGCAGCGTGCCGGGAAGGCCGAGCAGGGCATCGAGCGAACCGACGGGGCCGACGTCACCGGCTTCACCGCCCACCGCCCAGGCGGCGGCGAGATCCTCGTGGCCGGCGGCCCGCAACAGGTCGGGGACGTCGGTCGTGGTGGTGGAGGCGTGCAGCACCAGGCCCCGGCCGAGCTCCAGCACCTCCACGGCGGCCCGCAGGTGGGGCGTCGCGGCGTCCGGGCCGGACGGCTCCCCGGGCTCCTCTCCCGCCCCCACCGCATCGAGGTCGGCCAGGCACCAGTGGGCGATCGACAGGGCTTGGGCGGCGGCGTCCCGGGCCACCACGAGGGCCGGGGCGGCGGCGGCCTGGAGCAGCGTGGCGGCGGCCGTCTCGCGCAGCGCGGCGAGGCCGAACTCGCGGCCCAGCCGGCGGTCGTCCGGGCCGAGGCGCTGCCGGTGGACGCGGGCCACCAGCATCGTCGCCGCGGCGAGCAGCTGGGTGGGACTCCCGCGCCGGAGCCGGTCACGGACGGCCCCCGCGGCGGCCAGCGCCGCGACGGCGTCGGCCGGGAGCCGCGCGTGGCGGTACCGCATCATCAGCAGCATCGCCCGCAGCAGTTGTCCGCGCGTGCCCTCCAGGCTCGCCGGGTCGACGGCCCTGTCGAGCTCGTCGAGGTAGGTCAGGGCGCCGCCGACGCGGTGTTCCGAGTAGACCGGGTAGAGGGCCAGCAGACCGAGCGCCGACGCCGCCCGCATCGTCAGCACCGCCTTGTGCAGATGCCCGGCGGGCGTCTCCTCCGCCGCCTCCACCATCAGGCCGACGGCCTCGACGATCCGGTCCGGGGCCGTGAAGAGGGCGTGCATGAAGGTGACCGCGCCGAGGTCGCCGCGGGCGAGCAGGTACAGCGGGTCGTCCGGCGGGACCGCCGCCACCAGCGGCTCCAGTTCGGCCACCACCCGGCCCATCCGCCCGGTGTCCCGGCCGGTCATCGCGTCCTGGAACTCCAGCATCAGCCGGGTGCGCTGGAGGGTCGGCAGCTCACGCGCCACCAGCCGGTCCACCCCGGCGTGCCGCGAACGGGACAGGAAGGCCAGCACCTCGGCGTGGTAGCGGCGGGAGGCCTCCAGGTCCTGGTAGTCCCCTCCGAGCAGGAAGCGCTGGTAGAGGCTGACCGAGAGGTTCTCCAGGTAGACGGCCCGGTTGACGTCGTCCGGTGCGGCCCGGCGGAACGCGGCGCGCTCGTGCCGGATCGCGGCGTCCAGGTCGGCCATCTCGTTGGTCAGCGCGAAGCGCTTGCTCATCGCCGCCGCCAGCGAACCGTGCAGGTGGTCCTCCGACCACTGGGTGCCGGAGGGCTTCGCCCGCGACTCGTCCAGCAGTCCGATCACCCGGTCCACCGCGCCCAGGTCGGTCGAGAACTCGCCCTGCACGATGGAGGCGTGGGCCAGCTGCTGGAGGATGTCACTGCGGCGGATCCCGTGATCCTCCTCCTGCATCGAATCGACGGCCACGGTGAGGTGGTGGGCGGCCTCCTCGGTGCGGTACGTCTCCGGGTCGTGCTCGCGCATCGCGTTCACCACGGTGCCGAGCATCGCGTGCGAGGCCGGCCGCACCGGGTCGTCCCCGGCCATACCGGCCAGGCCCTCGCGGAGCACCTCCACCGACTCCCGCGCCTCCTCGGTCGCCACGTAGCGGTCGAGCCGGGCCAGTCCGGCCAGCGCGCCACCGAGCAACCAGCGCACCGTGCCGCCCAGTTCGTGTTCGGGCGGGAGCAGTCGGCGCAGATCGCGCAGTCGGGCCAGCCGGTGGTCCACGTCCTCCGGCCGGATCGTGCCGTCGCAGCGCTCCCAGTACCGGTCGATCAGGCTGAGCGAGGCCCGCAACCGGTAGGGGTCGTCCGGCGCGCTGGTCGCCGCGATCAACTCCAGGTGCATGACCGCCCGTTCGACGCGCAGCTCCTGCTCGGGCGTGGCGGCGCGACGCTCGTCCCCGACCAGCAGGAGGGCGAGGCGTTCCCGGACGGCGAGTTCGAGGGGCTCGGCCAGGTCGACCGGGCCGGGCTCGGCGTCCGGGGCCGGCCGGAACGGCGGGCCGTCGGCGTCCGTCCACGGCGGCGGGCGCAACCCGTCGAGGACGCCCTCCAGGACGGCGCTCGCGGCGGCGAGGTCGGCGGGGTCGAGGTCGCGGTCGTGCCGGTCGGCGAGCGCACAGCCGAGGTTGGCCACGAAGCCCGGGTCCTGGTCGTCGTAGTCGGCCTCGTCGGACGGATCCCGTCCGGCGAGTGCCCGCCAGGGACCGGGCGGGACCGGGACGGGGCAGGCGAGCCGCAGCGCCTCGACGGCCCGGTCGAGGTCGTCCGCGCGGGCGTCCCCGTCGGCCGAGGCGTCGGCCAGCGCGTCCTCGTGGCGTACGTGCAGCAGCAGCCCCAGCCGACCGGCGGCCTCCGCACGCTCCGGCGCACCGGGATCGAGGAGCGCCACGGCGAGCGTCAACAGCTCGACGGCAGAAGTCCGTTCGGCCAGCACGGCGGACCTAATCTCCTGGTCCTCCGCGAAGTCCGGCTGCGCCGCGGCCCGCCAGTACCGGACGGAGAGGGTGAGCCCGAGCAGGAACCGCACCTCGGCCGACACCTGTGCCGGCGCCGCCGCCCCGGCCCGCTCCAACAGCCCGCGCGCGGAGGCGAAGGCGGTCAGCGCACCGGAGAGAAGGACGGACTCGCGCCTCGGATCCGCCTCGGCGTCGTACTCGTCCAGCAGTCTCCGCCCGCGTGCGACCGACGCCGCGGCCTCGTCGAGCACCGTCACCGGAACATGACCTCCCCCGTCGCCCACCCGTCCACGGCAGACAACCGCACCACCCGCCCCCGGTCAACAACAAGCGGCACGGAGAAGCCCGGCCGCCCGGCACACCGGACGGCCGGGCCGGGGCGCTGCTCAGATACCGCCGAACTCGCCCGCCCGGACGGCGGCGACGAAGGACCGCCAGGCATCGGCGGGGAAGCGGAGAGCGGGCCCGTCGGGGTCCTTCGAGTCACGGACCGGCATGAGCCCGATACAGCCGTCGGCGACCTCTATGCAGCCGTTCTGCCCGCCACTGTAGGTACTCTTCCGCCAAGGGGCGTCGGTCAGGTCGACATCCATTCAAAATCCCTCCGTACCGCACGGATCAGCTCCACGGACGAGGCTTGGCCCAGCGCCTCGGCCTGAAGCCGATCGTAGCCCTTGACCAGCGGAAGGACAGTCTCGATATCCCGGTCGAGATAGCCGCGTACCTCAGTTTCGGCGTAACCGAGCACCTTGCGATCAGGCATGGCCAGAAGCGTGACCGGTAGGCTGAACGGCCGGTCCTCGCCCAGTGAGGCGGAGCCGCCCGCACCAACGAGCCGCCGCACCGCGCGGCCGCCCGCACCCTCCACGCCCAGACCGGCCTCCACCGGCCCGTGTCCGCCGTCCTCGCCGTCGACTTCAGCCCGGCCGACCGCTACCTCGAACGCCTGACGCTGGTCTTCGACGGCGGCGTCCTCACCGATGACGACTGCGCCCGCATCACCGTCCCGCCCCGCCACCGCAGCAATCTCTACGGCGCCCGCCTCGCCGACCCCCGTGACCTGTCCGCGCTGCTCGGCCCCGCACAGAACGCCCGCGTATCGTTCCGCCGGGGAGCGCCCACATGCCGTTGTCGGTGCGGCGTTGGAGAAGCACCCGCCCGTCGGTGTCGTCCACGACCACGGCCGAGGCCGCGGGGACGAGGCTGTTGGGCTTCGGAGCAGCGGGGTCGTTCTCGTAGTCGCGCCTGGCCATGCGCCGATCCTCCCAGACCCCGGGGACGGGTGGTCCCGGTTCTCCGTAGCCCGAGGGGAGGGAGGACAGGTCTGCGTCGCGCCCGGGGCGGCTCGGCGCGGAGAGCCGCGCCGCGGACGCCGTCAGCCGGCCATGGCACGGCGCAGCGCCGCGGCGAGTTCGGCGGTCTGCCGAGGCCGGACCTCGGCGGACAGGATCGCCTGCGAGCCGTGGAACGTGCCGGGCCACTGGTGGAGTTCGGCCGAAACGCCCGCCCGCAGGAGGCGCGGCGCGTACTCGATGTTCTCGTCGCGGGGCGGGTCGAACTCCGCGCCGGCGACGTACGCGGGCGGCGGGCCGGAGCGGAGCGCCGCCCGGCCTGCACCGCAGCCGCGTCGCCCGACGGCTGGAGCAGACCCAAGACCCTGGGCTTCGAACCCACCGAGGCGGCGGGCCCGTTGCGGTCCACCCTCGCCCTCACCGCCTGGCGGCTGCTCGACGACCGAGGGGACGGCGGACGTCAGGCCGGGGGGCCGCCGGCGCTTCGGGACCTCACCTCACGTCGTGCGTGATCCGGTGGTTCACTCCGCCACCCGGCGGACCGTCCAGAACCCGACGTAGCAGGCGAGCGGCAGGGCGACCAGCAGGGCGGCCCAGAAGGCAGCGTGGCCCCACACCTCGGCGATCGAGGAGAACCAGCTGCCGAGCACCGGGATGCGCAGGGCCTCCAGCGGGCCGAGCGGGGGCGGCCAGGCTCCCAGGACCACCACGCCCAGGGCCGAGCCGACCAGTATCCGGGGCGCGGTCCGGGGGGCGGCCACGGCGCCGAGGAGGGCAAGGAAGGCCAGCAGCAGCAGGTAGTCCGCCTGGTAGGCGGCGCCGGCCTGGCCGGTGCCCCAGGACTCCGGGGTGGGGTGGTGGGGCTGCCCGACGACGAGTCGGACCTCGACGGCCGCCCAGAGCAGCAGTGTCAGCACGAGGGTGCCACCGAGGGCGAAGAGCAGCCGGTCGCGGAGGCCGGCGCGGCCGGTCCGCCAGCGGTTCGGGCTGCCGCCGCGGGCCCGGCGGCGGGCGGCGAGCCGACGGCGGTCGCCCGCGGCCCGTTCCTCGGCCTCGTTGGCGGGGTTGAGCAGCCAGCGGTTGGAGCGGCCGTTGAGGACCAGGGCGAGGACGACCCCGGCCGTCGCCCCGACACCCGCCCAGCTGCCGAGGCCGCCTTCGAACATCACCACCCGCTCGACCACCGCGGCCGGCGGCCTGAGCACCGTCATGGGCGGCCCGAGCCGCAGGTAGCCGACGGCGAAGGCCGCGGCGACGACCAGGAGGAGCACCCGCCGGCCGATCCGGGCCGGGAACGCGGCCACCGCGACGGCGGCGACCAGGGCGGCGCCCAGCTGTCCGACGGTCTCCCGGGCCGCCGTGTCCCCCGCGGTCCGCAGCGGGCCGCCGAACGCGCCGTCGGGCAGGAAGGCTCCGCCCGCTCCGGCGTCGACGGCGATCCGCCAGACCGCGCCCGCCCAGAGCGTCACGGCGAGTCCGAGGAGCAGCAGCACGGCCGCGGCCGCGCGCCGGGGAACCGCGCTCCGGGCGCCCCGTCCCCAGGCGCGCGCCGTCGTCTTCCAGGCGCCCCGGTCGGCTCCGCGCCGCGCCCCCTCGGCGCGGACCCTCCGCACGTGCAGCACGGCGGCGGCGGCCAGCAGCGCCCGGCCCTCGGCCGTGGTCGGGGAGGCGGCCAGCGCGCGGCGGCGCAGCTCCGACCAGGCGCGCCGGAACCGGTCCCGCTCGCCCCTCAGCACGGCCGCACGGGCGGTGCCGGCCGTGTCGGCAACGACGGTGGCGGCCGTGTGCGCGGGCGCCGGCAGCCTGCGCAGCGGGCCCGGCAGTGCGGAGACCCGCCGCACCACCGCGAGACGCTGCGCATCGGGCTGGACGGTGAGCAGCAGGGCCCAGCGGTGGGCCGTCGCCAGCTCGTCGGCGGTGAGGCGTCCGTCGCGGCCTCCGCCGCCGCGGCCACCGCCGCGACCGCCGAGGGCCCGGGCCTCCCGCCCGACGGCCTCCAGCACGGCGGGCAGTTCGGTCAGCGCCAGCAGCCGGCGGCAGGCCCCGTCCGGGCAGGCTTCGTGCCCGCAGCGGAAGCGGGCGGCCAGCGCCGGCAGCCCGGCGGCGATCAGCTCGTCGACGAAGGCGGCCGTGCCGTCCTCGCCGGCCGTCCGGGCCAGCCCGGTCGCGTCCACCCGGCGGTCCCGGACGTGCGGGACCGCCTCCGGCGCGAACACCGCGCCCAGCGCCAGCACCGCGCGCGAGGCCGCGCGCGACCTGTCCGCCGGGGTGCCGCGGTCGACGTCCTTCAGGTAGTGGAGGTCGAGGGCCGTGTCCTTGACCTCGTCGCGCAGCCAGTCGCGCAGCCGGCGCGCGCCTCCGCTCATCAGCCAGGCCGCCGCGTCGCCCGATTCCGCGAGCATCCGCACCGCCAGCGCCGTCGGGTCGTGGAAGTCGGCGCCCCGGTAGGCGATCGGGCGGTACGCGGGCCCGGCCTCGACCTGGGGGGCCTCCGGGGCGACCCGGGTGCGCACCACGTCCGGGCTGCCGCCGGCCAACCAGTCGCGGACCTGCGGCGCGGTCCAGCGGTCGGCCGGCTCCTTGGTGAACAGCCCCTGGAGCAGCAGCCTCCGGCGCTCGTCGGTGACGGCGGCAAGGTCCACCACGTCCTCCATCACCAGCCGGTACTGGAGGGCCTCGTCGCTGACCAGCCCGCCGTCCGCCCGCCGGTAGCGGGTCCCGCCGGTGAACACCTCGTACAGGATGGTGCCCAGGGCCCACCACGGGCCGGCCCGGTGGTTGTGGCCGGCGAGCTGCTCGGGCGCCATGAAGGCGACGGTGACCTGCATGTCGGCGGAGAACCGGCGGCTGGCGGTGAGTTTGGCGACGCCGCCGAAGTCCGCCACCACGAACTGGGGCGCGGCCGGACCGCCGCGGCCGGACCGGCCGCCCTCGCGGACCAGGATGTTGGCCGGCTTGAAGTCCACCGGGTTGCGGTCCACCGTGGTCTGCCAGAAGTCCAGCAGCGCGACCAGTTCGCGGATGATCCGCTCGGTCTCGCCGGGCCGGTCGAGCCTGCCCCGGCGGCGCAGCTCGGCGACGTGGTCGGCCAGGGTGACCGGCAGGTACTCCATCGCCATCCAGTCGCAGAGCGCGCCCGCGTGCTCGATCCGCCCGTGGCCGAGGATCTCGGGGACGTGGCGGCGGAAGGCGGCATCGCCGAGGTGGGTGAGGAGTTCGGTGTCGGCCTGGACGCCGGGGTTGCCGACCTTGACGGCCGCGTCGCCGCCGCCGTCGGCGCGGCGGACGTGCCACACGGTGCCCTCGCTGCCGGAACCGGCCGGGCCGACGGGGTGGTAGCGGTCGGTCAGGGCGTTGGGGAAGGCTCCCGCCCGGTCGGCGGAGGGACCTGCGGAGGGGGCGGCCGTCGGGCTCGCCGACCCGCCGGGGGCCGGCGGGGGCTGGGTCGCGCCGGGGCGCTGGACGCGGGTGGGCGCACCGGGCGCGGGGGTCCGCGCCGGGGCGGGAGCGGGGGGCTTGCCGCGCTGGAGCCGGGTGGCCGGCGAGGGGACGGCGCTCCCGGCGGCCGGGGTGCCCCCGCCGGTGGGCGCGCCGTCGGTCGAACCGGTGGTCGCGCCGGTGGTGCCTCCGGTGCCGTTCCCGGTCCGCCGGGGACGGCTGCCGCCCTGGACCCGGGTGGGCGGGCTCGCGGCCGGGGCTCCCTGCGGGGTGCCGGACCGGGGGTTGGTCGGTGCCCGGCCGCCCTCGGTGCCGGTCCGGCCGTCGTTCGCGGGCCCGCCGGAGCGCTGGACCCGGGTGGGCGGGCTCGCAGCGGTCGGGCCGTCGCCCGACCGGCCCTGCCCGGGCGTCCGGCCCTGGCCCTGGCCCTGGCCCTGATTCTGGCCCTGGTTCTGGCCCTGACCCTGGTTTCGGCCGCCGCCCTGCGCCTGGCCTCCGCCCCGGGCCTGGTTCGCCCCCTGTCCCGGGACCTGGTCCTGGCGCCTCCCCTGTCCCGTCCCCTGCCCCCGACCCTGCTTGCGGGTGGGCGGACTCGGTTCCGGTGGTGTGTCGGCCATCGCGCCGTTCTCCTCCTCGCGCCCCCGGGTCACCGGGGAGCGCCGAACTCGTCGATCTCGATCACCTGGACGTCGATGTCCTGCGCGAACCGCAGCCGGTGCCCCGGCCAGACCACGGTCGGCCCGGTGACCGGGCGGTCGTCGACGAAGGTGCCGTTGGTCGACCCCACGTCCCTGACGTGCAGCACCCCGTCGATCCAGCTCAGCTCCGCATGGTGCCGGGAGAGCTGGTTGAGGTCCGCCAGGCCGGGGATCGCGGCGCAGTCGCGGTCGTCGCGGCCGATGGCCAACCCGCAGCCCCCGCGCCGGCGTTCGCCCCGGATCGGCAGCAGCGCCCCGGCGATCACCAGCGCCAGCCGGACCACCGGACGGGCGGCCGGCTCCGGCCGCCGCCCCTGCTGTGCGGGTGCGGCGCGGGCCGGCCGCGTCGCCGCCTCGGGTGCGGCGGCCGGTACGGTCGCGGGCGACCCGGCGGCCGACGCGGTACCGGGCGCGGACGGCGCGGGCCCGGGGGGCGGGGGCGCGTCCTGCTCCGGGTCGTACCGTTCGAGCTCCACGAAGAAGTGCACCTGGCAGTACCCCCGGGTACCGGAGGTCGGGCACTCCCCCGGCGCTCCCACCGGGCAGCGGTAGATCACGGTCGCCACGAGGTCTCCCGGAGAGTCACGCCGCGCCGGACCAGGTCTCGTTCGATCCGGCCCAGGTCACCGGGGCGCGGCACCCCGATCACCCGGACCTCGCCCTCGGTGACGTGCACCTGGAGTTCCGGCCGCTCGGGGCGGTGGTCCAGGTGGGGCGTGTAGCGCTCGC
Organism: Streptomyces sp. BE20; assembly: GCF_036322525.1. Lineage (NCBI taxonomy): Bacteria > Bacillati > Actinomycetota > Actinomycetes > Kitasatosporales > Streptomycetaceae > Streptomyces > Streptomyces sp. BE20. Next base: position 28,964 of record NZ_JAQYWW010000507.1, on the reverse strand, counting down.
GGCCGAGGGCGGTGCGGATCACCAGCCGCTGGTTGGCCGATCCCCGCCAGACCAGCCGGGTCGGCTGCCCGGCCCGGTAGCGGCCGGTGACGACCGCGTCGGCGCCGGCCAGTGCGGAGGCGGTCGCCGGGTCGGCGGCCAGTTCCTCCGGCTCCCAGCCGGTGTACACCAGCAGGTCGGCGGCCCGGCCGGCGCGGCGGCGCTCCTCGTCGGCGGCGCCGAGGAGGGCGGCGAGGGCCGGCGCCTGTTCCAGCGGTTCGCCGCCGCTGACGGTGAGGCCGTCGATCCCGTCGGCCAGGGCCGCGCGCCACAGTGCGGCGAACCGCTCCGTCGTCAGCTCCCGCCCGCCGGAGGGCTCCCAGGTGTGCCGGGACATGCAGCCGGGGCAGGCCAGGGTGCACCCCTGGAACCAGACGCCCATCCGCCGGCCGGGGCCGAGCGAGGTGACCGGCCGGTAGACCTGGCTCACCCGGGCCGCCGGCGGGCTCTCCGGGGCGACGGCCGGTCCTGCACCGTGCCCGACGGCCGGGTCGGCGACGCGCCCGCCGCCCGTCGACTCCTCGCTCACCCGGGCCAACGGTTCACCTCGACGCGGTAGCCCTCGCCGTCCCCGTCGCCCTCGACCGAGGCCACCTCGATCCGCTCGCCGCGCTTCGGCAGGGTCCGGAAGACCTCCTTGGCCAGCGGGTTGACCAGCGCCGACTCGACGGCGGTCAGGACCCCGCGACCGCCGTGGTCCAGCCGCCGGGTCGCCTCGACCCGCAGCACCTCCCACGCGTCGTCCGCGACGGTCAGTTCGGCGCCGTGCACGTCCCGGATCCGGCCCGCCACCGAGGCGATCGCCTTGTCGAGGATCTGCGGCACCCACTTCTCCTGCATGAAGTCCATCGGGATGAAGTTGTCGCCGAAGCGGTTGCGCAGCTCGGGACGCCGGATCTGGTCGTTGAAGAAGGTGTCGAAGGCCTCCCGCAGCGCCTGACGGACGATCACCGGGTCGTCGTGCCGGGTGAGCTGACGCCGGCCGCCGCGGGCGGGCGCCGCCTGCGCCGGCTCGCCGGCCTGCGGTACCGGTTCGCCGCCCGGGCCGCCGTTCTCCGCCGCCGCCCGCCCGCCGTCCCGGGACTGCTCCGCCACCACGGTCGCCGTGATCCCGAGGTTGGACGTGAAGATCAGCACGCATTCGGTGAAGTACACGGTGGCGCCGCGTCCGTCGGTGAGCCGGCCGTCCTCCAGGATCTGCAGGAAGAGGTCGAACAGCCGCGGGTTGGCCTTGTCGATCTCGTCGAAGAGCAGCACGCTCATCGGGTTGGCGCGAACGGCGTTGGTCAGCTCGCCGCCCGCGTCGTGGCCGACGAAGCCCGGCGGGGCGCCGATCAGCCGGTCCCGGGCGTGCTCCTCGGCGAACTCGCTCATGTCGAAGCGGATCGGCCGGGCATCCTTGCCGAGGATCATCTCGGCGACGCCCTTGGCGAGTTCGGTCTTGCCGACACCGGTCGGGCCCGAGAGGAAGAGGGTGCCGCGCGGCCGGCTCGGCGAGCTGGACGACTGCGCGCCGTTCAGCCCCGCGGCCGAACGCATGAAGATCTCCAGCGTGCGGCGGACGGCGTACGGCTGGCCGATCACCTTGCCGTTGAGGAACCGCTCACCGTCCGCGATCCGCTCGCGCAGCGCCGCGGTGGCCCACGGGTTGTCGAGCACGCCGATCCGGTAGAGGCGGGCCGCCTCGTCCAGGCGCTGCACCGGGAGGCCGCGGTCCAGCGCCATTCGCCCGATCGCCATCACCTCCGAACTGCCCATGCCGTGGGAGGAGTCGGCGAGTGCCTTGGCGGCGGACACGGTCTCGGCCGCGTCGAGCAGCCGACCGCCGGTCGCCGCCTGGTAGCGGGCCAGCCCGCCGACCACGTGCCGGGCGGCGGCCAGCCGCTGGTCGTGCGGCGGCTGCGGCACGTTGATCACCCGCACCGCGCGGCTGCCGACCGCGAACTCCATCGGCAGGTCCTCCTGCCGTTCCACCACCCAGAACACCGTGTTGTACGGCGTCACGACCGTGCTGCCCTGCACGGGGCGGGCGGTGTGGCCCAGCTCCTCGGCGGCGGCGAACAGCCGGGCGGCCTCGCCCGCGACGGGTGCCCGGGCCGAGCCGAGCCGGGCCGCGTAGGGGACGACGAGTCCGATCGGCGGGCCGGGGTGGCGGACCACGCCGACCATCGCGTCGCGCAGCCGGTCCAGCAGCTCGGGCTCGTCCTCGTCGTCCGCGTCCGGCGCGCCGTTGCCCGCGCCGCCGCTGCGGCGCCACCGCTCGTCGCGTTCGGCGAACTGCCGGATCACCTCCGGGACCTCCTCGACCGTGGCGCTCAGCCTGAGCAGGGCGATCCGGTCGTTGACCTGGTCGACGAAGGCGAGCGCGCCGTAACCGCGGGCCAGGCAGAGCGATTCGATCACCCCGCCCAGGGTGTACGGGGCGAGCGTGGTGCTGCTGCCGGCGGCGTGGTCGTCCGGCAGCAGGTACTGGTCACGGACGTTGCCCGTCAGCAGCACCTGCGGGTAGACGGTGAGCGCCATGTCCAGCTCACGGATCCAACTGGGCGTCGCCGAACGCGGACCGTCTCCCGCCCCGGCGCCGTCGGGCCCCTCCGCACCGGCCGCACCGGCCGCCGCGTCCTTCCGAAGGTCCGCCCTCCCACCGTCCGCGTTCCCGCCGCTCGTGTCGTCCCTGCTCACGTTCTCACCGCTCACGCTGTCGCTGCTGCTGTTGCCAGGCCTGGGCGGCGTTCGCCGAGCCCTTGCGGCCCGGCTTCCTCGTCCCGCGGCGCGGGACGGCGGCGGCCGGCGGCGGCCACGAGCCGCTCGGCACCACGCCGGCGGCCATCGTGCCCGGCGCCATCGCGGACGTCCGCTCCAGGCGCACGCCCTTCTCCCGGACGCCCTCCTCGATGGAGGGCAACTGCTCGTCGCAGAACCACTGCTGGACCAGCTCGTCCTGCTCCGCGTCGAGCTCCTCGTCCACCCCGTCGCCGGCCGCACCGTCGGCCGTACCGTCCCCGGCCGTCGGACCGCCGGACCGCTTGACCACCGAGGTCGAGAGCGTCGCCCGGTCCGGCGACAGCACCAGCCGCAGCCCGTACCCGGCCACCGGTGCCTCGCCGCCGGCCGCGCCACCGGGTTCGGGGTCGCCGAACGGCACCACCACCTCCCCCTCCTCGGCCAGCAGGTCGGTGAAGTCCTCGCCCACCAGGTAGTCCCGCTCGCGCAGCACCTCGGCGAGCGCCACCGCCACCGGCCCGCGGTTGCGGTGCGCGTCCGCCCGGGCCACCGCCGCCTCCACGGCGGGGCGCAGGTAGGCCGGGTCCTCGGCGGCCGTGAGGTCGGCGACCAGCCGGTCGCGTTCCCCCGGCTCCGTCTCCTGCGCCAGTTCCACCAGTGCGGCCCGCAGTTCGGCGCGCTCCTCGTCGCGACCGCGGCGCAGCACCGAGTGCTGGACGAGCGCCGCCAGGTCGGTGAGCGTCGTCCGCACGTCGGAGACGGTGCCGGCCGCCTTCAGGGACCGCACCAGCCCGGCCACCCGCTCCAGGTCGGCGGGGTCGCAGCGGGGCACGTCCCGGTCCAGCACGGCCTGGGCCTCGGCGAGCGCACCGGCCCGGACACCGTCGGTCCGTTCCGCCAGCTCGCGCGCCGCCTCCTCCGCCGCTGCCGCCGCCGTGGCGGCGTCCCCCGCCGCGTTCCGGACGGGCTTCCTCGGCGGGCGAGGCCGTTCCGGTTCGACCACCGCCTCCGGCAGCACCGCCGCCCACACGTCCTGGACGGCCTCCGCCAGCTCGCGCGCCGCGCGGCCGTTGGCCGCCCGGGCCCGCTCGATCGCCCGGGTCAGCTCGGCCTCGTCCGCCCCGGCGCCGACGGTGACCGTCTCGACCCGCACCTTCCCGGCCCGGTACGCGCGGCGCAGCTGCCCGGCCTCGCCGCGCAGCCCCTGCGCCTCCTCGTTCAGCTCGCCGAGCCGGGCGCGCAAGTCCGCCCGCCGCTCCTCGGCAAGGAGCCGGGCGCGCAGCTCCGCCCGGCGTTCCTCGGCGCGCCGCAGGTTCTCGGCCCGCTGGGCCTCGGCGGCCAACTGCGCGCGCAACCGCCGACGGCGCTCGGCCTCCTGGTCGACGTAGGACCATCCGTATCCCGCGGAACTGCTCACCGGCCGCCTTCCGAGCGCGAGTCGTGACGTACGGTGCGGACCGGGGGCTCGGCACCGGTCGGAACACCCTACGCGCGCCGTCAGGGCCGGTGCGGGCCGAGTCGTCGGACGACCACGCGTGGACCGGCACACCGCCCCCGAGGTGCTGCTGAAGGCCCATCATGCCGCAGATCGTGGAGGGTTGTTCCCGCCTTGCGGGAATCGGTGATCACCGCCCGCGGTCGACACCGGCACGCTAGATTGCCCCTCGGCGGATCGTGGATCGCGAACGCGGGTCGGGCGGACGGAGGTGACGGGCGATGGAGCTGGCCGAGGTGCTGGAGGCCCTGCGGGAACGCTGGGACGAGGTGCAGGAGTTCCTCGACGAGTCGGCCCGGGCCCGGCTGCGGGAGCTGCTCAACGCGCCCTCCGGGGACCCCGAGCGGATCGCACGCAGGATCGTCCGGCTGCTGCTCGCCTCGGTTCCCGACGGTCACCCGGCCCGGGCGGTGTTCGAGGACTCGGTCCGCTACGCGCGCGGCGCCCGGGCCGAGCAGATCAACCGGGAAGCGGTCCTGAGCGCGCTGACGTTCTTCGGCCGCCGACCCGCGGCGGCGCAGCCACCCCCCGACGCCGACGACTGGCTGCTCGACGCCGGGAACGTCACCGCCGCGGAGTACCGGGCCGGCGGACACGACCCCGCCGACCCCGACCTCATCCGGCTGACCGACCGCCAGGGCACCGTCCGGCTGCCGTCCTTCCAGTTCGACGGCGCCTCCGGCCTCCCGCTCCCGCTGGTCGTCGAGGTCAACCGCCTGCTCGACGCCGACGACGACCCGTGGGGCGTCGCCGACTGGTGGCTGGGCGCCAACGCCTGGCTGGACGCCGTCCCCGCCCGCCTGCTGGGCACCCCCGGCGAGCACTCCCTGCTCGCGGCGGCCCGTGCCGAGATCGCGGAGTGGTGACCGGATGCCCGACGTGAAGGTCCCCGCCCCCACCGTGCGCGCCGTCCCGCACCGCGAGCTGCTGCCCGCCGGCACCGTGCTCCACCGCGTCCACCTGGCCGCCTACCCGGCGACCGCGTTCAACCCGAACCCCGCCGACGCGCTCTACGAGGGCGGCCGGTTCTGCTCCTTCCAGGGCGACGGCGAGCAGTTGCCGTACCTGTACGCCGGGTTCTCGGAGCGGACGGCGGTGATGGAGACGCTGGTGCGCGGCATCCCGTTCGACGAGAAGGGCTGGCGGCGGATCCGTAGGGTCGCCGTCCGGGGCAGGGTGCTGTCGCAGATCGAGACCACCTGCGACATCCCCCTCGTCGGCCTGATGACGCTCGACCAGCTCGCCGCCGTCCACCAGGACGAGTGGCTGATCCACTCCACTCCCGAGGCGTACGCCCGGACCCGCCGCTGGGGCGCCTGGATCCGCGGCCAGGCGCCGTGGTCACGCGGGCTGAAGTGGCCGTCCAAGCGCGACCTGTCGAGCGCCGCCTGCGTCCTCTACGAGCGCGAGGGCGCCGCCGGGCTGGTGAAGCCGGCCGGGACCGAACCCGTGCCCCTCGACACGGCCGCCGGCGCCGAGCTGCTCAACCGGCTGCTCGCCCCGGCCCGCACCAGGATCGAACCGCCCCGGCGGTAGCACCGGGGCGGAGGCTGCCGCGCCGCCCCGGCCGGGACCCGCGGCAAGGAGTCGGCGGCGGGTGCTCAGTACAGCTTCTTCACCGCGGTGTTCAGGGTGTTCTTCCACGGGATCACAGGCGGGTCGCCCCAGTAGCTCTGCCACAGGACCAGCGTCACCGTGTCGCCGTCGCGGCCCACGCCCCACAGGTAGTTGTAGTCGGGGCGCTCGGTGGCGTTGGCGTCGAAGGTGTGCATCCCCTGAAGGGTGGCGCCCTCCTCGACGTTGATCACCCCGTGGTCGAGGTAGGTTGCGCTCACGCCGGGCCGCTGCGGGGCGTGCGCGCAGGCGACGTAGTCCTGCCGGGCCTTGTCCGCGAAGGCGATGGCCTCGGCCTCCGTGTCGAAGACCGCCACCTTCTGCTGGGCGAACGCGGTCTCCGCGGTGGTGAAGTCCCGGTGCCATACATTGACTTCGGCCGGCTCGGCGGGCCAGCCCACCGGACAGTCGAAGTCGTCGCCCCACCCCCGGGCGGTCGGGTTGGCGCGCCACGACTCGGTCTTCGGCAAGTCGGAGATGTACAGGGTCCCCGGCTGCGGCCGCCACTGGTCGGCAGCCGCCGCCTGACCTGGAGCCACCCCGACCCCCAGGGCCCCAACCGCCAGCACCGCGACCCCCGCCGCGACCGCGCCCCCGCGCAGCCGTGCACGTACCCCCATGGCTTTCCTTCCTTCGTGCGCTTCGATCACCCCGTTCCGCCCCGGACCGGGGCAGACTCCCTTCCACGGTAGGGTGTCAGCGCCCGTGCGGCAGGGCCTTTGGGTCGGAATGACCGAGAAATCCCCCGTCAGGAACGCGAAGGCCCGCCCCGGCTTCCTCGTCCGCAGGTCAGACCCGGGAGGGCGCCGCCGGGCCGCCACCGAGGCGGCCGACCAGGCCGCGGCGCAGACCGGCGTCACCAGCAGCGGCAGCAACCGGGCCCGGGTGGAGAGGGCCACCGCGTCCGGGCTCAGGGCGGGCAGCAGGGCCCACACCTCGGTGACGACGGCGCTGATCGCCAGCAGCCACCCGGTCAGCCGTGTCCACACCGTGCCCACAGTCCCCCGTCCATGATCGGAGTGCGATCGTAGCGACCGGCGAGGGGCCCGTCCCGGGCTGGGGGTCGCCCGGGGGTGGCCGGGTTCCGTCAGTCGTCGTCGACCGCCGGGCCGTCCTCGGCCCGCTGGTCCTCCGTCCGCCCGGCCCGCCAGTAGCCCATGAAGCAGACGGCGCGCCGGTCGATCCCGCGCTCGCGGACCAGGTGGCGGCGCAGCTCGCGGACGCTCGCCGCCTCGCCGGCGATCCACGCGTACGGCTCGCCGGGCGGGAGTTCGGCGGCCCGGACGGCGGTGGGCAGGACCGGGTCGACGTCCTCGCCCCGGTGCAGCCAGGTCACCTCGACGCCGGGCCGGCCGGTGGGCAGGTAGCCCTCCTCCCCCGGGCCCTCGACCTCGGCGAACACCCGCACGGGCAGCCCGGCCGGCAGTTCGTCGAGGATGGCCGCGACGGCCGGCAGCGCCGACTCGTCCCCGGCCAGCAGGACCCAGTCCGCGCTCGGCGGCAGCCGGAACTCGACGCCTCCGGCCTCCTCCACCGCCGGCCCGCAGACGATCACGCGGTCCCCGGGGGCGGTCTTGACGGCCCAGCGGGAGCCGGGCCCGTGGTCGCCCTGGACGGCGATGTCGATGTCGATCTCGTCGGGGTCCCGGCGCTGCGCCCGGACGGTGTAGGTGCGGAGCACCGGCCGGACGGCCGGGTCCATGGCCCGCCAGCTCTGGTACCAGCCGAACTCGCCCTCACCGGGCGGGGTCAGCGGTTCGGTCTGGCCGGGCTGCGGCAGGAGGAGCTTGATCCGCTGGTCGAGGCCGCCGTTGACGAAGCCGGCGAGGCTCTCGCCGCCGAGTGTGATGCGGGCCAGGTGGGCTGTGATGCGGGTGCTCCGGACGACGTGGAGCGGGAAGAGCACGAAGCGCGCGGGGGCGGTGGTGCTGGTCAGGGCCCTCTCTCCTCTCAGCGGGCGGGTCGGCGGCACGTCGGCGGACGGCAGCCGATCCCATCGAAGCTTAGGTTAGGCTAACCTATCTGTTCGCGCCCTGCCCATCCCGCCTCCGGGCCGCGCCCGCCTACGGACCCGCCCCCGCCCGCGCGCCCGCCCCGGCGCCCGCCCCGCGTCCGGGACCGTTCAGACCCGGTCGAGCGGCCGGTGCGGGCCCTCGGGAAGCTCGACCTCGATCACGTCACCGGGGCGCACCACGCCGCCCTCCCGGACGACGCTCATGATCCCGGCCTTCCGCACGACATTCCCCTCCGCGTCCCGCCCCACGACCTGCTTCAGCAGCCCGCTGCTGAAGGCGTCGATCTGCAGGCAGGGGTTGCGCAGCCCGGTGACCTCCACGACCGCCGCGTCCCCGATCCGCAGCAGCGTCCCGACCGGCAGGCCGAGCAGGTCGATCCCGCCGGTGGTGATGTTCTCCCCGAGCTGGCCGGGTGCCACCTCGAAGCCCTTCTCGCCCACCTCGGCGAAGAGTTCCTCGTGGATCAGGTGGACCTGTCGCAGGTTCGGGAGCGTCGGGTCCTGCGCGACCCTCGACCGGTGCTTCACCGTGACGCCCGCGTGCACGTCCCCCTCGACCCCGAGGCCGGCGAGCAGCGTGATGCCGTCCCGGTTGGGCTTGGTGAACGTGTACTCGCCGCTGCTGCTGACCGCCGTGACCGTCCCGCCCATGGTGCGCGGACCTCCTGTTCGGACCTGATGATTCGTCCCGAGCCTATCGAGCGCCGCACGACCGCCGGCCGACACCCTCGGCGGCCCCGGCGGCCCCGCCTCAGTACGCGGGGAAGGCGTAGCCCCCCGGGGTGGAAGGGCTCTTCCGGACGCCGTGCAACGCCGCCGAGGCACGGGCGTGCGCGCCCCGCCGGAACTCCTCGACCCGGCCGGCCGGCCGCTCGGCTCCTCGTGCACCGCGTACCGCAGGGCGCCGGCTCCCCGCGCGCCTGCGGGGCGTCCCGGAGCGGGAGGGGGGCCACCGGCAGGTCGTCCGCCCGCGGCGGGCGTCGAGGGGCGAAGGGGGAGGAACCCGCACCCCTCGCCACTCTGAACTTATAGCGCATCGGGGGCCTTGCGGCAAGGCCCCCGTGATGCCGCAGAATGTCCGGCCGTAGCCAGGTTGACCTGCGAGTTCACGGGAGTCATGCATGCGTGTGGTGTTGTCGGCGTACGGGTCGCGCGGCAGTGTCGAGCCGATGGTGGGGCTCGCGGTGCGGCTGCGGGAGCTCGGCGCGGAGGTGCGGGTGTGCGCGCCTCCGGACGAGGAGTTCGCGGAGCGGCTCGCCTGCGTCGGCGTCGAGGTGGTGCCGGCCGGCGACCCGGTACGGCCGCTGGTGACCACGGTGACCCCGGGGTCGGCGGCGGGCCTGGCCCGGCGGGTGGCCGACCTGATGGACGCGCAGTTCGACACGCTCGCCGCGGCGGCCGAGGGGTGTGACGTGCTGGTGGTGACCGGCCCGTTGCCGGCCGCGGCCGGTGCGCGGTCCGTCGCCGAGAAGCTGGGCATCCGCTACGTGCACGCGAGCCACCAGCCGGTCAGCCTGCCGTCGCCCCACCGGGCGCCGCCCGCGCGGCGGGGCCGGCCGCTGCCCGAGGACGAGAGCGACCGCCGGGCGCTGTGGGACCTCGACGCCCGGATCGCCGACGAGATGTTCGGCGGGGAGCTCAACGCCCGCCGGGCGTCCGCCGGGCTGCCGCCGGTGACCGGCGTCCGCGACTACGCCTTCACCGACCGGCCGTGGATGGCCGCGGATCCGTTCCTGGCCCCGTGGCAGCCGACGGAGCTCGACGTGGTGCAGACCGGCGCGTGGGTCCTGCCGGACGAGCGCCCGCTCCCCGCCGGGTTGACGGCCTTCCTGGACGCCGGTACTCCGCCGGTGTACGTGGGCTTCGGCAGCACGCCCGTGCCGGATCCGGCGGGCGTCGCCCGGGCGGCCGTGGACGCGGCCCGCGCGCGGGGCCTCCGGGTGGTCCTCGCGCGCGGCTGGGCCGGCCTGGCCCCGGTCGACGACCGGGACGACTGCTTCGTCGTCGACGAGGTCAACCAGCAGGCCCTGTTCCGGCGGTCGGCCGCCGTCGTGCACCACGGCAGTGCCGGCACCACCACGACCGCTGCCCTGGCAGGCGTGCCGCAGGTGGTGGTGCCCCAGGGGGCCGACCAGCCGTACTGGGCCGGGCGGGTCGCCGAGCTCGGCATCGGTGTGGCCCATGACGGCCCGACGCCGACCACCGCGTCGCTGTCGGCCGCGCTCGCGGCGGCGCTGGCCCCCGCGACCCGGGACCGGGCGGCCGCGGTGGCGGGCACGGTCCGCACCGACGGCGCGGCGGTGGCCGCGCGGCTGGTGCTCGACGAGGTCGGCCGGGAGAGGCCGCCGCTGCCCGCGTGAGCCGCGCGGCCCCGCCCGATCACCGGCCCGGCGCTCCGGCCCGGCGACGGCTGCCCCCATGGAGCGGCGGAGCGGCGGGCTCAGTGTCGGCGCATCGGGCGGGGTTCGCCGTAGCGTTCCTCGAACTCGGCGTCGCCCAGGGCCTGGAGCTCCTCTCCGGTCGTCCGGCCCGCCAACAGGTCCGCCAGGAAGCCGGGGAGGGGCGCGGCCCGCATGGCGTCGGTGATCCCTCCGGACACGGTCCGGACCTCGCTGTCGACGCGGCCGTCGGGGTACAGGGTGTACGTGCGGTAGCCGGGGCCGTCGAGGCCGTGGTTCGCGTGGTCGATGCTGTAGAAGGTCGACGGGCACACGTACACGGGACGACCTTCGAACTCGCCCGACAGGTCGCCGTGCAGGTGGCCGGCGCCGATCGCCCGAATCTTGGGGAAGTCGCGGACCAACAGGGCGAGTTCGCTGTCCCCCTGGGCATCCGGAGCGGTCCGGGGAAGCGGCGGCTGGTGCAGCCAGACGAAGACGTGGTCGGCGCCGGTGGTCGTCAGGATCGCACGGGCGCGTTCCTCCTCGACCGGGGTGAGGCCCGGTTGGGCGGCCGCGTGCACCCGGTCGTCCCGGTCGCGGTAGGTGCCGTCGGCAACGGCCTCGCGGCCGTGCGCGTTGCTGTCGAGGAACAGCATCAGCCAGTTCCCGACCCGGACGGCCGGTTCCAGGTGCACGTTGGGGCGGGGCAGGCAGGCCTGCAGCGCGTCCTGCCGGTCGTGGTTGCCGGCGAGGCAGTAGACCGGGGCGGGCAGAGCGTCCAGGACCTCGCCCATCCGCTCGTAGGCGCCCGCCTCGCCGGTGTCCGCGAGGTCGCCGGTGGCGACCACCAGGGTGGCCTCCCCGATCGCCCGGGCCGCTTCCGCGAGGACGGCCGCGAGCCCGTCGCCGGGCTCGTGCGTGACGAACCTCCGGGGCACGGGGGTGTCCTGGAAGTGCAGGTCGGAGATCTGGACGATGCCGACGGCTCCGGTGCCCGGGGCTGCCGGGGTCGGGTCGGTGTGCGGATTCATGGGCCCTCGCTCGCTCGGTGGGAAGGGTCGCGGGTCGGACGGACGCCACCCACGGTAGGGAAGTGGCAGAACTGCCACATGACAGTCGTGCAAACTTCTGCCGAGCACCGTCGGGCGTTCCGGAGCCGCCGGCCCGTCCGCTCAGGCCATCCGGCCGACGCCCTGCGGTGCGGCGTCCGGGAGCCGCGGCGCGGCGGGCCGGCGGGGAAGGAGCAGCGGGGTGACCAGCAGCAGGAGGCCGGCGAGAGCGATGGCCCGGCGGAGGCCGACGAGGACCGCGAGCAGGCCCCAGAGGGCGGTCAGGGCGGCGACGGCGGCCTTGGCCGTGACGGACCAGGCGGTGAGAACGCGGGCCGTACGGTCGGGGGCGACCTCCTCCAGGCGGCGGGTGGCCAGCACCGGGTTGAACACGCCCAGACAGGTGATCAGCGCGAACTCGACCGCCATCACGAGGACGAGCCCGCCCGTGCCCGGCCCGACGAAGGCGAGGCCGACCGGCCAGCAGGCCCGCAGCGTGCCGGCGACGCGCAGGACGCGGTGCCGTCCGAAGCGGGCGACGGCGCGCCCGGCGAGCCGTGAGCCGATGAGCCCGCCGAGACAGGGAACGGCGAAGGCGAGACCGTACTGCCACGGGGCGAAGCCGAGTCGGCGCAGGAGCAGGACGGCGAGCAGCGGCTCGACCGCCATGATCAGGGCGTTGACGAGGACGGTGTTGAGGAAGAGCGGCCTCAGCACCGGGTGGGCCAGCAGGTGGCGCCAGCCCTCGAAGAGGTCGCGGGCCCGCGGCGGGGCGACGGGGGCGGGCGCGGGGCGCGGCTCCCTACCACCGATCGCACGCAGGCCGGCGGCCGAGAGCAGGTAGCTGCCGGCGTCGGCGAGCACGGTCACGACGGGGCCGAACAGTCCGATCGCGACGCCGCCGAGCGGCAGCCCGAGGACGATGGTGGTCCAGCTCGTGGCCTCGAACCGGGCGTTGGCGGTCAGCAGGTCCTCGGGCCGGACGAGCGCCTTCAGGCAGGCCCCGGCGGCGGCACCGAAGGTGATGTCGGCCGCCGCGACGAGCACCGACACCAGCAGGAGCTGGGGGAAGGTGAGCAGACCGAGCGCGTACCCGGCCGGAACGCTCAGCAGCGCCGCGCACCGCAGCAGGTCCATGGTGATCATCACCGGCCGCTTGCGGCGGCGCTCCGCCCACGGGCCGAGCGGCAGCGCGACCGCCGCACCGACGGCCGCCCCCGCGGCGGCCAGCACCGACACCTCGGCGGGGCCCGCCGCCAGCACCTCGATCGCGATCAGCGGAAGCGCGTTGAACGCGAGCCGGGTGCCGAGCGCGCTCACCGCGTACGCCCCCCACAGCCAGCCGAACCGCCGTCCCAGCGACATCCTCACCGCGCTCCTCCTCCGACCGGCGGTCGACAGCCGCCATCAAAGCGGGACGGCGGACCGGGGATCAAACAACCGCGGGCCGGCCCGCCACAACCGGTGGTTGTGTCCCGCGGATCCCTAGGATGGCGGCCATGGATCTCGATGCCGTGCGCACCTTCGTCGCCGTCGTGGACGCGGGCCGCTTCCAGCACGCGGCGGCCGAACTCTCGGTCAGCCAGCAGGCGGTGTCGAAGCGGGTCGCCGCGCTGGAGCGGGATCTCGGGGTACGGCTGTTCACCCGCACGCCGCGCGGCGCCCGGCTGACCGTCGACGGGCAGGCGTTCCTGCCGCACGCCCGCGCGCTGCTCCGGGCCGAGGAACGCGCGACCGCCTCGGTGCAGGCCGGGCGGCGGGCCCTGCGGGTGGACGTCATCGGACGCCGGCTGGCCCCGGCGGCGCTGCTGCGGGGTTTCCACCGCGCGCACCCGGAGGTCGCGCTCGACGTCGTGACGCGGTTCGACGTGGACGCGGCCGTGGCCGAGCTCCGGGCCGGGACGATCGACGCCTCGTTCCGCGCCGTCACCATGCCGGGCCGCCGGCTGCCCGAGGACATCGGGGCGGTGCCCGTGCTGGACGAGCCCCTCCAGCTCCTGACCGGGCCGTCCCACGCGCTGGCCGACGCCCGCGCGGTCACGCTCGCCGCGCTGGCCGGACACCGGATCTGGGTGCCCGGCATCGTCACGGGCACCGAGTGGGCGGCCTACTACGAGGACCTGGCGGCCGCCTTCGGGCTGACCGTCGAGGTGACCGGGTCGGACTTCGGTGTCGAGCCGCTGCTCGACACCGTCGCCGAGGTGCCGGAGCTGGCGACCTTCGTCAGCGCGCAGACCCACCTGCTCTGGCCCGCCGGCCACGACCTGCGGCGCATCACCGTGCACGACCCGACCCCGGTCTACCCGCACGCGCTGCTCTGGCACGTGGACAATCCGCACCCCGGGCTCGCCGCGCTCCGCGAGCACCTCACCAGGGCGGACGGCGCGGACGGGGCGACCGGCGCGGCCGGGACGGCGGTCGCGGAGGGCGTCGGGGGCGGTGGCGAGCACGGCGGCGGGACGTGGGTGCCGGACTGGGCGCTGCGGTAGCGGCGGTACCGCGGACGAACGGGCGCGCCCGCCCCGACCGCACGGGGGTCGCGGTCGGGGCGGGCGCTGTCCGGGGCGGCCCGGACGGGCCGGTGGTCAGCCGAGGTCGGCGTCCGGGATCCAGGAGCCGTGGATCATCGCCGGCACCCGACGCGGCAGGTGGACCGTGGCGACCGGCGGGAGCGCGAGGTCGGAGGCGTCCAGGACGAGGAGCCGGGAGGCGTCGGCGTTGAGGTCGCTGACCACGGTGAGCAGGTAGCCGGCGTCCTCGTCCGCGTCCGCCCGGCCGGCGGCCGGGACGAACAGGGCCTCGCTGGGCAGTTGCCCGGTGCCGACCGGCAGGAGCTGCCGCCCTCCGGTGCGGCGGTCGTACTTGACCAGGGTGTGGTTGCCGACGCCGCGGTCGTCGGGGAACGACAGCGCGTACTGGTAGCGGTGCTCGCGGCCGAGGTACGCCTCGTTGATGGTCGGGAACTCGACGGTCAGGTCGTCGGTCTGCTCCTCGCGGACCCGGCCGGCCGCCAGGTCGACGGTCCAGCGGCGGCTGCGGGAGCCGGAGTTGGGCTCGGCGCCGCGGTCGGGTGCACCGATCCACCAGTTCCAGGAGCGCTGCCAGCCCTCGCGGCCCACGGCCGGGCCCTCGATCACGACGCGCCCGGCGGCGTCCTCGTAGGCGTTGGCGAAGTGCATCGCGTAGCCGGCCTCGATCGGGAACCAGCGGATCTCCGACGCCCGGCCCTCGCCGCGCGGCATGACCCCGACCCGCGCCGCCCGGGCGTCGTCCCAGCCGTACGGGATACCCGAGTGGTCGGTCGGGTCGAAGGTGACCGAGCCCTCCAGGAAGACCACGTAGTGCTCGGTGATCACGAAGTCGTGCTTCAGGGCGGCGCTCGCGCCCGGCACCTCCTGGCTGGCCAGCACGGTGCCGTCGGGCGAGGAGACGTGGTGGATCAGGTACGGCGGGAACGGGGAGGAGGCGAAGAAGTGCAGTTCGCCGGTGACCGGATCCTCCCTGGGGTGGGCGGTCATGGCGGAGGTCAGCCGGCCGTTCCAGTCGTAGGCGCCGACGGTCTCCAGATCGGCGGTCAGCTCGAAGGGGAGGGCCGACTCGCAGAGGGCGAGCAGCCGTCCGGCGTGCTCGATGACGTGGGTGCCGGCGGTGGAGACGGTGAGGTCGGGCCCGTGCTCGGTCAGGTAGGGCGCGCCGTCCAGGGCGGGGGTCCGGACCCAGCGGTTGCGGTACCACTCGGCGCGGCCCTCGCCCAGCCTGATGCCGTGGACCATGCCGCTGCCCTTGAACCAGTGGGTGGGGGTGACGCCGGGCTTCGGGTTGTGGCTGTTGCGGATCAGCCGGCCGCTCAGCTCGGGCGGCAGGTGCCCCTCGACGGTCAGCCCGGTCGCGGTGATCTCGTCGGCGACGGGGGCGTAGTGGCCGGTCAGGTAGGGCTTGGCGGTGGCGGTCACGGCAGGAACCTTTCGCGGGCTGGTGAGCGGGTGAGCAGGTCGGGCGGGGTGCGGGGCGGGCGGGTGAGCAGGTCGGGCGGGGTGCGGGGCGGGTCGCCTCAGCGGGTGCGGCGTTCGGCCTCGGCCTTGAGGTGACCGAGCCAGCGCTCCAGGGACTCCCGCAGCGCCTGCTCCATCGCCTCGGGCATGGCGTCGACGGGCGCGCCGCTCCAGGACTCCTCGGTCCGGACCGTCACCCGGCCGTCCCCGGTCTCCTCGAACGTCCAGACGTGGATGCCCTCGATGCCGTTGGCCGGGCCGCCCCAGACGATCCGGGCGCCGGGAACGAGTTCCCGGACGGTGGAGAGGATCTCCAGGCCGTGGGTCCGCCACGTGAACGAGGTGCCGGGGGCGACCGGCGGGCCGTCCTGCCGGGCCGTCTCGACGTCCGGGTTCCACTGCGGCCAGGCGTCGATGTCGGTGTGGACGGCCCAGACGGTGGCCGGCGGGGCGTCGACCGTGACGGCGAGGCGGACGATGACGGGGGCGGTGGTGTCGATGGTGTGCGTGGACACGGGAGTTCCTCTCCTCGGCGGGACTGCGGTGCGGTGGAAACGACGGTGAACGCGGTGGGACGGGCTGCGCTGCGTGCTGCGGGGTGGTCAACGGGGGTCGGGCAGCGGCGCGGCGGCGGCCGGGGCGAGCGGGGCCGGGGTCCGGGCCGGCCGGCGGAGCAGGACGAGCGCGAGGCCCGCCGCGACCGCGAGGACGAGCGCGCCGCCCAGGAACGCGACCCGGTAGCCGGCGGTGAGGGCCTCCGGACGGGGCAGCCGGCCCTCCTGCCCGGCGGTGACGGCGGCGGCGAGGGTGCCGAGGACGGCCAGGCCGACCGCGCCGCCGACCTGCCGGGTGGTGTTCACCAGGCCGCCGGCGAGCCCGGAGTCGGTCGGCGGGACGCCGACGACGGCGATGCCGGTCAACTGGGCGAAGGCGGCTCCCAGGCCGAGGCCGACGGCGATGCTCGGGCCGAACACGTCCGTGAGGTACCCGCCGTCGGCGTCGATCCGGGAGAGCCAGAGCAGTCCGGACGCCTCGGTCAGCAGCGCGGCGGCCAGCACCGGGGCGGCGCCGAACCGGCGGGCCGCCCGGGGGACCAGCGCAGCGCCGAGCATGTTGGCGGCGGCGAGCGGGAGCTGGCCGGTCCCGGCGGCCAGCGGACCGTCCCCGAGGACCTGTTGCTGGTACAGCGGCAGGAGGTAGAACAGCGCGATCCAGACCGAGCCGAGCAGGACCATCAGCAGGTTCGCGGCGGCGACCTGTCCGGTGCGGAACAGGCGCGGCGGCAGCAGCGGGCTCGGGTGGCGGCGCTCGGCCAGGAGGAAGAGCCCGAGCAGGAGGACGGCCGCGGCGAGGGCGGCGAGCACCGGGGGGTCGGTCCAGCCGGCACGGCGGGCGGCGGTCAGCGCCCAGACCAAGGCGGTCAGACCGAGCGCGGCCGTCCCGGCGCCGAGGACGTCGAACCCGCCCCTCCCCCGCTCCGGCGGCTCCGTACCCGGCGCGGGAGCGCCCGGCGCGGGGACGGCCTTCGCGGAGGCGGCCTTCGCGGGGACGGCCTTCGCAGAGGTGGCCGGCAGCAGGGCGACCGTTGCGGCGAGGACGAGCGCGGCGCCGATCGCCGTCGCGTGGAAGGTCCACGGCCAGCCGAGCCCCTGGGTGAGTGCGCCGCCGAGCAGGACCCCGGCGGCGCCGCCCGCGCCGGAGACCGCACCCCAGACCCCGAAGGCCCGGCCGCGCCCCGGACCGGGCGGGAACACGTCCGTCACCAGGGCGAGTGCGGCGGGGGCGACGGCAGCGGCGGCCAGGCCCTGCACCGTCCGGGCCGTGATCAGCGCCGCCCCGCTCGGCGCCAGCCCGGCCGCTGCCGAGGAGGCGGCGAACAGGGCCAGTCCCCCGAGCAGGACGCGCCGTCGGCCCAGGAGGTCCGCGAGGCGACCGCCGGCCAGCAGGAGTGCCCCGAAGGCGAGCCCGTAGGAGTTGACGACCCAGGACGCGCCGTCGTCGGTGAGGCCGATGCCGTCCCGGATGCTCGGGAGGGCGACGTTGACGATCGAGGTGCTGAGGATGACGACGAACTGCGCCCCGGCCAGCGCCGCCAGTGCGGCGCCCGGGCCACGGCCCTCGCGGACCGGAGCGGGTCGGGTTCCCTGCGGACTCATGACACCCTCCTTCCATTCTATGAGTGATAGACCACTCACACTTGCGGCCAAGGAAACGGCGGTGCCGTCCGGGCCGCTGCGCGCGGACCTCCGGCCCCGCCGGTGCCTCACCAGGGGGATCGAGCGGCCACCGGGTCGCCCCGGGGGCGGTGGGTCAGTAGTGGGTGATGCCGGCCGCGAGGGTCCTCGTCCACGGCGCGTCGACGGCCTCGACACCCAGCGAGACCAGCAGGTGGCAGAGCATCCCCGTGGCGAAGAACTCCTGGACCTGCCGGTCGTCCCCGCCGGACGCGCCGCGGACGTACTCCACCAGCCGGGCGTACCCGCGCCGGACCGCCTCCCGGACGGCCGGCTCGGAGACCGCCGCCGCCTGGGCGTGCAGCTGGACCAGCATCAGGTCGTGGTCGCTGATCAGCTTGGCGTAGGCGTCACCCATGGCGGCGAGCACCAGGTCGGACGAGCTCCCCTTCGCCTCGGCCGCACCCCGCTCCAGACTGCCCCGCACGCGGACGAAGCAGTGGTCCACCACCGCCACGAACAGGGCTTCCTTGCTCGGGAAGAGCCGGTAGACGTAGGCCTGCGAGATGCCCGCGGCCTTCGCCACCTCCGTGGTGGTGGTGCCGAAGTACCCCCGCGCGGCGAAGGCCCCGATGGCGGTGCGCAGCACCGTCTCGCGACGCTCCTCGGCGGTGGACAACTGGCGGGGTCGTTCGTTCTGCATGTGAGTACTCAACCACTCACACTTCCCGGCCGTCAACCCCCGTCATCCGCAGTCAACCCTCGCCGGTACCGCCCGGCCCCTACAGGCGGACGGCGAAGCGGGGGGCGGGGCGGACCGCGACGGGCGGCGCGGGGGTGGCGGGGAGGATGCGGCGCAGCGGACTGGGGGCGCCCCGCGGGGCCCACTCGCGCGGGTAGCCGAGGGAGACCTCGTGGAACGGGACGCCGTCGGTGCGGGTGGTGCGGGGGATGTGGAGGTGACCGTAGACGACGGCCGCCGCGTTGAAGCGGCGGTGCCAGTCGGCGGTGCGCTCGGTGCCGCACCAGAGGGCGAACTCGGGGTGGCGGAGCACGTAGGTCGGGTCCCGCCGGAGCGGGAAGTGGTTGACCAGGACGGTGGGCACGGCGGGGTCGAGGGCGGCGAGGCGGGCCTCGGTGACGGCGAGGCGGGCGCGGCACCAGCTGTCGCGGTCGGGGTACGGGTCGGGGTGGAGGAGGAACTCGTCGGTGCAGACGACGCCGGCGGCGTAGGCGGCGGCGAGCGCGTCGGCCTTGGTCGTGGTGCCGCGCGGGCGGAACGTGTAGTCGTACAGGACGAAGAGCGGGGCGACGGCCACCGGGCCGCCGGGGCCGGTCCAGACGGGGTACGGGTCCTCGGGGGTCGAGACGCCGAGGCTGCGGCAGAGTTCGACGACGGCGCGGTAGCGGGCGTCGCCGCGCAGCTGGACCGGGTCGTCGGTCGGGGTCCAGAGCTCGTGGTTGCCGGGCGCCCAGACCACCTTGGCGAAGCGCCCGCTCAGCAGGCGGAGCACCCGGGCGATGTCCTCGAAGCGCTCGGCGATGTCGCCCGCGACGATCAGCCAGTCGTCGGCGGAGCCGGGGTACAGGCGGTCGACGACCGCCCGGTTCTCGGCGTAGCCGACGTGCAGGTCGCTGGTGGCGAGGAGCGATCCGGTCATCGACGTGCCTCCACGAGGTTGGTGGCGTCCAGGAGTTGACGGGTGTAGGGGTCGGCGGGGCGGTCGAAGAGCTGGTCGACGGTCGCGGTCTCGACGAGCCGGCCGTCCTTCATCACGGCGACCCGGTCGGCGAGGTGCTGGACGACGCCGAGGTCGTGGGAGATGAAGAGCAGTGCGAGGCCGAGGTCGCGGCGCAGGTCGGCGAGCAGGTCGAGGATCTGCGCCTGGACGGAGAGGTCGAGGGCGGAGACCGGTTCGTCGCAGACCAGCAGCGTCGGGGCCGGGGCCAGTGCGCGGGCGATGGCGACGCGCTGGCGCTGGCCGCCGGAGAGCGCGGTCGGGCGGCGGTCGAGGAGGGTGGCGGAGAGCCCCACCTGGTCGAGCAGTTCGGTCACCCGGCGCCGTCGTTCGGCCCCGCGCGGCACGCCCGTGCGGGCGACGGCCTCCGCGACGAGGCGTTGCACGGTGAACCGCGGGTCGAAGGAGCCGAGCGGGTCCTGCTGGACGGCCTGGATGCGGAGGCGGTCCGCACGGCGGCGGCGTTCGGGCAGCTCGCTCCACGGGCGGCCGGCGAGGTGGACGGTTCCGGTGTCGGGGCGTTCCAGGCCGAGGACGATCCGGGCCGCGGTGGTCTTGCCCGAACCGGACTCGCCGACCAGACCGAGCGTCTCTCCGGCGTGGAGCCGGAAGGAGACCTCGCGGACGACCTGGCGGCCGGCGAAGGACTTGGTGATCCGGTCGACGTCGAGGAGCGGGGCGCCGGAGGCGGGCGCGTCGGACGCCGAGGTGGCGGGGGCGGACTTGGCGAGGGCGGACGCGTCGGCGGTGGACGTGGCGGGACCGGGCGTGGCCGGGCCGGACGCGTCGGGACCGGCCGGCGTGCCGGCGGACCGCGCGGTGAGACCGAGGAGGACCGGTTCGCGGACGGTGAGCGCCGCCGTCCCGGGGTGCCAGCAGCGCGCGCCGAGCGAGTCCACCGGCGGGAGGGTGCTCCGGCAGGTCGGGTCGGCGGCGGCGCAGCGGGCCGCGTACGGGCAGCCGCCGGGTTCGGGGGCGGCCTGCCGGAGGGGTTCGGGGGCGAGCCGGGTGCCGCGGGTGCGGGCGCCGGGGACGGCGTCGAGCAGGGCGCGGGTGTAGGGGTGGCGGGGGTCGCGGAGCAGGCGCTCGGTGGGGCCGGTCTCGACGATCCGGCCGCCGAACATGACGGCGACCCGGTCGGCGAGCCGGGCCACCACCGACAGGTCGTGGCTGATCAGCAGCAGGGCGGTGCCCTGGCGGCGGAGGCCGTCGAGCAGGTCGAGCACCTGGGCCTGGACGGTGACGTCGAGGGCGGTGGTGGGTTCGTCGGCGATCAGCAGGTCGGGTTCGGCGGCGAGGGCGGAGGCGATCAGGGCGCGCTGGCGCAGGCCGCCGGAGAGCTGGTGGGCGTACTGGGCCGCGCGCCGTCCGGGCTCGGGGACACCGGCGCGTTCGAGGAGCCCGCGGACCCGGTCGGGGAGCTCGTCGCGGCCGGCCAGGCGGTGGACCCGCAGCGGCTCGGCGACCTCGGCGCCGACGGTGCGCAGCGGGTCGAGCGAGACCAGGGCGTCCTGGAGAACGAGGCCGATCCGGCGTCCGCGCACGCCGCGCCACTCGGCCTCGGTGAGGGCCGTGAGGTCGCGGTCGTCGAAGACGAGCCGGCGGGCGGTGACGCCGGCGGGCGCACGGGTGGGACCGGCGGCGGCGTCGGTGAGGCCGACCAGGGTGCGGGCGGTGACGCTCTTGCCGGAGCCGGACTCGCCGACCACGGCCAGGCACTCCCCCCGGTCGAGGGTGAACGAGACGTCCCGGACGGCGTGCACCGCGCCGAACCGCACGTCGAGCCCGTCGACGGTCAGCAGGGGCGCCGGCCCGGCGGCCGACGGGGCCGGCGCGTCGGTCCGGGCCCGGTCGGTGGCCTGCTTCGAGGTGGGTGCGGCGACCTTCGCGGTGGCCGGGGCGGTGGCCGGTGCCGCGGTCTGCTTCGGGGCCTGCGCGGACGTCATGCCTCGGTCCTCCGGGTGAAGCGGGCCTGGGCGCGACGGCCGAGGACGTTGACGACGAGGGCGGCCGCGGTGATCGCCGCTCCCGGGAAGACGCCGATCCACCAGGCGGTGGCCAGGAAGCGCCGCCCCTGGGAGAGCATCGCGCCCCACTCGGGGCTGGGCGGCTGCGGGCCGAGGCCGAGGAAGCTGAGCCCGGACGCCGCGATGAGCGCCGTGCCGAAGCCCACGGTGGCGAGGACCAGCATCGGCCCGACGGCGTTCGGCAGGACGTGCCGGACGATCAGCAGCGGGCGCGGCAGGCCGAGTCCGACCGCCGCCTCGACGTACCCCGAGCGGCGGACGACCAGCGTCTCGGCCCGGACGATCCGTGCGTACCCGGGGACGAAGGCGATCGCGATGGCGAGCATCACGTTGAGCGAGCCGGTGCCCAGGACGGTGACGGCCAGCAGCGCGAGCAGGATCGGCGGGAGGGCGAGCAGGACGTCCGCCAGCCGCATCAGCACCTGGTCGGCCCAGCGTCCGCCGAGCGCGGCGGCGAGGCCGAGCGCGGTGCCCCCGATGACGGCGAAGACGGAGGCGCCGAGGCCCAGGAGCAGGGACGGCCGGGCGCCGTGCAGGACCCGGGCGAACAGGTCGCGGCCGAGCTGGTCCGTGCCGAACCAGTGCTCGGCGCCCGGAGGGGTGAGCGCCTCGACCGGATGGGTCTCCACCGGCGAGACGGAGGTGAGCAGCCCGGGGGCGAGGGCGGCGAGGACCAGCAGGGCGAGCACGGCGACGGCGAGGGCGAACCCGATCCGGCGGACGAGCGACGCGGCGGAGCCGGCCGACGAGGAGGTACGGGCGGTCCGGCCGCCCGGCTTCCCCGGGCCGGGCCGGCCGTCCGGACCTCCGGGACCTTCCGGACCTCCCGGTCCGGCCGGGTCGCCCTGCTCGGCCGGATCGGCGGTGGCAACGGTGTTGTGGGCCATGGGAGTTCAGCCGTTCCTCAACCGTGGGTCGATGACGAGGTAGAGCAGGTCGACGAGGGTCGAGATGACCACGAAGACCAGCGCCGAGAGCAGGACCAGCCCGATCACCAGTGGAAGGTCCTTGTTGGTGGTCGCCTGGAGGGTGAGCGCCCCGATCCCCGGCCGGCCGAAGACCGACTCGACGAGCACCGCGCCGCCCAGCAGCGACCCGGTGAGCCAACCGGTCAGGGTGACCACCGGGACGGCGGCGTGGCGCAGCGCGTGCCGGAGCACCACGGCCGCCGACCCGAGCCCCCGTGAGCGGGCGGTGAGCGCGAACGGCCTCCCGAGGGCGGCCTCCAGTCCCTCGCGCAGCACCTGGGCGAGCATCCCGGCCACCGGCAGCGCGAGCGTGACGGCGGGCAGCACCAGGGCGGCGAACCCGTCGTCGCCGGCGACCGGGAAGATCCGTAGCTGGAACGAGAAGGCGGTGAGCAGCAGGATGCCGATCCAGTAGGACGGGCTGGAGACGGCGAGCAGTTCGGCGAGCGAGCTGAGCGCCCGCAGGGCGGGCCGCCGGCCGGCCGTGACCACGGCCGCACCGACCGCCAGCAGGACGGCCAGCGCCAGGGCGGCCAGGCCGAGCCGGACGGTCGGCCCGAGCTGATCGCCGATCAGCTCGGCGACCGGCCTCTGGAGCTGGAAGGACTCGCCGAGGTCGCCGGTCAGCAGGTGGCCGAGGTAGGTGACGTACTGGACCGGCACGGACCGGTCGAGTCCGTACTGCTCCCGGATCGCGGCCTTGACCTCGGGGGTGGCGGCGGTGCCCGGCCCGAGCATGACGGTGACCGGGTCACCGGGGGTCAGCTGGAGTGCGGCGAAGGCCACGGTGGCGGCGCCGAGCAGGACGGCGAACGCCCCGAGCAGGCGGCGCAGCACGGCGCGCAGGACGCGGACGGCGGCGGGCTGGCGGACGGCCGCCGGGGTGGCGGCGGCCGTCGGTCGGGTGGTGGTCATCCCTCAGTTCCAGGAGTTCGGGCGGTGGGTCCGGGAGTCCGTGCGTCGGCTCCGGGCCCGGCTTCGGCTTCGGTTTCGGCTTCGGGTGTCCGACCGGCCCGTGCCGGTGCTCACTGGGCGAGCCAGGCGCCGTGGAAGGCGAGCCAGGTGTTGGGGTCGGCCTTGAGGCCGCGCACCTTGGCCGAGGTGCCGACCACGGCGGTGCGCACGTACAGCGGGACGATCAGGCCGAGGTCGATGGCGCGCTGCTGGGTCTTGCCGTAGACGTCCTGGCGGACGGTCTTGTCGAACGTCCCCTTGCCCGTCGTGGTCCACTCGTCGAGCTGGGCGTCCTGGTAGAAGGTCGCGTTCTGGCCGCCGGTGGACGGCTTGCTGGCGCTGTGGAAGTACAGCCGCAGGACGTCCGGGTCGAACCGGGCCCAGCTGTAGTCGGCGATGTGCTCCTTGCCGCCGTAGACGTTCCCGATGTAGGTGCCGATGTCCAGGCGGGGCCGGGTGATCTCGACGCCGATCTTCTTGAGGTCGGCCTGGATGGCCTGGCCGAGCGTCTCACGCTGCTCGCGGACGAACTCGGCGGGCGGCAGCGGCCACGACAGGGTGAGTCGCTTGCCGTCCTTGGTGCGGTAGCCCTCGCTGTCGCGGGCGGTCCAGCCGGCCTCGTCCAGGGCCTTGTTGGAGGCCGCCTGGTCGTACGGCCAGGACTTCTCCAGCGCCTTGTTGTAGTACGGGGTGGTGGGCGAGACCGGGCTCCAGGCGCGCTTGAAGACGCCGAAGTAGACGGACTGGATGTCGGTGTCGAGGTCGATGCCGCGCTGCACGGCCTTGCGGACCTGCGGGTCGTCCAGCGGGGCCTTGGTGGTGTTGAGGACGAGCGCGTAGTTGGCGCCGGGCGCGTCGGTGGTGACGGTGCGCAGCTTCGGGTCGCCCTGGACGGTCTTGACGTCGGTCGGCGGGATCGGCTCGGCCACCTGGACCTGGCCGCTGTTCAGCGCGCCGACCCGGACCGAGTCCTCGGTGAGGAAGCGGATGGTGAGCTTCTCCAGGTACGCGGGCCCCTGGTGGTTGGCGCTCGACGGCGCCCAGTTGTAGTCGGGGTTGCGGGTGAAGACGGCGCTCTGGCCCTTGGTGTAGCTGCTGAACACGAACGGGCCGGTGCCGACGTCGGCCGCGCCGCCGGCGCCCAGCTTGGGACCGTTCTCCTTGATCGTCTTCGGCGAGTAGAAGCCGAGGTAGGCGGTGCTGGCCGCCTGGAGGAACGGCGCGAACGGCTCGCTGAAGGAGACCTTGACGGTGCGGGTGTCGACCACCTCGGTCCCGGTGTACGGGCCGAGCAGGCTCGCCGCGTACTGGGACTTGGTCTCCTTGGCCACGATCCGGTCGAAGTTGGCCTTGACCGCCTCCGCGTCGAAGGGCGTGCCGTCGGTGAACTTGACGCCGTCGCGCAGGTGGAAGGTGTAGGTCTTGAGGTCCGGCGTGATCTCCCACGAGGCCGCCAGCCAGGGCTGGAACTCGCCGCTCGCGTCCTGGTGGACGAGGGAGTCGAAGACGTTGCGCTGGATCGCGCCGGTGATGTCCTGCTGGCTGACGTGGATGTCGAAGGAGATCGGCTCGACGTCGGTGGCGTAGGTGAGTGCCCCGCCCTGGACCGGCTTGTCGGCCGAACCGTCCTGGGCCGCCCCCGGTCCGCCGGAGCCGGCTCCGGAGCCTGAGCTGCAGCCGGCCAGGAGCAGCATCCCTGCGGTGAGGGCGGCGAGCAGCGGGAAGGGCCGGGGCCCGGTGATGGGCATGCTGATGACTCCGTCTTGGTGGGAGGGGACGAGCTGGGGAATGCCGAGAAGCTATCGGCGGGCGCACCCCCGCGGACCCCTACCGGACCCCTAACCCACCCTTAGGACGGGCCCTGAGCGACACCCGGACCGAAGGCCGTCCCGGCGCCCCGGCCACTGCCCTGACCTGCACCGCGACCGGCTCGCCGGCCCGTTCGGCGGCCGGCCTCGGGGCCCCGGCGGGCCGCCGAACCGGTCGCGGCACGACGCGGCCCGGGCGCAGGACGCCCGGGCCGTCGGACAGGCCGCTCGGCCGCACCCGGCGGCCCGTCGGTCAGGCGTGGTGGTGGCGGCGCGGGTAGCGCGGCACGGAGCGGCGGTGGGCGATCCGCCAGCCGTCCGCCGTGCGGGTGTAGACGTCGAAGTAGTCGCCGTTGTGGACCGAGCCGTCGGGCAGGATCGCCAGGTAGCGGCTGCGGCCCCGGACGGTACCGTCCTCGTCCACGGTGAGGACGGAGTCGAGGGTCTGGTGGTCCGGGTGGTCCTGTCCCAGGTCACGGGCGAACACCCGGATCTTCTCCAGGCCGGTGAACACGGCTCCGGTGCGGGCGAGTTCGATCACACCGTCCTCGGCGAACACCCCGGCCAGCGCCTCCGCGTCCGCGTTGTCGAAGGCGTGGGAGAAGCGGGCGAGCAGCTGGCGCAGCTGTTCGGCGTCGGCCGGGCTCAGGTCGGCGGCGGTCATGGGGATTCCTCCTGGCGGATCGGTTCCGGGGTCGGGTTCGGGGTCGGGTTCGGCCAAGCGCCCCGGGGCCCGGCCGACGGCGGCGCCGGCCGGGCCCCGGGGGCCGGAGGGGGCGGCGGTGCGCCCCGGTGAGGCAGGGTCAGACGGTGGCCGGGGCCAGCTGCTGGACGATGCCCAGGCGGTCGGGCAGCACGTTGTAGCGGACCACCTTGTTGTCACGGACGGTCAGCCAGCTGATGCTGTGCCCGACGAAGGACCGGCCGGTGGCGGGGACGCCGAAGACCGGGCCGACGTGCACGCCCTCGATCCGCCAGAAGGCGATCACCCGGTCGCCCTCGGCCACCAGGTCCTCGACCGTGGCCTTGACGTCGCGGACGTTCTCCCAGAGCCAGCGCAGGTGCTCGCGGAAGTCCTCCCGGGTCCCGCTGCCACCGGGGCCGACCCTGGTCTCGTCGGCGGCGTCCTCCGCGACCAGCTCCTCCAGCAGTTCGACCCGCTGCCCGGTGACCAGCTCGTGGTAGTACCGCTCGACCAGGGCCTTGTTCGCCTCGATGCTCATCGGTGTTGCTCTCCTCGTCAGTTGGGACAAATCGGGGGTACTTCGGTCGGTGCGGTACGGCGGCGGGCCGCCGTACCGGGTCAGCGGCCCCGGGCCGGCGGCGGCAGCAGGATGCCGCCGTTGGCGCTCAGTCCTCCGTCGACGGGGACGGTGACCCCGGTGACGTAGGAGGCCGCCGGGGAGGTCAGGAACCAGACCACCTCGGCCTGCTCCCGCGCCTCGGCCCAGCGCTGGGCGGGGATCCGGCGGGTGATGAACGCCGAGAACTCCGGGTCGGCGACCTGTCCGGCGGTCAGCCCGGTGACGGTGCCGCCGGGCGCGATCGCGTTGATCCGGATCCCCTCGGCTGCGTAGTCGATGGCCGTGCCCCGGACGAGGTTGATCACGGCCGCCTTGGTCGCGTTGTACGCCCAGGTGCCCGGGTCGCCGCGCAGGCCGGAGACCGAGGAGGTGGCGACGATCGCCCCTCCCCCGGCCTCGCGGAGCGCCGGCACCGCGGCCCGGATCCCCAGCACCACGCTGCGCACGTTGACGGCGAAGAGGCGGTCGAACCGCTCGATCGCGCCCGGGGCCTCCAGCGGACCGCCGCCGCCGGTACCGGCGTTGAGCACCGCGGCGTCCAGCCGGCCCCACCGCTCCTGCGCGAGGGCGACCGCGGCGACGTTGGTCTCCTCGGACGACACGTCGCCCACCAGGGTCGCCACGCCGTCCAGCTCGGCCAGCGCCTCCAGTCCCGCCTTGTCGACGTCCACGGCGACCACGCCGTGGCCGCGCTCCGCGAACAGCCGGACCGTCGCCTCGCCGATGCCCGACGCCGCTCCGGTGACCAGCACTACCGGATCCGTCATGCCTGTTTCCTTCCTCTCGTTGCGGCTGC
Source organism: Streptomyces sp. BE20 (assembly GCF_036322525.1). Lineage (NCBI taxonomy): Bacteria > Bacillati > Actinomycetota > Actinomycetes > Kitasatosporales > Streptomycetaceae > Streptomyces > Streptomyces sp. BE20. The sequence continues at coordinate 1,886 of NZ_JAQYWW010000507.1, read as the reverse complement.
CGCGCCGCTCGCCCGGGTTGTCGTACCCGGCACGGGCGGCGGGGTCGGCCGTGTTCCTCGTGGGCGGTCCCGCCGGGTCGTACGGTCCCGCCCGGGGCCGGCAGGCCCGTCGTCAGCCCTGCCGGGTGCGCTCGATGCGGTCGATCCACCCGCGGACGGCCTCGGCCGTGGTCGGGGTGTGCTGCTCCAGCACGGTGAAGTGGTCGCCGGGGATGTCCAGCACCTCGTGCGGCACCGGCCAGTAGGCCCGCCAGTCCTCGCGCTCCGCCGTGTCGACGACCATGCCGCGCAGCGGCGTGTCGGCGCGCAGGGCGAGGATCGGCGCCGCGACCGGGCTGGGCTCCCAGCCGGCGAAGACGTTGTTGTACCCGCCCATCGAGGTGAGGCTGGAGTCGCTCCAGATCATGTCGTACTGCTCGATCCGGTCGATCATGCCGCCGAGCATCGCGTGCAGCCACCACTCGCCCATGCCCTCACGGGCGGCGCTGTCCATCGGGTACGAGTCGACCAGGACCAGCCCGGCGACCGCCCGGCCGCGCGCCTCCAGCCGCTCGGCGACGGCCTGCGCGACGCAACCGCCCATCGAGCGCCCGACGATGACGAACGGCCGCTCGTCGCCCAGCAGTTCGAGCACGGTCTCGGTGTGCATGTCGAGGTAGGTGTCGAGGTGGTCGGGCAGGAGGTCCGACGGGTCCCAGCCCGGGGACGGCACGACGAAGACGTCCCGCTCGCCCTGGAAGGAGTGGCCCAGCCGGGCGTACTCGTGCGGCCCGGAGATCGCGCTCAGCGCGGGGAACGCGACGACGGCGAGCTCGCCGTCGCCGGAGGCCAGCCGGATCGGCTTGAGGACGTGCCGGGCGCGCTCCTCGGCGCCGAACCTGGACCGCAGGTGGGAGGCGACACCGATCAGCGCGGACGCCTCGGGGAAGCTGCCCTGGGCGGCCAGCCGGCGGTAGAGCGTGGAGAGCGGGTGGCGCGGGTCGTCCACCGGCGCACCGCCACCGCTCCCGTGCGCGGCCGCCACGCTCCCGGCCGCCGTTCCGGCCGCCGCCCCTGCCGGTGCGGCGCCGGCCGGCGCCGCACCGCCGGAGGCCAGCAGCTCCGTGATCAACACGGCCAGGTGGTCGGCCAGTTGCGTCGGGTCCGGGTGGTCGAAGGTGATGGTCGGGGCGAGCCGCAGACCGGTGACCGCGGTGATCCGGTTGCGCAACTCGACCGCGCTCAGGGAATCCAGACCCAGTTCGTTGAACGGCCGGGCGGCCGGAACGCCGCCGGGGTCGCTCCCGAGCACGCCCGCCACCTCGGCGCGGACCAGCTCCAGCACGGCGGCCGGCCGCTCGGCCTCGGCCAGCACCGCCAACCGGGACAGCAGCGCCGGTGCCCCGCCGTCGCCGGTCGCCGCCCTGGCGGCCCGGCGCGGCGCCGGAGCGAGGGTCCGCAGCACCACCGGGACGGGCTGCTGCGCCCGGACGGCCGCCAGGTCCAGCGGCGCGGCCACCAGGTAGCCGGCGTCCACGCGGGCGGCCGCCTCGAACAGGCGGGCGCCGCGCTCGCCGGAGATCGTGCGCAGTCCGGCGCGGGCCGAGCGGCGGAGGTCCGCGTCGGTCAGGTGGCCGGTGATGCCGCTGGCCTCCTCCCACTGACCCCAGGCCAGGGACTGGGCGGGCAGACCGATCGACCGTCGGTGGACGGCCAGCGCGTCCAGATAGGTGTTCGCCGCCGCGTAGCTCCCCTGCCCCGGACCGCCCAGGACGGCGGCGACGGAGGAGTACAGGACGAACGCGGCCAGGTCGTGGCCCCGGGTCAGCTCGTGCAGGTGCCGGGCCCCGTCCGCCTTCGGCGCCCACACCGCGGCCAACCGCTCGGGCGTCAGCGCGGTCAGGACC
>NZ_JAQYWW010000506.1:0-1668 GCF_036322525.1 Streptomyces sp. BE20 | reverse complement strand
CGAATCTCGGCCCAGTCCTCCACACGGATCACCCTCTCTTCCTCCTGACCTCCAAGCATTGAAGCCAGGATGATCAAGAGATCGCAGAGCGGCCCGCTTTTGATCCGCCGTTCGTGGTCCTCGTTTCACCCGTTGCCGACAGGCCGCCGGTAGGCGAGGGCGGTGCCCGAGAACCGAGGGCGGCCGTCGCCGAGACCACCGCCGACCTGCTCGGTCTCTGACGCGGGCAGGACCGTCCCGCCCACCGGTCCTGCCCGTCGCTCCGCCCCTCGCTCAGGTCCCTCGCTCCGGAAAGGCGGACCCGAGGGCGGGTAGGGGTGTCATGACCCGCTCGCGCCGGCCGATGTGTTCGGTCGTCCTGGATACGGCCGGGGGATGTCAAGGTCGGCGGCGCGTCGGAGAGGACGGCCTTGGTGAGACGGGAGAGTTGTCTGCCGCCGGCGCTTCCGTGTCCCAGGCCGTAGCTCTCGCCCGCGGGGGCCTGCCTCCCCGGTGGTGAAGGGGGCGAAGCGACGGGGCCTCGGAATGCCCATGCGGGTTATGGCTCGCCAGCCTCAGTTACACTCCGCACACCATCCAGACCTGGCGGTCGGCACGGGGGCCGCAGGACAGCCCCGCAGGCCTGCCGGCGCCTGTACCCCACCCCCGGACGACAAGGACCCATTTGTGGCAACCGACTACGACGCTCCGCGCAAGAGCGACGACGACGGCTCGACCGACAGCATCGAGGAGCTGAAGGCCCACCGTAGCGACAAGTCGGCCTCCACCATCGACGCCGTCGACGTGCTTGAGTCGGCGGACGGCCTGGAACTCCCCGGCGCCGACCTGTCGGGCGAGGAACTCACCGTCGCCGTGCAACCGGTACTGAGCGACGAATTCACCTGCATCACCTGCTTCCTCGTCCACCACCGCAGCAGACTCGCGCGCCTCAAGAACGGCAAGCCGATCTGCCGCGACTGCGACTGACAGATCAACCGGTGAGGGCCCAGCGGCACGGCCGGGGCACGCCGCGGTCCACCGGCCGAGCCGCTGGCCCTCGAACACCGTCCCTGCGGGCAGCCTGGTCCAGTCGACCCGCCCGTCGCAGAGCGCCGGGCGATGTGCGGCGCCCGCGAGGCTCGGCGGGACAGTCGCCGCGGCGGCAGGCATCGCGGTCCTGATGCCGCTGCTCCCCGACCGACTGCCGTTCAGGCCGGCGGTACCGCGCTGACGTTTCGCACTCCTGGTCGGGGGAGCGGACTGCGGTCGAGTGCACGGTCGCTGAGGTTTCGTCATGCTGTCGGAGACGGCAGGGTGTGAGCGCTGCCGGTGTCTCCCGACGTCATGACGACGGACTCCACGACTCGCGACGCGTGACCGAAGCCGGTTCAGGCGGTTGGGTGGGCGAGGTCGGCGCGGGTGGTCCGGAGCTTGGCGAGGACGCGGGCGACGTGGTTCTCGACGGTGCGGGTGGAGAGGAACAGGGCGGCGGCGATGTCCTTGTTGGTGGCGCCGGAGGCGAGCAGGTCGCGGATCTGTTCCTCGCGCGGGGGGGTGCCTCTATGTCCTTCGTCAAGGATGTGGTGCCGGTTTTGGTGCTGTTGGGGGTGGTCATGCGGCGGGGGTGGCGGCTGGGGTTCGGGATTCGTAGAGGGTGCCGTCGCGGAGCATGGCGAACAGGACGCTGAT
>NZ_JAQYWW010000505.1:0-5733 GCF_036322525.1 Streptomyces sp. BE20 | reverse complement strand
TCTCACCGGCCAGGATCGACAGCACGATCCGGACCTTCTCCTCCGGCGGCAACGCCGGCGGCCTCACCATGATCGATCAGACTCCTTCACAGGGCAGGACCCGCAAGAAACAAGCCCTGCCACAAAGTCTGACGCGCGACAGACACCTCAGACAACCACCGATTCCCGAGATATCACCGATACCCGCAGACCAGAACCCCGCACAACAGTCACACCCAACAGAAACGATCAAGGAACCGTGAGGCAACACCCCGACACACCCTGACCATGTCCCCACTCCAACCACAACACCCCACATCACAGCCACGACCCACAACCAAAATGGCGACACGTCACAGCAGCGGGACCCCGCGATCACTTGCACCATTTTAGTGTTGACGCAAACATGTGATGGTGAGAGTGTTGGGGTAATCGGTGTTGTCAGGAGTTCTGGCTGATTCAGCCTGGCCTCCAAGGGTGTGAGACACGGGGGCCAGGACGCGAGGCAGAACGTGCGTCCAACTGGTCGGGCTCCGCGGTCGTTCGGGAGGCGGCCGGTCCCTGCACCGGTTGATCCGGGTGATTCTGTGGGGATTGGTCAGGTGTCCTGGGTGAGGGGTCCTGGCCAGGATGTCAGCGATTCGGCAGGCGCGGTCGGCTGCTCTTGGTGGCAGGTCGGCGAACCGTTCGTCGGTATCTTCGGCCCCCGCGAATCGCATCACGTACAGCTCGGCTTTGACAGTGCCCACGTGGACCCCAGGGTTCGCTGAGGCTCTACCGCAAATGTTTTCAAGAGATCGACGGCAAGGATTGCACATGACGGACGCGCCCGTACGGATCGGACTGGCTGGCTACGGCTTCGGCGGCAGGTACTTCCATGCGCCGTTGCTCGCCTCCACCCCGGACTGTGAGTTTCTCGGGGTGGTCACCACATCCCCGGAGCGCCGAAAGCAGATCACCGGTGAGCTGGGCCGGCCGGCGTACGAGTCGTTGGAGGAACTGGCCCGGGCCGGAGCGGAGGCGGTCGCGATCTCCACTCCGGCGGCCACACACATCCCATTGGCCCAGGAGGCGCTGAAGCTGGGTTTGGCAGTGGTCTGCGACAAGCCGTTCGCGCTCGACGCGGCATCTGCCCGGGAGACGACGGAACTGGCGGAGCGGCTGCAGGTTCCACTGACGGTCTATCAGAACCGTCGCTGGGACTCCGACTTCCTGACTCTGCGGCGGCTCATGGCCGAGGGTGCGCTCGGTACTCTGACCCGCTTGGAGTCGCGTTTCGAGCGGTTCCAGCCCGAGCCCGGCCCGCCGGCCGCAGGCGGTGGCACCCTGCTCGACTTCGGCAGCCACCTGGTCGACCAGGCGCTGGTCCTGTCCGGGCCAGTCGAGCGGGTGTATGCGGAGATGCGGAGCCGCGACGGCGGCGAAGGGCTCGACGAGGACGTCTTCGTCGCGCTGACCCACCGCAGCGGGGCCCTGTCGCACCTGTCCGGCAGTTGGCGCCAAGGTGCACCCGGCCCGCGCTTCCGCGCCACCGGCAGCACCGGGACGTACGTGGTCGACGGTGTGGACGGTCAGGAAGCCCTGCTGATCGCGGGTGCCTCCCCGGCCTCGGAGGGTGAGCGCTGGGGCATCGAGCCCGAGCGGCGTTGGGGCCAGGTGCTGCGCGGCGACCACGTTGATCCCGCACCGTCCGCCCGCGGCGAGTGGGACCTCTTCTACCCGGCCTTCGCCGCCGCGCTCCGTGGCACCCGTCCGCTGCCCGTGGACCCATGGGACGCCGTGACCACCGCGACCGTACTGGACGCCGCGCGCACCAGCGCCGCCAGCGGCGAGGTCGTACGCCTGTCCTGACCTGCGAAGGCGGCCGGAACCGCGTCAGCACGGCAGCAAGGGAGCAACCGAAGGCCAGCCCGGGACCGCTGCTGAAGGGCGTCGGCCCGCCCGGGAGGCCAGGTCCACGGCCGGTGCGCAATCGCGCCGCTTTCGCCGGAGCAATCCGGGGCCGCCCGGTACCCGGGACCAGTACGGGGCGCCACTGTGCGGTCTTCTGGCGCGGGCTTGGGCCCGCCAGGTCGAGATGCAGGCGATTCTCACCGGGCCGACTTACCTTCTGTAGCCCCCGGCCTGGCGTGTGAGCGAGGGGGCGAGCGGGCGGGTGGGGCGGGGCGGCGCCCGGGCGGACGTGAGGGCGCCGGCCTCGGTCGTGGCCGGCGCTGGTGCTGATGCGGAAGACCGGTAGCGGGGGCCGGGCTGTGGTCGTGCACGTGGGCCGCCGGCATCTGTCGCTCCTCGCCTCGAAGGCTGTCCGCCAAGCCTCCCACCACTTCTGCCGCGCACGGGGCGGCTCCGGGCAGGCGGGACAGGCGCCCGCTGCCCGTCGCCGACACCTTTTCCCACGCGATAGCCGTGGGAGAAGGACGAACTTCCTGCGGCTCGCCGGTGGCCGGGGCGGCGCTGCTGCCCCGGCCACCGGCGGAGCAAGGACTCCGGCCGCCAGTAGTGCCGTGGAGGCTGTCGGCGGCCGGTCCTACACTCGGCAGATGGTGCTCACGTAAAGCAGCGGTAGCAGCGACGGTCTGCCCGAGGAGGCCCGCCCGGAGACCTATCTGGCCGGGATCGACCCCACCACCACTCAGTGGGTCACGGTCCTCCGCAACACCCTCGACGGCCGCGAACTGCAGACCGACGGCCCGCAGGGCACCGTCTGGTGGCGCTACGGCAACGACGAACCGCAGAGCCTCAACCACGCCCCGGCGGGCCGCGAGTACACCGAGCGCACCCGTGCCGGCCTCAAGGCCCAGGACGACGCCGCCCAGGCCGAGGAGGACCGCCTGGCGGACGAGAAGGCCGAGGCCTCCCGCTGCCCCACCTGCCGCCGACTCCCCGACGAATACGAAGACCACTGGGACGCCAGCAACGGCACCACCGACTGCCCGCCCTGCCTCACCACGAAGAACGACGCCGAGGCTGCCCAGGCCCTGCAGGACGCCGAAGCACGCGAACGCTGCGTCACCTGCCAGGTCGGCCTCATCGAAAACAACCTGCTCGCCCACGACCCGAAGCCATCGAATGCTGGACGTGCTACCAAAAGCGCGACTTCAGCACCGGACAAAGGCTCCGCCGCCCCGAGGAACCGACGAAGAAAAGGCGACTCTTCGGCACCTGAAATCCCGGCCACCACAATTCATCGGTGCCGCGCCTGGTGACGGCCGCGCGCGGGCCGTCACCGGCCGGTGTCGGGCGGCCGGGCCGCACCCTCGCCACGGGCCCGGCGCCCCCGCTTCCCGAGCCGATCCAGCCGCGCCCGCTCCACCTGGTCGAGATGCTCCAGCCACGCCCGCCGCCGCTCGGCCCGCAGCTCCTGCCACGCCTGCCAGGTGTGGTCCTCGGCCTGCGCGAGCCGCTGCGTGCTCACGCCGTACGCGGGCGCCGCCCATTCCTCCCAGGCGATGTAGCGGTCCAGGCGTCCGTCGTAGCGGCTGGTGGCCGCCTGGCCCCGGTGACCCATGCCCTCCACCTGCCGGTCCCGTGCTCCGGGGTCCACCGGGAGGTTATCCGGGTGCGGCCGTGGGCCAGTTGGCTCTGAGGACCTTCAGTGCGGTGGTCAGCTGGGTCTGGGTCGGGAAGAAGGGTTCGCCCTCGACCGTCGGCAGTTTGGCGGCGAGTGCGGTGCCGAGGGTGCCGTTGTGTGCCATGGCGTCCATCAGGACGGGGCGGGCGTAGTCCACGAGCCGTAGGTTCTGGCCCTCCGGGGAGGCGAGGTACTCCTCCCAGAGCCGGGCCGCGGCGGGGTGCGGGGCATCCTTGTTGATGGCCTGTGCGTAGTACTGGGCGAAGCTGCCGTCGAACGGGATGGCCACCTTCCAGTCCACGCCCGCTGATCTGAGCCCGTCGGTGTGCTGCAGGTCGAGGTAGTCCCACTCGATGACGATCGGTGTCTGGCCGGCGGCGATGCTCTCCATGCCGGCAATGGCGTGGTTGAAGTTGCCGGTCCGGGCCAGACGGGCGAAGAAGTCGATGCCGGGCTGGATGTTGCCGTACGAGCCGTTGTTGGCGAGGGTTGTTGCTTGCCACTCGGCATGAGCACGGATAAGGCTGGTTGTGCCACTCCCCTCGTGGCCAAGCAGACGATCTTCGAGTACCCGCCCGACCTCCTCGACGCGCAGCGCGCCCTCGCCGCGGTGCGGGCCGAGCGCTCCGTCTACCTGCGTGCCCTGCCCGGCTGGGCCGACCTGCCCGCGGGCGAGGTCCTCAGCGCCGAGCAGTACGCCGGGTCCGACCGGCTGACCGCAGCCGAACGACGCTGCCCAGGTGGTCGACTCCCATCCCTTCTGGGCCGCGCTGCCGGTCGGGGACCGTGTCGCGGCCCGCAGCCGGCTCCAGCACGCCGCCCCCGCCGAGGCTGCCCTCGACAGCCGGGACGAGGCGTTGCGGTGGAGCCGGGGCCGGGGGCCCCGGCTCCGTTCCGTCTCACGGCCTGGAGTTGAACGCGTCCCGCCGGGCCTTGCGGGCGTTGCGCATCACCCGGCGCTCCTCGGGCTGGTCGTACAGCGCGTGGACGGCCTCGGTGGTCAGCTCGGCGACGTCGCCGACCTCCTTGGCACACCCACACCCTGCCCACCCCACGGCAGGGGTGAACGAACCCTCACACGCGCGCGGGTGCGCCCGCGAGCTCGCACGGGGGCGGCACCGTGCGCGTGGACGCCGCCGCCCCCACGGACCGGTCGGCTACGGAGCCGAGGTCCAGGTGACGGTGGTGTCCGTACAGCCGGCCGCGAGGAAGTACAGCCGGTCCTGTTCGGCCTGGTCCACGCTCAGGTTCCAGCGGAGCTTGGTCGCCGTCCACTCGGCCGCGTACCGGCACAGGGCGCTGGCGGACGGCGGCAGCCACTCGGCCGGGTCCTGGTCGCTCTTGCTGCGGTTGGAGCGGGCGGTGACCGCCACCAGCGAGGTGTCCTGGCCGAGGTCGTTGGCGTAGGCCTCGCGGCGCGCCGGAGTCCACGTCGAGGCGCCGCTGTCCCAGGCCTCGGCGAGGGGAACCATGTGGTCGATGTCCAGGGAGCCGGCGGCGGTCACGGTCGTCTCGTCGTAGTACGACCACCACGACCCACCCGTGATCGTGCAGCGCGCGCCGACCACCGGTGCGAGGACCGCCTCGGCGATCAGTACTTCCTTGCGGGTGTCGCAGCCGTCCGCCGGGTTCGCGCCGGCGTTCCAGTGCTTGAACAGGCTTCTGTCGTAGCCGGCGCGGGACTCGTCCGCGACGGGCAGCAGGGAAACAGCCACCCCGATCGGGGCGGTGTCGGGCACCGCCGGGGGCGGGGCGAAGGCGGACGCGGTGGAAGGGGAGAGGCAGAGCGCGGCCATGGCCGCCAGGGCCGCCGCGCGCATCACAGTGATCATCACGGAGCCCGTTATAGCCCTCCCGCTCCACCGGTGGAGCGGATACTGACCAACTGTCACCCTTGGCAGTGACTGCGAGCCGTCCCCTGACGAACGAACGTGAAAGCGGCGACCGACCCGGCCGCCACCCGTCGACACGGGTCGACACGGGTCAGCGGCTCCCGGAGCTCCTCTGGTTGCCGCTGCTGGTCTCTGGCAGGGGTGGACCCGCCGTCCGGACGGTGTACCGTCCGCCGGCCCGATCCCGTTCTGCCAGCGGGGCCGCGCGGGAAAGTTCCTGCTGGGCCCCCTGACCCGATCTCTCCCGCCCCTGGTGTCCGGTAACGCGGAGCACCCGAACGGCCCGGCGGC
>NZ_JAQYWW010000504.1:0-331 GCF_036322525.1 Streptomyces sp. BE20 | reverse complement strand
GGTGTACTACAAGAAGCCCGACCGGCCCGGCCAGTTGTTCATCGGCACTGTACGCGACTCGAGCGCCGCACTCTACGGCACCGACCAGGCCGCCTTCTGGTACAGCACCTCGCCCGAGTTCCGGGTACCGCCCGGCGACGTGCCGTTGTTCCGTGGGTACTTCACCGAGGTGGCCGCGCTCGTCGACCGGAGAGTGGTCTGACGCGGAAGCGGCGGAGCCGCGGGTTTCCGGCACGGGCGTCTGCCCATCCAGGTCGACCGGGGGATCGTCGCGGGGTTCCGGCGCGGCAACGTCTTCGGGCGGCCCCGCTACCCGCCGGCCCGGGTGACG
>NZ_JAQYWW010000503.1:0-311 GCF_036322525.1 Streptomyces sp. BE20 | reverse complement strand
GGGGGTGGGGGGTGGGTGTCTGTGGTCGGGCGCGGGCGCCGCGCTCCGACTCCTGCGGGGGGGCGCGGGTCCGCGGGGGGGGGGGGGGGGGGGGGCGGGGGGGGGCGCGGGCGGGGGGCGGCCCCCCCCGGCGCGGCGGCGGGCCCCGCCCAGGCGCCCCCCCCGCGCCCCCCGCCCCCCCCCCCCGCCCGCAACTGGTACCCCCTTTGGCCCCGCCCCGGGGGGCGGGCGCCCCCGGGGAACCGGCCAACGCCCGCCCCCACGCCGGTCGACATCGGATGGGCCGGGTGGATCTCCTGGCCGGCCTGCCG
>NZ_JAQYWW010000502.1:0-377 GCF_036322525.1 Streptomyces sp. BE20 | reverse complement strand
CGGGCCGGTGCCCACCGGCACGGTGCTGCCGTCGGACCTGATCGGGCACGCACTGATCGGCCTGGGCGTGGTGGCGTCGCCCGACGCGGGGAGGGCCGACGCGGAGCGCGCACGCCCGGTCCTGGACCCGGACGGACGGGCCTCGCCCGCCCCCCTGACCCACCCGGGTGCCGAGCTAACCCACACCCCGGCCCACCCCCTCCGCAACCACGCCGCCCAAAAACACCCGAAACAACAAGAACAGAACCAACGTTCCCACGCCCCGCATGTGGCGAAACGGATGAACCAGGGCACCAACCAGCACCAGAATGAAACCCAAACCCAAGCGGCCCGCGCGCGGTCGGTGCCATGGCGGCGAGGGTGTCCGGACTGCTGGT
>NZ_JAQYWW010000501.1:0-811 GCF_036322525.1 Streptomyces sp. BE20 | reverse complement strand
CTCGGTGAACCGCCGATGCGCAGTCGGGCCGGAGGGGCCGAAGCACGGCGGCAGTTGGGCCCAGGTGCACCCGGACGTCGCGACGAACACGATCGCCGCCAGCACCTCGCGATCCCCGTGGCGCCGACGGCCACCACCCTGCGGGCGCACCGGAGCGTCCGGCACGACCAACTGGAACAACTCCCACAGCTCATCCGGCACCAGCCGCTCAACGATCAGCACACCCGGAGTCTACTCAACCCACCCAAATGAGATGTCTTCTTAAAGGACCTTCCTATGCCTGTCCCTAGCATCCCATCCCCTGTGGTAGCCAGACGTGGTAGTGCGCAGACGGATACGGTGGTGTGGTGAGCGACCTTGACCCGACCCGCCCGAAGTGGCCCCAGATTGTTGACCGGCTGACCCAGCGTATTTCGAGCGGGCAGTACGGGCCGGGGCATCTGATCTCGCACCGGGCGATCGAAGAAGAGTTCGGGGTGGCCAAGGCAACCGCCGGGAGAGCCCTCGCGAAGTTGCGCGCCCGAAAGCCGGTCCGGACCGAGTTCGGGATGGGGTCCTTCATCAGGGACGTGACCGACCAGCCCGCCCCCGGGAACGAGTAGGCCCCGCCCTGCCGGAGTTCACCAGCGGGACGGGGCCGAGGGGCGCGGGGTAGGCAAGGGCCGCTCTGAGTGGACGTTAAGTCCGTTTCTGGTAGCGGCCTCGTCCGGGTTGGGTGAGGAAGCCTTGGCGAGTGAGGCGTCCGAGGCGGCTGCGGGTGATGTTGACGGACGCCTCGTCGGTGGGCATGCCGAGGAGTTCGTGCAGCTCG
>NZ_JAQYWW010000500.1:0-278 GCF_036322525.1 Streptomyces sp. BE20 | reverse complement strand
GCCACGGATCGCGATACCCTACGGACACTGCAGGGTCGCGCGGCTCGTGGCGGACGCTGCTTGCTTCTCTGGTCTGCGGTTTCTATCGCAGTCTCACGACGTGTCGAACGCTGAGGTCTCAACCCGGTGTCGGATTCCTTACGAGTTGGTGCGTGATAGCGGGTGGGGCAGCAGGGGGCTGGTTGAGGTCTGTGGTTCACGTGCCGGCGGTGCGGTCGGAGACGAGGCCGGCGATGGCGCGGTAGGTGTCGGGCAGGGTCTCTCGGCGGTGTGTCCAG
>NZ_JAQYWW010000499.1:0-1877 GCF_036322525.1 Streptomyces sp. BE20 | reverse complement strand
CGCGATCCCGTTCCTGTCGACGGTGGAGGGCCGGTGGTTGGAGGGTCCTGAGCTGGACGGCGGGTACTGGTACCGCAACCTGCGGCAGACCGTGCGCTTCGCCGAGGCGGTGGACACGCTCGCCGCGGAGGGGTTCCGGGCGTTCGTGGAGGTGAGTGCGCACCCGGTGCTGGCGCACAGTCTGGTGGAGGCGCTGGAAGAGGCGGTCCAGGCTCCGACGGTGGTGACGGGCACGCTGCGGCGTGAGGACGGTGCGTGGGACCGCGTCCTGCTCTCGGCCGCGGAGCTGTACGTCCGCGGGGTCGGGGTGGACTGGTCGACGGCGTTCACCGACGCCGGCACCCTCCGGCCCTCCGAACTCCCCACCTACCCCTTCCAGCACGAACGTTACTGGCTGGAGACGCGTCCCACCGCCGACGTGGGCGCCGCCGGGCTGGCACCCGTCGGGCACCCGCTGCTGGGTGCGGCCGTGTCGCTGCCGGAGGGCGGGTCGGTGCTCACCGGCCGGCTGGAGCAGCGGGACCACCCGTGGCTCGCGGACCACGCCGTCGCCGGGACCGTCCTCGCCCCGGGGGCAGCGCTGCTGGAGCTGGTCTCGCGGGCCGGTGACGAGGCGGGCGCCCCCGCCGTCGACGAGCTGGTGATCGAGGCTCCGCTCGTCGTCCCCGAGCGCGGTGCCCTGCACCTGCACGTGCGGGTCGACGCGCCGGAGGACGACGCGCCCGATGCCCGGCGGCCGTTCGCCCTGTACTCGCGGCCCGAGGGCGGCGAGGGGGCCTGGACGCGGCACGCCAGCGGCTTCCTCGGCGGGGAGGCCGGGCCGGGCGCCGCGGCCCCCGGCCCGTGGCTTCCGGCGGGTGCGGAGCCGGTCGCGCTGGACGGCTTCTACGAGCGGCTGGCCGAGCGGGGCTTCGTCTACGGTCCGGCGTTCCAGGCGCTGCGGGCCGCCTGGCGGCACGACGGCGAGGTGCACGCCGAGGTGGCGCTGCCCGCCGGCCTGGCCGCCGCCGGCTACGGGATCCACCCCGTGCTGCTGGACGCCGCGCTCCAGGCCACCAACTTCCTGGCCGTCGCCGAGCCGGAGCCGGGGCACGTCCTGCTGCCGTTCGCCTGGAACGACGTGGCCCTGTTCGCGTCGGGGGCCACCGCCCTGCGGGTGCACGCCCGGCAGACGGGTCCGTACGCGTTCTCGCTCGTCCTCACCGACCCGGCCGGACTGCCGGTGGCCTCGATCGGGTCGCTGTCGCTGCGGCAGGTGCCGGTCGACCGGCTCACCGCCCTCGGGGCGGCCGGGGCCGAGCACCTCTACAGCGTCGCCTGGGCGCCGCTCGCCCCGGTCGCGGAGGCCGGGACGGCCGTCCCGGCGGTGCTGGACCTCACCGGCGAGCCGGCCGTCGGGCCCGAGGGCGCCCGCGCGCTGCTCGGCCGGGTCGCGACCTTCCTGCACGACGGGCTCGCGGATCCTGCCCGGGCCGGCGAGACGCTGGTCGTCGCGACCGGGCTGCCCGACGCGGACCCGGCGGTCAACGCGGTGTGGGGGCTGGTCCGTTCCGTCCAGCACGAGCAGCCCGGCCGGGTCCTCCTCCTCGGTGGCGAGGGAGCGGCGTTCCCCGCCTCGGCGGTGGAGCCGTCGGCCCTGGGGGGCCTGCTGGCGTCGGGTGAGTCGCAGGTGGTGTGGCGTGACGGTGGCGCGGTGGTGCCGCGCCTGGTGCGTGCGGCCGTGTCCGGGTCCGTCGGGGTGTTGGATCCGGCGGGGACGGTGTTGGTGACGGGTGGGACGGGGACGTTGGGCGGGTTGGTGGCTCGGCGTCTGGTGGAGTCGCACGGGGTGCGTCATCTGTTGTTGGTGAGTCGGCGTGGTGGTGCGGCGCCGGGTG
>NZ_JAQYWW010000498.1:0-307 GCF_036322525.1 Streptomyces sp. BE20 | reverse complement strand
GGGGGGGGGGGGGGGCGGGGCGCGCCGGTGGCGGGGGCTTGGCGGAGCGGGGGGGCGCGCAGGCCCCCAACCCCCGAACACCACACAGGAAACCCAACAAACACCACCCGCCCCCACCCACCCCCCCCCAGCTGAACGCTACGGCGCCCACCGTGATCGACTCCGCAGCGCCCCCCCCTGCCCTCCCCGCCGCCCTACCGCTCTCCCGCCCCCCGCCACGTCCAGCGGCCCGCCGGCCCGGCCGACTGGCTGGACCACGTCTTCGAGGTGGTCCGGGTCAACTACCCCGGCTCCACCGGCTACGGCC
>NZ_JAQYWW010000497.1:0-91117 GCF_036322525.1 Streptomyces sp. BE20 | reverse complement strand
GCGGCCGACCAGCGCCGAGGCCGTCGCGCACCTGCGGGCGCTCGGTCTGCGGCCCGTCCTGCTCACCGGGGACAACCGGGCCGTCGCGGAGGCCGTCGCCGCCGAGGTCGGCATCGCCGCCGAGGACGTGATCGCCGAGGTGCTCCCGCAGGACAAGGTGGCCGTCGTCCGGCGGCTCCAGGCCGAGGGACGGGTCGTCGCCATGGTCGGCGACGGGGTCAACGACGCCGCCGCGCTCGCCCGGGCCGACCTCGGCCTCGCCATGGGCACCGGCACCGACGCCGCCATCGAGGCCGCCGACCTGACGCTCGTCCGCGGCGACCTGCGCTCGGCCGCCGACGCGATCCGGCTCTCCCGCCGGACCCTGGCCACCATCAAGGGCAACCTGTTCTGGGCCTTCGGCTACAACGTGGCCGCGCTCCCGCTGGCCGCCGCCGGCCTGCTCAACCCGATGATCGCGGGCGGGGCGATGGCCTTCTCCTCGGTCTTCGTGGTCGGCAATAGCCTGCGCCTGCGCACCTTCCGCTGAGCCGGGTCGCCGCCCGGCCGCCCGCGGCCCCGAACCGTCCGGTTCCGGGGCCGCGGGCGTTCACGACTGGACCGACGAGGGGACTCCGCCGAGGCGTTCCCGGAGGTGACGGGGCCGGTCGCATAGCCTGCGGCTGGCCGTCGCCCCGGCGGCGCGCGGCTTCGGGACGTGGACGGGAGTGCAGGGTGGCTTCGTCGGGTGCGGTCGGGTCGGGCGAGGGCGAAGGAGGGGGCGAGGGCCGGGCCCGTGGCCGTGGCGAGGCCGGCGGCGCGGGGCGCGCCGCCCGGCGGAGTGCCGGGACGCCGGGGGTGTCGGGGCCACCGGGGGCGTCGGGGGCATCGGCCCGGCAGCGCTGCCGGGCCTGGCTGCTGGAAGGGCTCGCCGATCGGGCCAAGCAGCACCCGGGCCCGCACGCACAGCTCCCGGTCGAGCAGGGCCGCCCCTGGTGGCGCGTGATGTGCCTGACCGGTCTCGACTACTTCTCCACCCTCGGCTACCAGCCGGGCATCGCGGCCCTCGCGGCCGGTCTGCTCTCCCCGGTGGCGACCGTGGTACTCGTCGCCGTCACCCTCTTCGGCGCGCTGCCGGTCTACCGCAGGGTGGCCCGGGAGAGCCCGCACGGCGAGGGCTCGATCGCGATGCTGGAGCGGCTGCTCTCGTTCTGGCAGGGCAAGCTCTTCGTGCTCGCCCTGCTCGGCTTCGCGGCCACCGACTTCATGATCACCATCACCCTGTCCGCGGCGGACGCCACCGCCCACATGGTCGAGAACCCGCACCTGGCCGACGCCCTCGCAGGTCGGCACGTCCTCGTCACCCTGATCCTGGTCGGCCTGCTCGGCGCCGTCTTCCTGAAGGGCTTCAGCGAGGCGATCGGGGTGGCGGTCGTCCTGGTCGGGATCTACCTCGCGCTCAACGTCGTCGTCGTGGTCACCGGCCTCTACCACGTCGTCGAGTCCCCGACCCTGGTGACGGACTGGACGGAGGCGCTCACCGCCGAGCACGGCAACGTGGTGGCGATGGTCGGCGTCGCCCTGATCACCTTCCCGAAGCTGGCGCTCGGCCTCTCCGGGTTCGAGACCGGCGTCGCGGTGATGCCGCACATCGAGGGCGACCCGGACGACACCGAGGAACGCCCCACCGGCCGGATCCGCGGTGCGCGGAAGCTGCTCACCACCGCGGCGCTGATCATGAGCGTCTTCCTGATCACCACCAGCCTCGTCACCACCCTGCTGATCCCGAAGGAGGCGTTCGAGCCCGGCGGGGAGGCCAACGGCCGCGCGCTCGCCTACCTGGCGCACGAGTACCTCGGCAACGCCTTCGGCACCGTCTACGACCTCTCCACCATCGCCATCCTGTGGTTCGCCGGCGCCTCCGCGATGGCGGGCATGCTCAACCTGCTGCCGCGCTACCTGCCCCGGTACGGCATGGCCCCGCACTGGGCCCGCGCCGTCCGCCCGATGGTGATCGTGCTGACCCTGATCGCCTTCCTGGTCACCTGGATCTTCGACGCCAGCGTGGACGCCCAGGGCGGCGCGTACGCGACCGGCGTACTGGTGCTGATCAGCTCGGCGGCCATCGCCGTCACCATCGCCGCCCACGCCGCCCGCGAGCGGGGCCGGACCGCCTGCTTCGCGGTGATCGCGGCGGTCTTCGTCTACACCACGGCGCTCAACATCGCCGAGCGGCCCGACGGCGTGAAGATCGGAGCCTGCTTCATCGCCGCGATCGTGCTGGTCTCGCTGCTCTCCCGGCTCAAGCGCGCGTTCGAGCTGCGGGTCACCGACGTCGTGCTCGACGAGGCCGCCGAGCGCTTCGTCCGCGACTACACCCACCGGCCGCTGCGGCTGATCGCCAACGAGCCGCACCGCCGGGACCTCGCGGAGTACCAGGAGAAGAAGCGGCAGATCCGGACGGACAACGACATCCCCGCCGAGGACGACCTGGTCTTCGTCGAGGTGACGGTCCGTGACCCGTCCGAGTTCGAGTCGGTGCTGACCGTCCACGGCGAGGTGCTGCACGACCGCTACCGGGTGCTCAGGCTGGAGAGTTCCAGCGTGCCCAACGCGCTGGCCGCGCTGCTGCTCACCGCCCGGGACCGGACCGGCCAGCAGCCGCACATCTACTTCGAGTGGACCGAGGGCAACCCGTTCGCGCAGTTCCTGCGGTTCTTCCTGTTCGGACAGGGCGAGGTCGCGCCGGTCACCCGCGAGGTGCTGCGCGAGGCCGAGCCCGACCGCTCGCGCCGGCCCCGTGTCCACGTGGGCTGAGACGCACGCGGGCCGGGAACCCGGGCGCCGCCGGGACCCGGGACCCGGGACCCGGCACCCGGTTCGCGAGGGGGCGAGGGTGCGCGGGCCTTGTGCCGACGGGTTGTCAGGTGCATAGCATGGCGGATCACCGGCCCTCCCCCTCAGAGGAGCAACTCCCGTGCGCAACCGAAGGTTCGGCTCGATCGTCCTGACCGGCGCCCTGGCCCTCGCGGCCCTCGGGGCGGTCCCGGCCGCAAGCTCCGCCGCCGAGCCGGGCAGCGGCCCGCGCCACCGGGTCGAGGTCTTCGGCGAGGACGGCCCCGCCGGCCACGCGACCGTGCCCGGCACCTCCCCGTACCTCGCCGGCGCCCGGCCGGGCATCGCACCCGCCGCCGGGGACGGCGAGGTCACCCCGATCCTCCGCAGCGGCGCGACCGCCGACAAGCTCGACGTCGTCGTCATCGGTGACGGCTACACCGCCGCCGAGCAGGAGAAGTTCCGCGCCGACGCCGTCGCCAAGTGGCAGGAGACGAGCGCCGTCGAGCCGTACGCCGCCTATCGCGGCCTCTTCAACGTCTGGGCCGTCTCCACCGTCTCCACCGACTCCGGCATCACCGGGGACCCGGACCGTGCCACCGTCCGCAACACCGCGCTGGGCTCCTACTTCTGGTGCGAGGACATCGAACGGCTGCTCTGCGTCGACACCGGGGCGGTCGAGAGGTACGCCGCCAAGGCGCCCCGGGCCGACCTCGTCCTCGTCGTCGCCAACACCGCCAAGTACGGCGGCGCCGGCTACAACGTGGCGTCCCCGCTCGGCTACGACGGCATCGCCACCGTCGCCGGGAGCAACGCCAGGTCCGGGCAGATCGCCGTGCACGAGACCGGCCACTCGCTGGGCAAGCTCGCCGACGAGTACTTCTACGAAGGCACCGACACCTACCCGGCCGAGGAGGGGGAGCCGGGCGAGCCCAACATCAGCACCCTGCTCGCCGACCGGCTGGCCCGCGAACACGCCAAGTGGTACCGCTGGCTCGGCCGGACCTCGCCGGACGGCGGCGTCGTCGGCGCGTACGAGGGCGGCGGGTACTACCCCAGGGGGCTCTACCGGCCGACGGAGAACTCGATCATGAGGTCGCTCGGCCGCGAGTTCAACCTGCCGGGCCGCGAGGCGATGATCGCCGGCTTCTACCGGCACGCCGTCCCGCTCACCAGCCCCACTCCCGCCGGCACCCCGCTCACCAGGGCCGACCGGCTCACCGTCGACCTCCCGGTCACGGGCACCGCGGTCCGGTGGTCCCTGGACGGCCGCGAACTCCGGCAGCTGCGGGGCCGCACCGCCGTCGACCTCGTCACCGTGCCGCTCCCCGGCCCGCGCGGCCGGGTCCACACCCTCACCGCCACCGCCACCGACCCGACGCCCGCCGTCCTGGACCCCGCCCTGCGGGTCCGCCTCACCGCCGCCCTCTCCTGGCCGGTGACCCGCTGACGCCCTGACACGGGAAGACCCGTGCGCCCGTGCGCGGGAAGTCGGCCGGTCCGACTTCCCGCGCACACAGGTACGGACGCACGGGGGACGCGCGCGCGGACGCGCCGACGGGCCCGGGCGGCGTGCGGGCAGCCCGTCAGACTGCCGCGATCACGCACTCGTCGATGGCGGTGACGGTGGTGAAGCCCAGGCGCCCGTAGAGCGAGACGGCGGTCGGGTGGTCGGCCCGGACGTTGAGGCCGATGTGGTCGGTGGTCGGCGACAGCACCTCGCAGAGGCGGGTGGTGCAGGCGGCGGCGAGCCCCCGGCCGCGGAACTCCGGGTGGGTGGTGACGTTGCCGATCACCGCGACCCGGTGGGCGGGGGAGTGGACGTGCACGCCGGCGGCCGCGACGAGCCGGCCGTCGGCGTCCCGGACCCCGACGTAGGGGCCGGTCGTCAACATCCGCTCGTCGAACCAGTTGCCGGGGTAGCCGGCGGCGAAGAGGGCGAGCAGGTCCGCCAGGTCCGGAGCGCCGAGCGGGCCGACCTGCCACGAACCGGCACCGGTGCCCAGGGCGGTGCGGTCGGTGAGCGCCATCCGCAGCATCGCCGTCCGGTGCTCGACGCGGTACCCGGGCGCGAGCGCCTCCGCGCCGCCGCCGGTGAGGTGGGCGAGGAACCGGTCCGGCAGCACCGGGCCCATCGCGCGCAGCAGCTCGGTGAGGTGCCCGTGCCGCTCGGGCCGGGTGAGGCCGAGCAGGGTGGGCAACTCGCCCACTCCGTACAGCAGCGCGACCGGGCCCTCCCCCGTGCCCTCGTCCGAGCCGTCGTCCGAGCCGTCCGCGAGGGTGTACCAGGTGGTGTGCGGCCAGAACGGATCGTCGAGGTCGCCGAGTTCGAAGAGGTGCAGCTCCGGGTCGTGGCGGAACCGGTCGGCGAGCGCCTCGCGGTCGTGCAGGCGGGTCAGCGGGGGCGGCATCGTGGGCATCCGCCGAGCCTACGCGCCCGGCCCCGTGCGCCGCCCGGCCGGGCCGACGGGAGGCCGACGGGACGAGGGGACGCGGGCGAGGGGACGCGGAACGAAGCGGTGTGCGGCCGTCAGGCGGACGACGGGACCGAGCCGACCGGCCCCAGCAGCACCCGCAGCCTCCCGGGCGGCAGACCGGCGGTGCGACCGACGACCCGGGTCAGGTGCGCCTGGTCGGCGAAGCCGAGGTCCTGGGCGAGCACGGCCAGCCGTGTCTCGCCCTCGGTCAGCCGTTCCAGGGCCAGGGTGACCCGCAGCCGGTTGCGGTAGCGGGCGAGGCCCTCTCCGGTGGAGGCCCGGAAGATCCGGCTGAGGTGGTGCGGGGAGCAGCCGACCGCCCGCCCGAGCTGTTCCAGGCCCAGTCCGAGATCGGCCGCCAGCGCGGCGCGCGCGGCGTCCACCACCCGGCGCCGGTCCGCGTCCCGGCCGGGCCGACCGCTCGCCACCCGCGCCGGGGCCAGCGTGGTCAGCACCTCGGCGGCCAACGCGACGGCGTGCTCGGCGAGTTCGAAGGAGTCGGCGCCGTCGCGCGCCCGGGCGGTGAGCAGCCGCTGCGCGAGTGCCGTCCGGGGAGTGGTGAACACCAGCCCCTCCGGCACCTCGGGGTCGCCGCCCAGCAGTGCCGCCACCTGCGGCTCGGACAGCACCAGCTCGGTGTAGGCGTCGCCACCGCACGGGTGCGCGAACTGCTGCTCGCTGCCCAACCGCTCGACGTAGACGGTGGTCGGGTCGAGCAGCTGCTCGACGCCGTCGATCCGGCCCCGGAACAGCCCCCGGCGCACCATCACCAGGCCGAACACGGTGGCCGGTCGCAGCTCCGTCCAGCCGTGCGGGGGGTCCTGGCAGCGGACGTCCGCGACGTACAGGTCGTCGCCGTTCAGCAGGCAGGTGCGGTCGACCGGCATGCGCGCACCCTACTCGCGCGGACGGCGGCTGTCGCCGGTTGCGCGAGCACGGACGGATCGCGCAAGAAACGACAAGCCGCGGGGCGGCTCGCGGCGGGAGCCTTGGTCCTGCCGGCGCCCCGGACGGGGGTCAGGGCGCCGGCCCACCTGCCCCCGCGTGGACCCCGTCCCGTCCCGCGCCACCGGCCCGTCCGACCAGAGCCCCGAGGAGCACCGGTGAACGATCCTTCCGACCACCCCGCCCGCCGTCAGGTCCTGCGCGGCGCCTTCGCCGCCGCCGGCACCGCCGCCCTCCGGTCGCTCGCCGGCCCGCCCGCGTCCGCCGCCGAGCAGTCCGGGGCGGGGCCGTTCGCCGAGGGGACCTCGGCGGTGGCGTCCTCCGCCGGGGGCGGCGCAGCCGTGCGGCGGCTCGGCCAGTACGAGGTGCTGGCCCTGCTGGACGCGCACGGCCCGTTCCCCGGCACCCGGCAGGCCGTCTTCCCGGCCGCCTCCCCGGCCGACTGGGAGCGGGCCCGCGACCTCGACCCGGCGGCCTTCGGCCCGGGTGACACCTGGGAGCTGGACTTCCGCTGCTTCGCCGTCCGCCGGCCCGGAGGCCGGGTCACCCTGGTCGACACCGGCGTCGGGCCGGTCGGCAGCCCGGCGTCGGCCTGGGCGCCCGTTCCCGGCCGGCTGCCCCGGGTGCTGGCCGCCGCCGGGATCGGGCCGGCGGACGTCGAGGCCGTGGTCCTGACCCACCTGCACGAGGACCACTTCGGCTGGTCGGTCCTGCCCGACGGCGTGCCGGTCTTCCCGAACGCCCGGTACGTGGTGCAGCGCGCCGAGATCGCGGCGCTCGCCCCGACCCGTACGGCGATGACGTACGTCGTGGAGCCGCTGCGCCGGGCCGGACTGCTGCACGAGGCGGACGGTCGGACGGTGCTCGCGGGTGCCGGTGGGCGCGGGCCCGGCGGTGCCGTCACCCTGCTGCCCACGCCCGGGCACACCCCGGGGCACCAGTCGGTGCTGGTCGAGGGCGGTGGCCGGCGGCTGCTGGTCACCGGGGACGTCCTGGTCCACGCGGTGCAGCTGGCCGCCCCGGAGGTCGGCTACGCCTTCGAGGCGGATCCCGCAACGGCCCGCCGCACCCGTGAGCGCCTTCTGGACGACGCCCGCCGTACCGGGGCCGTCCTCGCTACCGCGCACCTCAACCGCCCGTTCGTCCGCCCGCGGGTTGACGGGCGGACCTCCCCTGCCTAATCTCTTCTTCAAGGAAGATAAATCCTTGAAGAAGTAGATTCTTCTGGGAAGTTTCTATGGGGGGGCACCTGTGAACATCGATCCTGCTGACCGCACCGACCGCACCGACCGCACCGAGCTCGCCGAGGTCCGCGCCGTGCTGGAGCGCGCCCGGGACGCATGGGACCGCGCCGACGGTACGGCGTACGGCGAGCTGTTCACCTCCGACGCGACCGACGTCACCTACCTCGGCACCGTCTACTGCGGCGGCGCTGAGATCGGGCGCGCCCACCAGGAGCTCTTCGAGACCTTCCTCAAGGGCACCAGGCTGGCGTTGGAGATCACCGAGGTCCGCCTCTACGGGCCCGACGTCGCCGTGGTGGTCACCGTCGGCGACACCTACAAGGGCCGCCCGGGCCGGCTGGGCAAGGTCGCCACCTACACGCTGGTCCGCGCCTGGACGAGCGGTGAGGCGGTCTGGCGGATCGCCGCCGTCCAGAAGACCGGGCGCCGGCGGCTGATGGAGGCTTTCTCCTTCGCCACCCGTCCGGCCACCCGTCCGGCCACCCCGAGGGCCGCGGCCTGACGGCGGCGCGAGCGCTCCGGCGTCCGCAGAGGCGCCGCGCGCCCATCGGCGAGGGCCGCAACGGGAGCGGCCGGCGTCCCCGGTGAGGGGGCGCCGGCCGGCTCGCGGGGCGTCAGAGCGGCAGGACCAGTTGCTGCCCGGGCCGGATCAGGTCGGGGTCGTCGCCGAGTGCGGTGCGGTTCCGCTCGTACAGGGCCGGCCAGCCGCCGGGCAGCCGGAGCAGGTCGGCGATGGTGTCGAGGGTGTCGTCGTCGCGCACCGTCCAGGTGGCGGGACGGTCGGCGGGGGGCGGCGCGGCGGGACCGGAGGCGGCGCCCGTCCCGGCGTCGGTGGAGTCGGCCGGGTCTGCGGCGTCGACGGAGGACGCCGCGCCGACGGAGGCGGTGGTGTCGGCCGGGGCGTGGTCGGCGGACTCCGACGGGGCGGGGGCGGTTCCGGGTCGGGTGGTGACGGGCGGGCGCTCTCCGGTCCGGCCGGCGCGGGCCCCGCAGACCGGCCACGGGGCGAGGCCGCGCTTCCCGGCGAGGTGGTGGGCCACGGCGATCTGTTCCTCGCGGGTGGCCAGGTCGGCGCGGGGGGCGTAGGCGAGGCCGCCGCTCTCCCGCCAGGTGGGCTGGTCGAACTGGAGGCCGCCGAAGTAGCCGTTGCCGGTGTTGACGTGCCAGTTCCCGCTGCTCTCGCAGGCCGCCACCCGGTCCCAGTCGATCCCGGCCCCCCGGTTCGCACTCGTTCCCCCTCCCGGGCCCGGTGGCGCGGCGTGTGCGGCCGGGGCGGCGAGGACGGCGGCCAGGGTGCAGACGGCGGTGGGGAGCAGGCGGCGCAGCTGCGCGGTGGGGGGCATCGGCGGCTCTCAGGTCCGGGGACAGGGGCGCACGCCGCTGGAGAGCGGCGCGTTCCCACCGACGCACGCCGGGGTCGCCGTGCCGCCGCCGACACGTCGGGCGGGTCACCCGCTCGGCTCCGTGCTGCCACCCGGCCGGCGGTCCGCCCGCCCGCCCCGCTCGGGCCGCCGGGGCCGTTCTCGTCGGTCGGGGTGGTGCGACGGCGTACGGCGGGTCCGCCGTGTGCGACCTGCGGGTGCTCGGGGCCCTCCCGGCGGAGCCGGTTCCGGACGTGCGACGGCCCTCCGGCGCGAACGCCGGAGGGCCGGGGGGACGGCAGGTGCCGAACCGGTGCCGGTCGGCCGGCCGGAGCCGGGCGACCGACGAGGTCGAACGAACGGACAGGGCCGAACGGGCGATGGACTCGAACGAACGGACAGGGCCGAACGAGCGACGGGAAGGAGCGGAGCGCCGCCGGTCAGCGGGCCTGGCCGCGTTGGGCCGCCGCCTCGGCCTTCTGCCGCTGCTTCTCCTCCTTCTCGTGCTTCTCCTTGACCCGCACGGTCTCACGGCGCACCTCGGCCTGGATGGTGCGCTCACGCTGCAGCCAGTCCGGGTTCTCCTCGCGCAGAGCGTCGATCTGCTCCGAGGTGATGGCTTCGGTGACGCCGCCGCGGGCCAGGCCCGCGACCGAGACGCCGAGCCGGTTGGCCACCACGGACCGCGGGTGCGGGCCGTTGCGGCGCAGGTCCTGGAGCCACTGGGGCGGCTCGGACTGGAGGGCGGTGAGCTCCTCGCGGGAGATCACGCCCGACTGGAAGTCGGCAGGGGTGGCGCCGAGGTAGACCCCGAGCTTCTTCGCCGCCGTCGCCGGCTTCATGGTCTGCGTGGTCTTCTGCTTGAGCGATGTCATGGTCACCAGGGTAAGCGAGCGGACGGCACCCCCTGCCACGGTCGGTAGCCTTACCCGGGTGACAGAGATCCAGGTGACACCTTCGTTCCGGCTGGCGTACGTCCCGGGCGTGACGCCCGGCAAGTGGGCGCGCGTCTGGGCGGACCGGCTGCCGGACGTCCCGCTCGGCCTGGTCGCGGTGGAGGCGGCCGAGGCCGAGCCGACGCTCCGGGCCGGGGGAGCGGACGCCGGGCTGGTGAGACTGCCGGTCGACCGGACCGGCCTCAGCGCCATCCCGCTGTACACCGAGGTGACGGTCGTGGTGTTCCCCAAGGACCACTGGCTGGCGGCGGCGGAGGAGGTGGGCCTCGGCGACCTGGCCGACGAGGTGGTCTTCCACCCGCTGGACGACACCCTCGCATGGGACGCGCTGCCCGGGCGGGCGGCCGTCGAGCGGCCCGCGAGCACGGCCGACGCGATCGAGCTGGTGGCGGCCGGGGTGGGCGTGCTGCTCGTCCCGCAGTCGCTGGCCCGGCTGCACCACCGCCGGGACCTCACCTTCCGGCCGGTGCCGGACGCGGCCCAGTCCCAGGTGGCGCTGTCGTGGCCGGAGGAGCAGACCACCGATCTGGTGGAGGAGTTCATCGGGATCGTCCGGGGCCGGACGGTCAACAGCTCGCGCGGCCGGGGCCAGACCGCTCCGGCCGCCGCCGCGCCGGCGAAGCAGTCGCCCGCCGGCGGGAAGTCCGGCGCGGGCAGGTCCGGCGGGGGCAAGGCGGGCGCGGGGCGTACCGGTGCCGGCGCCAGGACGGCCGGGAACCGGGCCGCCGGCGGGCGTCCGCGCGGCTCGGGTTCGGGCTCCGGCGGCAGCTCCGGGGCGGCCCGGCGAGGCCGCCCGAAGCGCAAGGGCTGACGCGCCGGACCGGAGCGCGAGAGGCACACGGGGGCCGAACCGCCCTGGCGGGGGCTCCGGGCCGGACCGCCGCGGCCCGGCCCGGAGCCCCCGCCACCGACGGCCCGCCGCCGGGACCCGCCACGGCGGGCCGTGGTGCCTCAGCTCTCCGAGGAGGGCGGTGTGTCCCGGTACGGCGCCCGCGGCTGCGGGACGCCGTGCTGCTCCCTGGCGTCGAGCCGTGGCGCCGCCGTGGCGGACGCGTCCGGCGTGGGGTGCCAGACGCCGGTCAGCTCGACCCAGCTGTCGGTGGCCGGAGTCGGCCCCTCGGCCTGTACCAGGATCCGCAGCCGCCGGGCGTCCGCGGCGCAGCAGCTGGCGACCAGGCGGTTGAGGTACCACTCGCCGGGGGCGGTGCCGGGGGTCACGAACCCGGTCAGCCGGACCGGGCGGTCGGCCAGGCCCTGCCGGGGGTCGCGGCTGCGCGCGATGAACTCGGCCAGCGCCATCGGCGTCGGCACGTTCACCGCCGCCGGTGCGGCGGGCTGCGGGTCGGGCAGCGCGACGTAGGCGGCGGCGTCGACGGCGGCGTCGGTGCCCTCGCGCGAGGCGGTGAACGAGCCGAGCGCCGGCGGCGTGAAGCAGAGCAGCAGCACGGCCGGCACGGTGAGCAGCCAGGCCACCCGCGGCCCGTGCTCGTGGCTGTGGCCGTGTGCGTGCTCGTGCCCGGGGTCGTCCCCGCCCCCGGTGCCGTCCCGGCCGGTGTGGTCGTGGCCCGAGGCCGGCCGGTGCCACTGGGCGTTGCCCTCGGCGTCCCGGCGGAACTCCAGGACGGGCTCCCGGCGCCGCTCGGTCAGCCGCACCGCCGTCCCGGCGATGCCCAGCGCGAGCAGGATGACCCCGGTGGCGACCAGCGGGATCCGCAGTTCCTCCTTGACGTACTGGAGGAAGACGTCGCTGCCCACGGTGATCCGCAGCAGGGCGGTGCCGACCAGAGCCAGCAGAAGCGACGGCGCGAGCCCTCGGACGCGGGCGCGCAGCGTTCGGCCGGGGGCGTTCACCGCCGTCCTCCCCGGCCCGGAGCGGGGGAGGCGTGCAGCGGGTCGGGGCCGTGGGCGTGGGGGTGCGGGCGCCGGGCGGTGCGGCCCGGCGGGTCGATGGTGTGCACCTGCGGTACTCCTGTCGCATCTGGCCGACGCGTGGTCGGCGCGTTTCGCCGGGCCGGCGCGCTTCGCCGGCGCGGCCCGGGCGGGCGGTCCCGGTGGAGGATGCGGGTCCGGGCCCGGGGTCTGCGGTCTTCGGCCTGGGGCAGCGGTGAGCGGTTCGGCGTGCGTCGGTCCGTCGTCGGCCCCGGGTGCTCGGGCCCGCCGGAGCGGGCGCGGGCACGGACGAGGGCGTCGGCGGGGTCAGAGCAGGACGGCCCCGGTCAGGACGCTGGCGACGACGGCGACCACGAAGGTCGCGGAGGAGAAGCGCACGGCGAAGGCCCGGCCGAAGGATCCCGACTGGAGGGCGATCAGTTTGAGGTCGACCATCGGGCCGACCACCATGAACGCCAGCCGGGCGGTGGGGGAGAAGCCGGTGAGCGAGGCGGCGACGAAGGCGTCCGCCTCCGAGCAGACGGCCAGGACGACGGCGAGCACGGCGAGCGCCGGGACGCCCAGCCAGGGCGAGTCCGAGAAGGTGCGGAGCACGGACGGCGGGACGAGCACGTTGAACGTGGCGGCTGCCGCCGCACCGACCACGAGGAAGCCGCCGGCGTGCAGGAAGTCGTGCTGGAGGCCGCGCCGGAACTCGTCCAGCGGGTTGCGTCCGGCGCCGCGTTCGGCCGGTCCCTTGGGCAGGCGCAGCCAGTCGGGACGGCCGAAGGCGACCCAGAGCCAGCCCATGACGAGTGCGGTGCCGAGCGAGGCCGCCAGCCGGGCGAGCACCATCTCGGGGGCGTCGGGGAAGGCGATGGCGGTGGAGACCAGGACGACCGGGTTGATGGCGGGCGCGGAGAGCAGGAACGCCAGCGCGGCGGCCGGAGCCACCCCGCGCCGCATCAGGCTCCCGGCCACCGGCACGGACGCGCACTCGCAGCCGGGCAGCACGGCGCCCGCGACCCCGGCGACCGGGACGGCCAGCGCGGGGTTGCGCGGCAGCACCCGGGTGAAGACCCGGGCCGGTACGAAGGCGCCGATCGCCGCCGAGACGACGGTGCCGAGCACCAGGAACGGCAGCCCCTGCACCACGATCGCCACCAGCAGGGTCCGCCAGGCGCGCACGCCGCCGGAGTCCCACGTCCAGGCCAGCACCGGGGCGGCGACCGCCGCGACGACCAGCGCTCCGGTCAGCAGGCCGGAGCCCCGGCGCGGGGGCGAGGTCGCCGCCTGCGGTACCGGGGTCTTCCGGACGCTGCCGAGACTCGTCTCCACCACGGTGACCGCCCCTCAGCCCGCTCGCCGCGGGGTGCGCGGCAAGTCCTGTCTGCTCACCGTCATGTGGCGAGCCCGGAGGCAGAGTAGCGTTGATAATCACTTTCATCTAGGTCTTCACCCGGGGGCCCCGCTCCGGTAGTGTCCCGTTCGCGGAGGGGCTCCTCCGGGAAGCCGGCGGGGCGTCAACCTGCTGTGCCCGGTTGCCGGTTGGGCCGTCGGGACGACGGCTGTCCTGCGGGTGCGCCGGTCAGCCGGCCCGGCGGGCGGCCACGGTGTTCAGCAGCGCGGCGCCCCGCTCGGCGTCGTCCACGCTGACCGCGAACTCGACTCCCCGGTGCGGGCGGACCACCAGGCACTCGCCGCGCCGCAGCATCACCGTCGTGCCCAGGCCGCTCAGCCGGTAGCCCCAGCCGCCCACCTGGGCCGGGGTGCGCCGTTCCATCCGGGCGGCCGCGACGTCGGCCGGCGACCAGTGCCGGGCCGGCCAGCCGAACGGGCCGAACGTCACGTCCAGACCCCGCTCGGTCACCCGGGCCTGCACCGAGGAGCAGCCGGTCGCCGTGACCGCGACGACCGCGCACGGGGCGAAGAGCGCCCACGCCGGGCCGCCCAGCCCGCCGAGCGCGGCCAGCGCGGACCCGGCCGCGCCGAGCCCGGAGGCGGCGGCGAGCAGTCCGAGCCAAGGATTGACCGTCCGGGAGAGCCAGACCGCCCGCTGTCCCGCGGGGAGGTCCAGCCGCGGGCCGTCGGCGGCCGTCGCCGGCCGTGGTCCCCGGCCGCCCCGGTGGGCGAGCCAGGGGCCGAGCAGGCCCGCCGCGACCGCCGCCGCCAGGACCGCCGCCACTTCCGGGCCCAGGGGGCGCGCGTGCTGCCAGTCCGGGCGGTCCAGGTTGGCGTGGACGATCGCGGCCTGTGCGCCGACGAGCAGCACGCCCCCGAAGCCCAGCCCGGCGCCCACCCAGGTCCGCGCGGGCGCTCCGGCCCACCGCCGGGCGACGGCCGCCGCGGCGAGCGCGACCGCCCAGCACGCCGCCGGGAAGGCCGCGGACGCGGTCAGGGACATCGAGCCGTCGGCCGTACGGCCGTCCCAGTGCGTGGCCAGGGGGTCCGGGAGGCGGCCGTGCGCCGCCCACGGGAGGGCGAGCAGCAGCACCGCCACGGTGGCGGCCCAGAGCGCCGCGGCGGCCCGGGAGGCCCGCTTCGCCGTGTCCGTGCTGCCCGTCCCGCCGGTTCCGGCCCCGGCTCCCTGCCTGTCGCCGTTCACGCCGTCGCTCACTTCAGCCCCCTGATCATCTCGACGAGCTCCTCCCTGCTGTAGCCGGCGTTCGCCGCGTCCGCGACCAACCGCCGTGCCGAGTCCAGCAGTTCGGAGCGCCGGTCGGCGCCCCGGGCGACCGTGATGCCGCGACCGCGGCGGAACTCCAGCACGCCCTCGTCCCGCAGCACCCGCAGGGCGCGCAGCACGGTGTTGGCGTTGACCTCCAGGGCCCGCGCCAACTCCCGTGAGGGCGGAAGGCGTTCCCCGGGGGTGCACGCGCCCTCGGCAACGGCGCGGCGGATTGCTCCGGCGACCTGTTCGTGCAGCGGGCGGGAGTCCGCGGCGTCCGGCTTCAGCAGCATGGTGCTAGCGACAGTAGCACCATCGTGGAACGGGGCGGTGGGGCCCCGGGCCCCACCGGACGGACCCCCCGCCCCGCCGCGGAGGGCCCCCGGATCGGCTCGCGGGCGGCCCGCGGTCCGCCCGCGGACGGACCACGACGGGGCGGGGATCGGCGCGGAAGTCGCCGACGGACGGTTGCCGACGTACGTTCGAAGTGTCCGCACGGGGAAGGCACCGGCGCATGCACGCACTGCGCATCCGGCTCCTCGGCGGCTTCCGGGTCCACGTGGGCCATCGGGAGATCGCCGACGGCGGATGGCGCCTGCGGAAGTCCCGGAACCTGGTCGAGCTGCTCGCGCTCGCCCCGGGCCACCGGCTGCACGCCGAGCAGGTGCTCGGCCGCCTCTGGCCGGACCAGGCCCCCGGGGCCGGCGCCGACCAGCTTCGCAGGGCCGTGCAGGAGGCCCGCCGCGTCCTCGGCCCCGACCGGGCCGGTGCCCGCGCCCACCTCGACTCCGGCGGCGGACTGCTCACCCTGCGCGGCGCCCCGCTGCGGGTGGACGTCGAGGAGTTCGAACAGGCCGCCCTGCACGCCCGCCGCGCCCGCGACCCGGACGCGTACGAGCGGGCGGTCGCCCGGTACGGCGGCGACCTGTTGCCCGAGGACCGCTACGAGGAGTGGGCGGCCGATCGCGAACAGGCCCTGCACGCCGAGTACCTGGCCCTGCTGGTCGAGCTCGGCGCCCTGCGCGAGGCGCACGCCGACCTGGACGGCGCCGCCGCCGCACTGCGCCGGGCGGTGGCCGCGGACCCGCTGCACGAGGAGGCCTCGCTCGCGCTGATGCGGGTCCACACGCTGGCCGGCCGGCGGCACGAGGCACTGCACGCGTACGACCGGCTGGCCGCCGCGCTGGAACGCGCCTCCGACGGCACCGAGCGGCCCGGCCCGGCCGCGCAGCGGTTGCGCGAGCAGGTGCGCACCGGCGGACAGGTCCGGGCCGAACTCTCCGGCGAACTCTGGGAGAACGTCGGGGACCTGCGGATGCGCTCCGGGGACACCGCCGGTGCCACCGTCGCGTACGGGTCGGCGCTGGAGCCGGCCGTGGTCGACCTGCCCGCCTCCCCGGGGGTGCTCACCCCGCCGTCCGGCCGGGACGGCCTGCGCACCGCAAGGCTGCACCGCAAGGCCGCCGTCGCGCTGCTGGCCGGCGGCGGCGACCCGTCCGCCGCCGAACCGCACCTGGGCTCCGCCGAGCGGGCCCTCGCGGCGGCCGGCGGCGACCCGGCGGAGGCCGGCCGGCTGCTGCGGGCGCGGGCCGACCGGCTCCGCGGCGCCGGCCGCCTCGACGAGGCGCGGCAGGCGGCCGAGGCGGGGCTGGCCCTCGCCGAGAAGCACGGCGAGGACGAGGACCTGGCCGCGGCCGGGGAGGCGCTCGCCGCCGTCCACCACGCCGGCGGCACCTGGCGGGAGGGCCTGCACCGGGAGATCGAGCGGCTCGGCGCCGCCGCCGACGAGGACGGCAGGCCGGCCCGCTCCCTCGACATCCACTCCTGCCTCGCCCAGTACCAGCTGTACGGGGACGGCCCGAGCCGCAGCGTCGAGGAGTACGCCCGGCAGACCCTGGACCTCGCGCACGCCCGGCGCGCCCGCCGGGCGGAGGCCTTCGCCTGGTGCCTGCTCGGCGAGTCGCTGCTGCTGCGCGGCCGCTGGGACGAGGCGCCGGGCTGCCTGGAACGCAGCGCCCACCTGTACGAGGAACTGGGCGGCCGCTCCGGCGCGCTGCCCCGGCAGCGGCTGGCCGAGTACGCGGCGGCGCGCGGCGACAGTGCGGACGCCGCCACCCACCTCCGGCTGGGGACGGCCGCCGCCGAGTCCGCCCCGTCCGCCGCGGCCCGGCACGCCGTCGGGCGGCTGTACGCGACGGCCGCGCTGGACGCGGTGGAACGCGGCGAGCCCGGCGAGGCCGTCCGCGCGGCACACGCCGCCGCCGCGTCGGCGGCCCTGCGCGGCGAGTGCCCGACCTGCACGGCGCTGCTCTACCCGGTGGCGGCCGAAGCGTTCGCGGCGCTCGGCGACCCGGCGGGAGCGGCCGAGCACGCGGCCGCCGCCCGGCGGGTGGCGGCCCGGTCCGCCGGCTCGGCGTGGCGGGCGATGGCCGAGTCGGCGCTCGGCTCGCTGGCCGCCGCGCGCGGCGACCCGCGGGGCGCCCGGGCCCGCCATCTGGCGGCGGCCGCGCTGTACGAGCGGGCCCGGCAGCCGTACTGGGCGGCCCGGGCCAAGGCCCGGGCGGTGGTCGCCCGGCCGGGCGCGGCGGAGCCGGACCGGGTGCTACGGGCCGAGGCGGCGGCGGTCTTCGAGGCGCTCGGCGCCCACCGGGCGCTGGCCCGACTCCGGGAGGGCGCGCCGGGCAGGCCGGGCCTGGCGGGTGCGCCCGGGGTCGGGGCGGGCGGTGGGACGCGATGAGCGGGAGCCGGACGCGGTGGCGCCCCGACACGGTCACCGAGCGGCCCTACAACGCACAGACACCGCCGGCCGCGCTGGCCGAACCACTCACCCCCACCGGCGCGTTCTTCGTGCGTGACCACTTCGGCGTGCCCCGGCTCACCCCCGAACGCTGGCGGCTGCGGATCCACGGCCTCGTGGACCGCGAACTCTCGCTCACCTATGCAGAGTTGGAGCTGCTCCCGGTACGCGAACTGGACGTGGTGGTGGAGTGCGCGGGCAACGGCCGCAGCCTGATGCGGCCCCGGCCGCCCGGGCTCCCCTGGGACCAGCGGGCGGTGGGCTGCGCCCGGTTCGCCGGTGTGCCGCTCGCGGTGCTGGCGGACCGCGCCGGAGTGCGCCCGGAAGCCGTCGAACTCGTCTTCACCGGAGCCGACTTCGGCGAACTTCACGGCCGCCGCACCGCCTTCGAGCGGAGCCTCCCGGTCGATCTCGCCCGGCACCCGGACACCCTGCTCGCCACCCGCATGAACGGCACCCTGCTCAGCCCCGGCCACGGTGCGCCCGTCCGCCTCGTGGTCCCCGGCCGGTACGGGGTGGCGGACGTCAAGTGGCTGGTCGGCGTGCGGGCGGTGGCCGAACCGTTCCACGGGCCGTTCCAGGCCGAGGAGTACCTCTACCGGGGCTCGCGCGGCATGCCGGACGGCACGCCCGAGGGGCCCGTGGGTGAGATCCGGGTCAGGTCGCTGATCACCGCCCCCTCGCCGGGCGCCCGGCTGCCGGTCGGCGGCGCCTGCGTGGTGCGCGGGCGGGCCTGGTCGGGCGGCGTGCCGGTCTGCCAGGTCGAGGTGCGGATCGGCGGCGCCGACTGGCGGCAGGCCGTGCTGGTACCGGCGGGCGGGCGGTACGCGTGGGCCGAGTGGTGGTACCAGTGGACCCCGCGGGTGCCCGGCCGGCGCGTCCTCCAGACCCGGGCCACTGACGCCGACGGGCACACCCAGCCCATGCGGGCGCCCTGGAACGAGCAGGGGTACGGCTGCAACCCGGTCACGGGGGTGGCGGTGGAGGTCGTCGCGGCCCCGGACGGCGAGCGGCCGGCGGAACGGGACGGCGACCGGCCCGACGGAAGCGGCGGCGGGAACGGTGACGGAGGCGACCGAAGCGGCGACGGCGTCGTCGGGGGCGGGGCAGGGCGGCGAGGAGCGCGGCGATGAACCCAACGACGAAAGCAGCGACGGGCGCGACGGCGAACGCGGCTCCGAGCGGGAACACCGTCGAACCGGTCACCACCGAGGCCCTCGGCGACACCGGCTACCTGCTGACGTCCGGCGACGAGGCGGCGCTGGTCGACCCGCAGCGGCACTGCCGGCCGCTGCTCGCCTCCTGCGCGGCGCGCGGCCTGCGGCTGCGGTACGTCCTGGAGACCCACGTGCACCACGACTACCTCTCCGGGGCCCTGGAGGTGCGCGCCGCGACCGGCGCCACCGTCGCCGGACCGGCCCGCGCCCGGTACGGCTTCGACCACCTCCCGCTCGCCGAGGGCGACGAGATCACCGTCGGCGGCCTACGCGTCCAGGCGCTGGAGACGCCCGGCCACACCGCCGAGCACACCGCCTACCCGGTGCTCGACGACGGCCCGGACGGCGGCCGTCCGGTGGCGGTGTTCACCGGCGGCAGCCTGCTGGTCGGCAGCGCCGGCCGCACCGACCTGTCCGGGCCCGACCGGACCGCCGAACTGGCCCGGGCCCAGTACCGGTCGATCCGCAGACTCTCCCGACTGCCCGGGGACACCCGGGTGTTGCCCATGCACGGGGCCGGAAGCTCCTGCGCGATCGGCGCGCCCCCGCCCGGTTCCGCCCCGGCCCGCGGTCCGTCCGGGCCCGGCGCGTCCGCGTCCGGCACGACCGCCTCGGGCACCGCCAGGACCAGCACCGTCGGCGACCAGCGGCGGGCCAATCCGGCGCTGCTGGTCGACGACGAGGGTGCGTTCGTGGCCGCCCGGCTGCGCGGACTGCCCCCGCCGCCCGCCTACTACCGGCGGATGGGCCCGCTCAACCGGTCCGGCCCGCCCGTCCTCGGCGGCCCGCCGCCCGCGCGGCCGTCCCGGGCCGACCGGTCCGGCCCTCCGCCCTGCACGGGGTGCCGCTCGTCGCCTACGCCGAGGACCTGCCCATCGTGCGCCGGTACTGGCGCCACGTCTTCGGCCGCCGTCTCACCTGTCGCCCGGCGCTCACCGTGCCCGACCTGCGCGGTGTCATCGCCGCCGTCACGGCGGGCGCGGGTTTCGCCGTCGTGCCGCGCTACCTGGGCGCGTCCGGGCCGGCGTCCGGGGCACTGGTCCTGCTCGACGAGCCGGTCGACCCGCCGATCAACACCGCCTACCTCGTGCAGCGCCCGGGAGTGGTGGGCCCGGCGGTGGCCCTGGTCCGGGAGCGGCTGCTGGCCTCGGCGCGGGAGTGGTGCGCGGTCCGGCGGGCCGTCCCCGGTCGGGTCCCCGGGGGCGGCGGGTGCCGCAGACCCGGACGGCGGCCCTCCGCGGGGGTGGAGGGCCGCCGCCGGATCAGGCGCGGGCGGCGCGCCGGGCCGAGGAGGTCAGCAGCGCGACGCCCAGCAGGACCAGTGCCGCCGCGGCGACCAGCAGCGGGGAGGGCCCCGCCGGCTGACCCGCGCGCCGGACGGTTCCCATGAAGTCCAGCGCGGCGACCTGGTTCACCACCAGGTACCAGAGCGGCAGGTAGAGCGCCTGGAACAGCCGGTGGGTTCGGGAGAGCGCACCCAGCGCGAGGGCCAGCGAAGGGACGAACAGGGCGCCCGCGGCCCAGGCCGCCGTCCCGTCGGCGTCGCCGGCCGCGACGAGGCGGACCAGCACCCCCGCGCCGACCAGGGCGGTGAGCACCACGCCCGAGGCCCACTCGGCCACCAGCCTCGACCGGGCGGCCGGGTAGGCGCCGAGCAGGACCTCAAGCCCGTACTCGGCCGCCCGGCTGCCCAGCCGGGACCAGAGCAGCACCGGCCAGACCCAGGCGGCCGGGAGCAGCACGCCGACGCCCACCTCGGGCGGGACCGCGAGCCCGACGAGGCCGAGGACGGCGGCGCCCAGCCACCACCAGCGCGAGGTGTCGCCGAACAGGATCCGGACCTCTCCGGCGAGCAGGCGCCCGAACCCGGCGCCGAACCCGCTGCCGAATCCGTCGGCCGTCGTCCCCGTCCCGACAAGGGGCCGCAGTGCCGGTGCCGGGACGGGGGCGCCGGCGGGTGCGGCCGGCGTGGTCGGCCCGGCCGGGACCGCCCCCGTGCCGAGGGGCACCCGACCGCCGCGGTCCGCGCCCCGGCCCGCGCCCCGGCCTGCGCCCCGCGCCGGGTCGAACCGGTGGAACCAGAGCGCGGGCAGCACCGCGACCCCGACCGCGAGCACGACCAGCAGCAGCCGCTGCGTCAGGAACCCGGCCCCGAAGGCCGCGCCGTCCCACGGGAACGGCTCCAGCGGCGCGTCCACCCTCGTCAGGCCGAGGCTGAACTCCTCGCCGCCGAGCTCGACCCCCCGCGCCGCCAGACCGTCGCTCAGCGACGCCGCGGCCGGGCCGAGACCGAGCCCGCCGAACGGCGCGCCGGGAGACTCTCCGGCGATCAGCAGGGCCGGTGCGAGGACGATCCAGGCCACGTTCCCGAGGCCGGTCCGCAACAGTGGCACGGTCTCGAAGAGGACGGCCACGGCCGCCGTCATCGCCAGCAGGGGCAGCGTCAGCACCAGGAACGGCGTCAGCAGGGCGAGCGGGTCGACGGCCCGGTCCTCGCCCCGGACGAGCTGCAGGGCGGGCGTGGTGAGCGCGAGGACGCCGAGCATCGAGCCGAGGACGAGGAGGTTGCCGAGGAACTTCGCCAGCAGCAGGTCGGCGGTCCGCAGCGGGGTGGCCGCGAGGAGCAGGCCGACACCGGTCTCCTCGTCGCGGCCCAGGCCCTTGCGGACCACGTAGAACCCGCCGAGGGTGAGCCAGAGCGCCCCGGCGAGTGCGGTCGCCGTGCCGACGTACGCGCTGTTGTACTCGCCCCGGTGGCTGCCCAGGGCGAGGATCGCCCAGTGCCCGTCGGCGGGCGGGACGGCGAGCAGGCCGAGGCCGACGGCGGCGAGCAGGGTCACCGCGTAGGCGGGGCGCCGGACCCGGTCCCGGAAGTCGCCGAGAGCCAGCCGGGCGAGCCGGCCCGGCGTACCGGACCCGACCGGGCCGTCTCTTCCCGGCCGCCGGTCCTGCCCGCCGCCCCTGCGGAGCCCGAGGCCCGGGCCGTCTCCGCCGCCGAGCCCGGAGCGTCCGCCGCGTCCGCCGTGCCCCGTCACCGCCGCACCTCCGGCCCGTGCGGCCCGTGCGGCCCGGCCACCGGACCGGACGACGGGTCCGGGAACGCTCCCGCGCCCCGGCCCGGAGCGCCGGCGGCGCCCGTCGGGCGGACCAGCGCCAGGTACGCGTCCTCCAGGTCCGGCGCGACCGGCACGGCGTCGGCGGACGGCGCGCCGTCCGCGAGCAGCCGCAGCCGGACCCGGCCGTCGGCGGTGCGCACCATCCGGCTGACCACGTACCGCTCCTGGACGGCGGTCACCGCCGCGGGGTCGACCGCCACCTCCCAGACCCGGCCGGCCTGGTCGCCCAGCAACTCCTCGGGGGTGCCCCGGCGCAGCAGCCGGCCGCCCGCGACGACCGCGATGTCCCCGGCCACCGACTCGATGTCGGAGACGATGTGGGTGGAGAGCAGCACGACACGGTCGGTGGCGAGCGTGCTCAGGAGGTTGCGGAAGCGGACCCGTTCCTCCGGGTCGAGCCCGGCGGTGGGTTCGTCGACGACGACGACCTGCGGGTCGCCGAGCAGCGCCTGGGCGATGCCGACGCGCCGCAGCATGCCGCCGGAGTACGCGCCGAGCGGCCGCCGGACCGCCCCGGTCAGGTTGACCAGGGCGAGGAGCTCGTCGATCCGGGCCCGGGCGGCGCGGGCCCGGAGGCCCTTCGCGGCGGCCAGGTAGGCCAGGAACGCGGGTGCGGTGAGGTTCGGGTGGACGCCGAAATCCTGTGGGAGGAAGCCCAGTCGGCGGCGGAGAAGGTCGGGTTCGGCGAGGACGTCGGCGCCCCGGTAGAGCACCTGGCCGGCGGTGGGCCGGGTGACGGTGGCGACGATCCGCATCAGCGAGGACTTGCCCGCCCCGTTCGGGCCGAGCAGGCCGAGCAGGCCCGGGCGGAGCCGGAGGGTGAGGCCGTCGACGGCGCGCTGGCCGCCCCGGTAGACCTTGGTGACGTCGATCAGGTCGAGTGCTGGTTCGTGTGCGAGATGGGGCATGGGCTCCGCTCTCCCGGCCGGTCGGAGGGTGGGGAAGGTGACGTGGTCGAGCCTTCCGGACCGGCGGGCCGCTGCCATCTGCCGTTCGGCAGAGATCCGCACGCGGATCGCGGCGAACCGGCCCGGCTGCCGGTCTCCGGCCCGGTCGGCCGTCCCGGCCTGCGCGGCGAGCCTTGACACGTGGTTCGGGTACTGAGTCAATGGCCGTGCCCGGTGGCAACCGAATGATCGGTCGGCCCGCCTGCGGGTCGCCTCCCCTCTGCGGCGAGGCGGCAGGACGGCAGGACGGCGGGACGGCGGGACGGCGGGACGGCGGGACGGCGGGACGGCGGGACGGCGGGACGGCAGGGCGGCAGGGCGGCAGGGCGGCGGGCGTCACCGTGCGGAGGAGACCTGATGAGCAGCAGTGGGACCGGTCCGGCCGCCTCGCGGACGCGCCTGGGGGATCCGCTCCCGGACGCGCTGCTGGACGCCGGGGAGCGGATGACCGCCGACGAACTGAAGGCGCACCAGCTCAAGCACCTGCGGGCCACGCTGCACCACGCCTACGACAACGTCGAGCTCTACCGCCGCAGGTTCGACGCCGCCGGTGTGGCGCCCGCGGACTGCCGGACCCTCGCCGACCTCGCCCGGTTCCCCTTCACCACCAAGGCGGACCTGCGCGACACCTATCCGTTCGGCATGTTCGCCGTGCCGAGGGAGCGGGTGCGCCGGATCCACGCCTCCAGCGGTACCACCGGCCGCCCGACCGTGGTCGGCTACACCGAGCACGACCTCGACGTCTGGGCCGACGTGGTGGCGCGCTCGATCCGTGCGGCGGGCGGGCGCCCCGGTCAGACGGTGCACATCGCCTACGGCTACGGGCTGTTCACCGGCGGGCTGGGTGCGCACGCCGGTGCCGAACGGGCCGGCTGCACGGTGATCCCCGCCTCGGGCGGCATGACGGCGCGCCAGGTGCAGCTGATCCAGGACCTCGGGCCCGAGATCATCATGGTCACCCCGTCCTACCTGCTCACCCTCCTCGACGAGTTCGATCGCCAGGGGGTCGACCCGCGGGCCACCTCGCTGCGGGTCGGCATCTTCGGCGCCGAGCCGTGGACGGAGGAGATGCGGGCGGAGATCGAGCGGCGGACGGGCCTCCACGCCGTCGACATATACGGCCTCTCCGAGGTGATGGGTCCGGGCGTCGCCCAGGAGTGCGTGGAGACCAAGGACGGCCTGCACATCTGGGAGGACCACTTCTACCCGGAGGTGGTGGACCCGTTCACGGACCGGGTGCTGCCGGACGGTGAGGGCGGCGAGCTGGTCCTCACCTCGCTCACCAAGGAGGCGCTGCCGGTGATCCGCTACCGCACCCGCGACCTCACCCGGCTGCTGCCCGGCACCGCCCGGCCCGCGTTCCGCCGGATGGCCAAGGTCGCCGGGCGCTGCGACGACATGATCATCCTGCGCGGGGTCAACGTGTTCCCGACCCAGATCGAGGAGATCGTCCTGCGGACCCCGGCCGTCGCGCCGCACTTCCAGCTCCGGCTGACCCGCCGGGGCCGCCTGGACCACATGACCGTCCGGGTGGAGGCGCGGCCCGGTGCCGGGCCCGGACAGCGGGAGGCGGCGGTGGCGGCGATCGCGCGCGACGTGAAGGACGGGGTCGGGGTGAGCGTGGACGTCGAGGTCGTGGATCCGTACAGCCTGGAGCGGTCGGTCGGCAAGATCCGCCGGGTCGCCGACCTCCGGGGGGAGTGAGGGGGTGGGTCGCGCGCCCCGTGGCCGGCGGCCGTGCGGGAGCGGCGTGCGGCGTGCGGTGCGGCGCGGATCAGTGGCCTCACGGCGGGTGAGGGCGGGCCGCGCGCCCTCTACGATGAGGCCATGAGCGGGAGCCTCCAGGTATCAGGTGCGCACGTGTCGCAGGCGTCCGGCACGGACGAGCGGCTCGACGTGGCCGCGGGTGTCCTGGCGCTGCTCGCGGACCGGACCCGGCTCGCCCTGATGCAGCGGCTGAGCGAGGGCGAGGCGGATGTGACGACACTGACCGAGTTCTGCGGCGCGGCGCGGCCGTCGGTGAGTCAGCACCTGAGCAAGCTGCGGCTGGCCGGCCTCGTGGCCACCCGCAAGGACGGTCGGCGGGTGGTGTACACGCTGCGGCACGGCCACCTGAGGCGGCTGGTGCACGAGGCGCTGAACGTCGCCGACCACCAGATCAGCGGACTGCCGCCGCACGACTAGAGCCGCCGGCAGATCGGCCGGAGTGGTCGGTGGAACGGCCCGCCGGCCGGGTGCCGGGCTTGCGGCGGCCTCCTCCTCTCCAATGAGTGCACACGTATGCACATGTTGTCCTACCCTGAAGGGGACGTCCCTGGTTCGCGCCGTACCCGTCTGCGCGTCGAGTCGATCGGGGTTCCCATGCTCTCCGTGCTCCGCAACCGCACCTACCGACACCTCCTCACCGCCCAGGTGGTCGCCCTCGCCGGGACCGGCCTGGCCACGGTGGCGCTCGGCCTGCTGGCCTACGACCTGGCCGGTGCCTCGGCCGGTGCCGTGCTCGGGACGGCCCTGGCGATCAAGATGGCGGCGTACGTGGGGATCGCCCCGGTCGTCGCCGTGCTCGCCCACCGGATCCCCCGCCGGCGGCTGCTGGTCGCGGCCGACCTGGCCCGCGCGGCGGTGGCACTCGCACTGCCCTTCGTCACCGGCGTCTGGCAGGTCTACCTGCTGATCTTCGTCCTCCAGGCGGCCTCCGCGACGTTCACGCCGGCGTTCCAGTCGGTGATCCCCGAGGTGCTGCCCGACGAGCGCGACTACACCCGCGCGCTCTCCCTCTCCCGGCTCGCCTACGACACGGAGAGCCTGGTCAGCCCGGCCCTGGCCGCCGGCCTGCTCGCCCTAGTCGGCTACCGCTGGCTGTTCTGGGGGACGGTGATCGGGTTCCTCGCCTCGGCGGTCCTGGTGGTCTCGGTGATCCTGCCGGTCGCGGCGGCGCGCGGGGCGGTGGACGGCGCGCGCGGCTCGCGGGCGCCGTCCGTCGCGGCCCGGTCGCTGGAAGGACTGCGCCTCTTCCTCTCCGTCCCGCGCCTGCGGGCCCTGCTCGCCCTGGACCTCGCGGTCGCCGCCGGCGGCGCCATGGTGATCGTCAACACCGTCGTCTACGTCCGCGACCAGCTCGGCCGCCCCGCCGGGGACGTGCCGATCGCGCTCGGCGCGTACGGGGGCGGGTCGATGGCGGTCGCGCTGCTGCTGCCCCGGGTCCTGGACCGGGTGGCCGACCGCAGTGTCATGGTCCCGGCCGCCTTCGGCATCGCGGGGCTGCTCGCCGCCCTGGCGGTCCTCACCTCGACGGGCGGCGGGGGGTGGCGCTGGCCCGCGC
Organism: Streptomyces sp. BE20; assembly: GCF_036322525.1. Classification (NCBI taxonomy): domain Bacteria; kingdom Bacillati; phylum Actinomycetota; class Actinomycetes; order Kitasatosporales; family Streptomycetaceae; genus Streptomyces; species Streptomyces sp. BE20. The sequence continues at coordinate 65,384 of NZ_JAQYWW010000497.1, read as the reverse complement.
TGCTCGCCGTCTGGGCGGGCCTCGGTGCGGCGGGCTCGCTGATCCTCACCCCCGGCGGGCGGCTGCTGCGGGCCGCGGTGCCGGCGGCGGAGCTGCCCGCCGCGTTCGCCGCCCAGTTCTCGCTGTCGCACGGCTGCTGGCTGCTCGCCTACCCCCTGGCGGGCTGGCTCGGCGCCACCGCGGGCCTCCCCGCCGCCGTCCTCGCCCTCGCGGCCCTGGCCCTGGCCGCTGCCTTTCTGGCGGTCCGTGCCTGGCGCCCCGCCCGGGACTCCCGGCCCGCCACGGCCACCGGCCCGGCCCCAGTTACGGCGGCTCGCCCCGGCGTGAGCGCCGGTCCGGCCCGGGCCGTCCGGCCGGTCCACCGCCACCGGCCCGCGTCCGGTGCGTCGCTGCCGCGTTGAGCGTCTTGCCGTGGGGGCCCGGCCGCGCTACCCGTCTCCTCCCTCGCCCCCTGGCGCGCGGAACGTCTTGACCGGCGGGCCCCGTCGCGCCGGGCGTCCCGTCCGTGCGCCTTCGCCGCGGGCCCCTGCCCGAGGTGAAACCGGATCGTGCGACGATGGGTGCAGCAGTGTTGGTAAATGTTCGATATTGTTTGGCCATGTTGTTGAAGGGGAGTTCCATGCAAGGGAGCAGGACATGGCCGGAACGGTGACCGGGGAGACCGACCTGGCCGGCTCGACCACCAGGACCGCCGCCACGCTGGCCGACGGCCGCGAACTGATCTACTTCGACCGCGGGGCGGCCCCCGCCGGCCGGGACGCGGTCGACCGGCGGCCGCTCGAAGCCGCCGCGCCGTCCTCGGAAGTGCGGCTCGACCCGCTGACCGGCGCCTGGGTGACCGTCGCCGCGCACCGCCAGGTCCGCACCTACCACCCGCCCGCCGACCAGTGCCCGCTCTGCCCCTCGCGCGACGGGCGGCTCAGCGAGATCCCGGCCTCGGACTACCAGGTCGCGGTCTTCGAGAACCGGTTCCCCTCGCTGGCCGGACACCCCGACACGCACCCCGTCCGACCCAGTCTCGGCGACCCGCTGCACGCCACCCGCCCCGGGGCCGGCCGCTGCGAGGTGGTCTGCTTCACCGCCGACCACGACGCCTCCTTCGCCGACCTCGACGAGGACCGCGCCCGGCTGGTGCTCGACGCCTGGACCGACCGCACCGCCGAACTCTCCGCCCTGGGGGGCGTCCAGCAGGTCTACTGCTTCGAGAACCGGGGCGCCGAGATCGGCGTCACCCTCGCCCACCCGCACGGCCAGATCTACGCGCTGCCGTTCACCACGCCGCGCACCGCCCACATGATCGACCGGGCCGCCCGGCACCGCGCCGCCACCGGGCGCAACCTCTTCGAGGACCTCGTCGCCGCCGAACGCGCCGACGGGGAGAGGGTCGTGCTCGCCGGCGAGCACTGGACGGCCTTCGTCCCCTTCGCGCCCCGCTGGCCCTACGAGGTCCACCTCCACCCGCACCGCAGGGTCCCCGACCTCACCCGGCTGGACGAAGCCGAACGCGAAGAACTCCCCGGTATCTACCTGGAGTTGCTGCGCCGCTTCGACCGCCTCTTCGGCGACGGCGAACGCCGCGTCCCGGCCCCGTACATCTCCGCCTGGCACCAGGCCCCGGTTGTCGGCGGCGACGAACTCGGCCTGCACCTCGAACTGTTCACCGTCCGGCGGACCGCCGACAAGCTCAAGTACCTGGCCGGCACCGAGTCCGGCATGGAAGCCTTCATGAACGACGTCGCCCCCGAGGACGCCGCCCGGCGTCTGCGGGAGGTCGCGTCCACCACCGGTGGAGAGCAGCGATGACCACGACCACCCTCTTCGCCGAGCTGTTCGGCCACGCCCCCGACGGCGCCTGGGCGGCGCCCGGCCGGGTCAACCTGATCGGTGAACACACCGACTACAACGACGGGTTCGTCCTGCCGATCGCCCTGCCGCAGGCTGTCCGCGTGCAGGCCCGCCGCCGCCCCGACACCCTGCTGCGCCTGCACTCCTCCCGGACCCCGGGCGAGATCGTCGAGCTGGACGTGGCCGCGCTGGAGCCCGGCGGAGTGGCGGGCTGGGCCGCGTACCCCGCTGCGGTCGTGTGGACCCTGCGGGAGGCCGGTCACCCCGTCGGCGGCGCCGACCTGCTGATCGACAGCGACGTGCCCGCCGGCGCGGGCCTCTCGTCCTCCGCCGCGCTCGAATGCGCGGTCGCCCTCACCTACAACGACCTGTACGGGCTCGGCCTGGACGCGCGCCGGCTCGCGCTGCTCTCCCAGCGGGCGGAGAACGCGTTCGTCGGCGTGCCGTGCGGGATCATGGACCAGATGGCCTCGATGGCCTGTCGCGCCGGGGCCGCACTCCACCTGGACGCCCGCGACCTCTCCGTCCGGCACGTCCCGCTCGACCTCGCGGGTGCGGGCCTGGCCCTGCTCGTCATCGACACGCGGGTGCAGCACGACCTCGCCGACGGCGCCTACGCCGCGCTGCGGGCGGGCTGCGAGCGGGCGGCCGTCCTGCTCGGGGTGGCGGCGCTGCGCGACCTCTCGGGTTTCGACCTTCCGCTCGCACTGCAACAACTCCCGGACGAGCTGCGCCCGTTGGTCCGCCACGTGGTGACCGAGAACGAGCGGGTCGAGCACGCCGTCGCGGAGTTGGAGCGGCACGGCCCGGCCGCCCTCGGCCCGATCCTCACCGCCGGACACGCCTCCCTGCGGGACGACTACCGGGTGTCCTGCGCCGAGACCGACCTCGCCGCCGCCACGGCCGTCGCCGCCGGGGCCCTCGGGGCCCGGATGACCGGCGGGGGCTTCGGCGGCTCGGTGATCGCCCTGGTGGAGACGGGAGTGGCGGAGGCGGTGGCCAAGGAGGTCGGCGCCGCGTTCGCGGCCGCCGGCCATGCCGAGCCGCACCTCTACACGGTGATCCCCTCGGAGGGGGCCCGCCGGTTGGCGTGAGGCCCGGCCCGGCCGACGGCCCCTCGGCCGGGCCGCCCGGCCGCGCTGCGCCGCGCTGCGCCGCAGGCCGGCGGCCCGGCTGCCGGTCAGCCGCAGAACTCGGCCTCGGCGAGCTTGAGTTTGCCGGTGAACCAGTCGGCGTTGGCGTTGAACGCGGCGGCGTGCCGGCCGTCCCGGGTGGTCAGCGCGAGAGTCGACGACCCGTGGATGCCGCCGTCGTGCCCCCAGACGGTGACCCCGCAGGACAGCGTCCCGCCGCCGATGCCGAGCCCGCCGGCGCCCTCCGTGGTGAGCATCTCGCCCAACTCGGCCGGCGGGAGCAGCCGTCCGCGCATCAGCGCGGAGAGGAAGCGGGTGAGGTCGTCGGTCGTGGAGATGATCTCCCCGGCGGCCCCGGCCATCGACGGGTTGAGTTCGGTCGTCTCCACGGGCGTCGGCGAGCCGCCGAACAGCTTCGAGTAGCCGCGCGCGTGCGGCCGTGGCACGGCGGTCGCGGTGCCGGGCACGCTGGTGCCGCCCAGCCCCAGCGGCCGGATGATCCGCCGCTCGATCTCCGTGCCGTACGGGCGTCCGGTCACCTCGGCGACGATCATCCCGGCCAGGACGTAGTTGGTGTTGGAGTACTCGCGCTTCGTCCCCGGCGCGGAGACGGGCGGGTGCGACACGGCGAGCCGCACCAGTTCCGCCGGTGTGTAGGTGTCGTAGCGGTGGCTCAGGAACTGCGGAGTGAACAGCACCGCCGCCATTCCGGGGTCGTCGTCGTAGGCGAACAGCCCGCTGGAGTGGTCGAGCAGTTGCCGGATGCTGATCGCCGAGCCGTCGTTCCCGTTCCCGCTCACCACCCCGGGCAGCCACGTCTCCACGGCGTCGTCGAGGTCGAGCCGCCCCTCCGCCTGGAGCTGGAGGAGGACGGTCGCGACGAACATCTTCGTCACGCTCCCGATCCGGAACCGCTCCCGGGCCGACCGCGGCTGCCCGGTCGCGGTGTCGGCCGTCCCGACCGCCCCCGACCGGCTCCCGTGCGGACGGGTCGCCGTGGCGATCATCCCGGGCAATCCCTCGGTCCGCACGGCCGCCTCCATCGCGGCCACCGTCCCGTCGCGTTCCGCCCCGCCCCGTCCCGATCCGGCCGCCGCCGCGGGCAGGGCCGTTCCGAGCACCACCGCCGAGGCCACCGTCGCAACGCCCACCCCGCGCCGAAGCGCGCTGTGCCGAGTCATGTGCATCTCTCCTGAGGTCCGTAGCCCTCGTCCCCCGCCCCTGACCACGTGGACGGCCCGCAGGCACCGGGGGTTCCTGCGGGCCGTCCGTCCGCGCACAAACCGTCCCTGCGGACGACCCGCCCCGGAGGCGGGGCGTGCGGGAGACCCTTAGGGTCAGCAGTCCGACGACCGCTGACGGCCTCCGCCGTGTCCGCGGCCCCCGATGCCCCCGGCAGGGGGCTCCGGCTGCCCTCGGAGCGGTCTCGGGACTGCGCGTGCGGCACCCCCGGGACTGCCCTCGAAGCGTCCGCGGCGCTGCCTCAACGCTTGCGCCAAAGCGCCCAGTTCTGCTGGGTGTCGGTCCGGTCGACGTACCAGCCGGCGGGGTGCGCGGGCCAGTAGGCCTCGGGCTCCTGCCCCGGGCCGGGCAGGGGGGTGACGACCGCGGTGGCCGCCGGGGGGAGCGGCTGCCAGCGGGGGTCGAGGTACCAGACGCGGCCCCGGTAGACCTCGAAGGTCTGGGTGGTGCGCAGGGTCCATTCGAGGTCCCAGACGAAGACGACGCTGTCGTCGGGCTTCAGCCCCGCGCTGTGGGTGAAGCCGGTGGCCAGGGGCTTGCGCCAGGCCGAGTGCGGTTGGGAGACGCGTTCGGTGATCGTCGCGGTGGCGAACCCGGCGAACAGGACCAGGGAGACGCCGACCGCCCAGAAGGCCCTGCGGCCCCCGGCGGTCCGGATCAGGAGGACGGCGCAGAAGATGACGAGTGCCGCCGTGCTGGCCCGGACCATGGAGAGCCGGCCCCAGTCCGCGGTGAGGAACGAGACGTCCGGCAGCGTCCAGAGCACGAAGCCCTGGGTCCGCAGCTTCGAGCCGGCCGAGCCGATCACCAGGACGGCGAGGAGCGCGATCAGCCCGGTCGTCGCCGCCGCGGACCTGCCGAGTGCGCGCCGGCCGCAGCGGGCGACGACCGCGACGCCCGTCACGAAGGCCGCCGGCACGAGGTAGGAGGTGTAGCGGGCGTAGACCCAGTTGTCGATGCGCCCGTCGTCCGGAAGGGCCGCGGCGGAGGCCAGGGCGGTGCCGACGAGGAGCGCCACCAGGACGCCGCCGGTGATGCGGTGCGGGAGCGGCGTGCGGCGGCTGAACACGGCGAACAGGCAGGCGACGACGGCCAGTCCGCCGATTCCCCAGGTGGAGACGGTGAAGTACCAGATCTGGCCGGCTGTCCTGGTGAGGGTCCGCTGGGTGGCCTCCGGGTCGGTGAGGCCCTTCCAGAGGAAGCCGCCGACGTCGCTGTCCTCGACGGTGAACTGCGCGTGCAGCCAACGGGCCAGCAACTCGGTGCCGAGCGCGCCGGCCCCCAGGGCCCCGAGGCCGGCGACGGCCGTGCGCCACGGAGCTTTGCGGAACAGCAGGACGCCGGCGAACACGGCGGCGGTCAGGGCGACGACCACGCCGCCGCGGTCGTGCGTGGCCATCGCGTAGGCGGCGGCGGCACCCGCCCCGGCGGCGTACCGGGTACGGCCTCGCGCCGGCCCGTCGGTGAGCCAGCCGTGCAGGCAGAGCAGCCAGGCGAGGATCAGCGCGGGCAGGACGGCGTCCGTGAGCGCGAACTGCGAGTAGAAGACCACCGGCGGCAGCAGCGCGGTGGCGGCGCCGAAGGCGTACGCGGCGCCGCGCTGCAGGCCGAGGCGCCGCAGGGCGGCGTAGGCGAGCGGGAGGACCAGTGCGCTGACCAGGGCGTTGATCCCGAGGACCAGGTGGTACGCCGTCACCGGGTCGTCGGCGATCCGCAGGGCGGGGGAGATCAGCAGCGCGTAGCCGCCGGGGATGACCACGCCGACCGGCATCTCGGTGGTGGGGCGGCCCGCGAGGACGCGTGCCAGGATCAGGTACGACTCCTCGTCCGGGTGGACCGACGGGTAGTCGAGGTGCCGGACGAGGACGAGCCGGAAGAGGACCTGGACGAGGTACCCGGCGGCCAGCGCGGCGGGCCAGAACCAGCGGCGGAGGCGGAGCACCGCCAACCGCCGTATCGCCCGGTCCGCGAGTCCGGTCGGCGGTACGGCGGCGGGGGACCCGTCCCGGGTCTCCCGCGGCGTCTCGGCGGCGTCCGCCGTCCCTTCCGCTCCCGCGGTCCTCGCGGTGGGTGTGGTGACCTGCCCCATCGAACTCTGCTCCTCCCAGGCCGACCTGGCCGTATCCCGCTCCCCGGGGTACGGCGGGTGCGTCGAACCGTAGCGCGGGCCTCTGCGGCCCACGTACGCAGGATGACTATATATGTCGTTCACCTGCATATGTGGATCGTGCGGATCCGGAAGGTGCGGCGGGCGGGACCGGCGGTCGGAGCCGCTCCCGAAGGGGCAGGGCGGGGTGCCCCGGGGCGGCGGCCGCCGGATCACGGGCGGACGCCCGGATCGGCCCGTCACCCGTCGGTCATTCGCCCGTGATCCGGCGGCCGACGGCCCGCTGACCCCGCGCCAGCCACCGCACGGGCCAGTGCAGCAGCACGGCCAGGCAGAGCAGCCACCCGCCCGCGTGCACCGCCCAGACGCCCGCCATGGTGGGGCCGCCCCAGGCCTGGTGGTAGTCGCTGCCCAGGTACCAGACCGGGTAGCCGAAGTTCCGGACCGAGTTGAACAGTGCGTACCCGATCAGCGCGAAGGCCGCCACGTCCAGCGGGAGCCCGAGCACGGCGCGGCCCAGCACCCGGCCGCCGGTCCACCCCCGGCCGCCGGAGAGCCGGCCCTGCCAGTGGGCGGCCCGCCCGGGTCGGCCGGTCAGGGTCAGGGCGACCGCCGCCAGGCCCACCGGCAGCGCCAGGAAGGCGCCGGCCGCAGTGCGGAGGGCGGGGCGGAGAGCAGTGCTGAGGGCGGGGCGGACGGTACGGCGGATCGGGGACATCGGTGGGCTCCTCGCCCTCGTGCGGCTGATGTCCTCACCCTCCCGTCCCCGTGCTCCCGCCGTCGTGGCACCGGGGGGCCAACCCCGGTGTAGTACCCGGGTCCGACGTCACCCGTCCCGCGTCACCCCGTGCCCGGGCGGCGAGGGTGGTCCTGCCGGACCCAGGGTCGGATCGGGCCTGGTTGGGGCAGGCGGGTGGCCGCGAAGGTGGAGCCATGACCGAGAACGACGGAACCAGGACCGACCGCAACGACCACCGCACCCCCGGATCGGCCGGCGAATTCGACGGCAGGACCGTGCTGATCACCGGCGGGACCAGCGGCATGGGCCTCGCCACCGCCCGCCACCTCCTCGCCTCCGGCGCCGAGGTGGTGATCACCGGCCGTGACGAGGCCAGGCTGCGCCGGGCCGAAGCCGAACTGGCGTCCGGGGACAGGGTGTTCGCCGTGCGCGCCGACTCCGCGAAGCCGGCCGACCTGGCCCGCCTGGCCGACCTCGTGGGGGAGCGCCACGGGCGGCTGGACGGCGTCTTCGCCAACGCCGGCGTCGGCATCTTCGAGCTGCCGACCGACGTGACCGAGAAGTCCTTCGACCACACCGTCGACGTCAACTTCAAGGGCGTCTTCTTCACCGTCCAGCACGCGCTGCCGCTGCTGGAGGCCGCCGGCGGCGGGTCCGTCGTCCTGAACGCCTCCTGGACGCTCCACCGCGGCCTGCCCAACGCCCCGGTGTACGCGGCGACCAAGGCGGCCGTCCACAACCTGGCCCGCACCCTGGGCAGCGAGTTCGCCGGGCGCGGCATCCGGGTCAACTCGGTGAGCCCGGGCTACATCGTCACCGAGATGTTCGACGCGGTCATCACCGAACAGTCCGCGAAGGACGCCGTGCTGGCACAGGTGCCGCTGGGCCGGCTGGGCGAGGCCGAGGACATCGCGGAGACGGTGGCCTTCCTGCTCTCGTCCCGTTCCTCCTACATCACCGGGCAGGACTTCGTGGTGGACGGCGGCGTGGTGGCGGTCGCCGGCAGCTGGTGACGCCGCTGCCGGGTGCAGCCCGGGCCGCGGGCGCGCCGGGGCGGCCCGACCCCTCCCTCAGCCTGGTTCCGGCAGGACCAGGCTGAGGGAGCCCCGAGCAGAGAGAATCGTCCTATGAGCAGCACAGCGATCAGCCTCAACGAGTTCCTGCGGACCCGACGCTCCCGGCTCCGGCCCGAGGACGTCGACCTGCCGGACTACGGCGGTCGCCGCCGGGTGTCGGGGCTGCGCCGCGAGGAACTCGCCCAGCTCGCCGGCGTGAGCGTCGACTACTACACCCGGCTCGAACAGGGGCGGGTGGGCAACCCCTCGGACGCCGTGCTCGACGCCGTCGCCCGCGCGCTGCGGCTCGACCCGGAGGAGGCCCGGCACCTGCACCGGCTCGCCCGCACCGCGCCGGGTGGCGGCAGCGGCCGGGCGTCGACGGCCAGGGCGTCGGCGGCCCGGGCCGCCGCGGCGCCGCAGCGGGTCCGGCCGACGCTCGCCCGGCTGCTCGACGCCATGATCGACGTGCCGGCCGTGGTGATGGGCCGACGCATGGACATCCTGGCCTGGAACCGGGCCGCCGTGGCCCTGTTCGGCGACTACGGCGCACTCGACCCGGCCGAGCGGAACATCGCCCGCATCACCTACTTCGATCCGGCCTCGCGCGAGCTGTACGAGGACTGGGTCGGCTGCGCGCGGGAGAACGCCGCCTTCCTGCACCTGGAGGCCGGGCGCCGGCCGGACGACCCCAGGCTCGCCGAGCTGATCGGCGAACTGTCCATGCGCAGCCCGGAGTTCCGCCAGTGGTGGGCCGAGCACCCGGTCCGCGACAAGACGTCCGGCAGGAAGGGGTTCCGGCACCCGCTGGTCGGGCGGATGGAACTGGTCTACGAGACGCTGCGCTCGGCGGACGACCCGGACCAGGCCCTGGTCACGTACACGGCCGAGCGCGGCAGCCCGTCGGACGACGCCCTGCGGATGCTGATCGCCTGGGACGCCGACCGGGAGCCGGTGCAGGACCGCGACCGCTCCCCGAACCCGGAGCGGGCCCGTGGCGGGGCCCCGTTCGCCGACCGCGCCGCCGACCGCTCCGCCGACCGTGCCCCGGGCCTGGCTCGGCCCGACGGCGGCACCGGGCCGGCGGCGTAGGCCAGGGACCGCGTGACCGGTCCGGCCCGGTCCGGCCCGGTCCGGCCACGCGGTCTCCGAACGGCACCCCACGCACCCCAAAGTGCGCTCTTCTGCGGGGGAGTTCACCCGCATACGGTGATCCGGTAACCGACAGCTACCAGGGATCACCGATGACCATCCTCAAGACCTACGCCCGCCTCTGGTCCGACGGCCTAGACCAGGCCCTTCCCCTTCTGCGCACCCTGACCGGCGCCGAACCCGACCTGCTCTTCCGCTTCCACGAGATCGAACTGGCCGCCATCGGCGACTTCCTGGTCATCGCCGGACCGCCCGCCGAACGGGCCAAGTACGCGCACGCCTCGGCGACGGTCGTGGTCTCCGACCTCGACGAGCTCGGCGACACGCTGACCGCCGCCGGGGCCGTCGTCACCACGCCGGAGACCGCCTCCCCGACCGGTCGCTTCCTCTACGCCCGGCACGCGGACGGCGCCGAGGTCGAGTACGTGGAGTGGGTGCCGGACCTGGTCCGCCGGATCGTCCACCGCGAACCCTGAGGCCGTCCCGCCGCCTCGAACCGACGCTTCGTCAGATGACTTGATCGAGAGAGGCCGTGAAGGAGCGATTCGGCGCCGTGGTCACACCGGCCCCGCGGGAATATCTCAGTTGCAGGCGTCACGTTTCCGACTGATCCTTTTCCCATTCGACGGACAAGGGGAGGGCGACGTGGCGCTGATTCCGTTCCCGGCGTGCCAGAACGCCGACGAGGAGCCGCTCGCCCGGATGCGCACGCACGGACGGGAGCACCCTGCTCGTGATCGATGAGTTCACGACGAAGGCCACCTACGGCCAGGTCTTCGCGGTCACCCGGTTCCGTGCCGTCTTCGCCGGTCGGCTGCTCGGCGTCCTGTCGGACACGCTGCGGTCCGTCGCACTGGCGGTGCTGGTGTTCGACCGGACCGCATCGCCGTTGCTGACGGCGATGACGCTGACGATCGGCTTCCTCCCCCAGGCCGTGGGCGGCCTGTTCCTCGCCGCGATGGCGGACCGGTTCTCGCCGCGGACCCTCATCAGCACGGGTTACGCACTCCAGTGCGCGGTCGGGCTGGTGCTCGCGTTCGGCCACCTCCCGGTCGCGGCGGCCCTGGGGCTCGTCGCGGCCGTGGCCTGCCTGACACCCGTCACCACCGGGGCTGCGGGCCGGGTCCTGGCGGAGATCCTCACCGGCGACACCTATGTGCTGGGGCGTTCGCTGTCCTACCTCGTCGCGGTCTCGGCGCAGATGGTGGGCATGGCCGCCGGCGGGGCGCTGGTCGTGTGGCTGGGTGTGGAGCGGACGATGCTGGTCACCGCAGGGGCGCACCTGATCGCGTCGGTGATCAGCCGCCTGTGCCTGTCGGGACCGAAGGCGGTCCGCACGGGCGGGTCCACGGCGGGCGGGTCGGCAGCGCTGGGCGGATCGTTGGTGGCCGGCGGGTCGATCGTGCGGAGGACCCTGCAGGGCAACGCCGCGCTCGTCGCCGCGCCCGGGGTCCTCAAGCTGATCATGGTCCAGTGCCTGCCCGCCGCGTACCTGGCCGCGGCGGGGAGCCTGCTCATCCCGTACGCCGCGCAGCGCGCGTTCGGCCCGACGGAGACCGGCACCCTCCTGGCCGCCACGTCCGTCGGCATGCTCATCGGCGACGTCGTCGTCGGGCGGGCGTTCGCGCCCGCCACCCGGGAACGACTCGTCCTGCCCCTGCTGCTGGTGATGGGCGCGCCCCCGGTCACGCTCGTGCTGGACCTGCCGTATCCGGCGGTCGCCGCCGCGTACGTGATCACCGGCGTGGGGTCCGCCTACCTGCTCGGCCTTCAGCGGCGCTTCCTGGAGGCGGTCCCGCCCCACCTCCAGGGACAGAGTTTCGCCCTGCTCAACACCACCACCATGACCATCCAGGGGGTCGGGCCCCTGGTCTTCGGCGTGCTCGCGGAGTTCCTCCCGGTCGGCCTCGCCATCGCCCTGACCGGGGTGAGCAGTGTGACCACCACCCTCCTCCTGCGCTCCGCGATCCGCCCACGCCCGTCCGGCTGATCACCGTGTCACGGGGACTTCGACGCGCCGCCGCCGGTGACTGCCTCGGCATTCCTGAGCGCGGTGTCGATGGACTTCCTGACCAGTTGCAGGTGCTGCAGGTTCGTCCGGACCTCCGCACCCTGGTAGGCGGTCTCGACACCGAACCAGACGCCGACCACGTTGTGCTGGTGCTTGCATCCGACATCGGCGGTCGCCGCGGCGATCTCGGGATCGGTGGGGGTGGCGGAGGAGAGCCAGCGCGGGTCGCTCACCGCGTCCATGGGCGTGGCGTAGGAGTGTCCCTTCTCCTTCATGCACTGCGACCAGCCGGCGAAGACCTCCTTCACCCGGGCGTCGGCCATGGATGCCGCGTACGCGCGGCCGTTGATCTCCATCGCCTTGACGTCGTCCTGGATGATCCCGCCGTCGGCCGCCAGTTTCGTGTCCGCTTCGCCGAGGCATCCGCCCCTGGGGACCGCGATGCCGTTGAACGCACCGCCTGACTGCGACGCGGAGGAGCCGGCGGGCGCCGGCGCCTCCACGCCCTGCCCGAGGACGGTCTGCATCTCCGGTGAGAGGGACTCCTGGGCCGGAGCCTGCCCAGGCCGATCCGGCCGGGCCGCCCGGTGGTAGCCGCGGGCTGCTGCGCTCGCGGCGTCCGTCAGGTAGTACCGGCGCGCCATCGGGTCCGGCTTGCCCCCGACGGCAGGCGGCGCGAAGTCGAATCCGAACCGCTTCATGCACGACGCGATCAGGACCGTCCGGGCGGCTTCGATCCGCTGCTCCTCACTGGGGCTGATCAGGTACTCGGCGATCGGCAGGATCTGGCCGCCGGCGTCGGCGAGGGTCGGCGGCGCGCCGACCGGCGGAGGAGCCGCCGGGGCAGGGGCCGGGCCGGAGGGCGCGCAGCCGGTGACGGCTCCGCCGAGCGCCACCATGGCGGCGATCACCGGCACGCCGATCGACCGCACGGACGCGGACGCTGCACTTCGCATCTTGAACTCTTCTTCCGCCGTGAAAAGGAAGCGGTGCCGCGCGCCGTCGATGCGGGCGGCGGCACCGCTTCCGAAAAGACTTGGTACCCGAACCTCGGTCAGCGGCAGTAGTCGTAGAAGTCGAAGCACTGCGAGGCGTTGTTGTTCCGCAGCTCCGGGATCAGGTTTCCGCGGGTGCCGCGCTTGAAGTACTGGCTGATGCCGTAGCCGCCCGGGCTGTAGTAGATCGTCAGGCTGTAGGTGGTGTTGTTGTTGATGACCGAGGCCGCGTTGTTCCTGACGTACTGGCCGTTTCCGGCGCCACCGCCCCCGAAGGTGTAGGCGGAGTTGTACTGGTAGGTCTCGTAGCCCTGGCTGGTGCCGGAACCGTCGCCGAAGAAGGCGCCCTGGAAGTTGGGGCTGTAGTACAGGCAGGCGTCGTAGCTGGCGCAGTATCCACTCGACGCGGCTGCGGGAGATGCGGAGACGACGCCGAGGCCGAGTGCGGCTATCGACATCACACCGGCGGCGACCTTCGTGCGGATGGTCATGGGAAATCCCCTTGTCAGTTGATCGATGGGTGTGCAAAGCGGGGGGGCTTGGTCGGCACATCGGTGATGTGCTCTCCATTCGAACCCCATGGAATCCCCGGGCGCTGGAATCAAACGGAGTATCGATGCTCAGGTGACTGAGCGTCAAGCTCGCATTCCGTAGAGCCGTTGACCTGATGGCGCCGAATTGTCGGGCCGGGCCGATCGGGCGACAGGTGGGCGGAGTCCCGCGGATGAATTCCCCGGGGTCCCTGATCGGTGCGGACCGCGAGGGGTTCGCCGTCCGGAGGGTCGCCGCCGGACCGGCCGGGTTCGGGTCGTCACCTGCCGGGCCGTCCGCGGCCTGTGCGCGGGCGCGCCGCGGTGGTCAGTCCGAGAAGGAGGCGGATCGAGGATCACTCAACGGCGGAACCGGAGTTGTATCCGTTGCTGCGAAGTGTCACGGTACTTCGTGATGCACTCATGTCAATTCCCCCGTCCGACGTCCATGCTTCGTGACGAAGGTGGAAATCCCGTCGTGACACCCCCGTTTCACGTCATGATCAAGAATACAGACACATCCGGGGAGCCGGAAGCTCGCATTCCGGAGGGTGGGCGGTGGATGCTTGCCGAGGGCGCCGGGGCCGGCCCGGCCGGCCGGTCACTCGCCGCGGGCGCCGTCGGCCATCTCCCGGAGCACGTCCATGTGGCCGACGTGACGGGCCGTCTCCTGGATGACGTGGCCGAGCAGCCACCGCACGGTGTAGTCCTTTCCGTCGACGCTCCGGGCCGCGCGGTCGTCCGCGGTCCTGTGGGCCAGCGCCCGTTCGGACCGGAGCCACTCCTCCCGGTAGGCGGCGACCAGACCGGACGGGGTGTCGCGACCGTCCAGCCGCCATTCCGCGTGGACGTCCTCCTTCACCCACAGCGAGGGCAGGTCCGATCCGCCGCCGACGATCGACAGCCAGAAGCGTTCCACCGCGGTGAGGTGCCTGACGATGCCGCCCAGGCTCATGAACGGCGACGTCGGGAGCGGGGTGGCGGCGGCGAGGGTTGCGTCCAGGCCCGCGACCTTGTTGACGACCGTGGTGCGGAGGAAGGACAGGAACTCCCACTGCAGGCGGAGTTCGTCATCGGCCACCGTCGACGGCCAACGGCGCTCCAGGGAGCCGGCCACCGGGTTCGGGTTCGATATGCGGGCAGTGTAGGCGCCCGGAGGAGGGTCTCGCGGGGGAAGGGCGGCTGCCGCCCGCCGGGGCGCCCCGACCGACTCGCCGGATGTGATGTCATTATGGAGGGAGCGCATATGACGCCCAACCACCTTGGACGAAGAGCGCCTTCAAGCAGTGGGGGCCAACCGTGGAGGATCCCGCTGCGGGCGTCGTCGGGGGTGGGCGTCATCGCGAGTGGGCGTGGAGGGACGGGCCGAAGTAGGTGCCGAAGAACCGGCGTGACCAGCTGCCCCGCTGAACGTGACAGGGCAGCCGACTGGGGCCGTCGTAGTCGCTCTCCGTCAACTCCTCGGGAACCACCACGTAGCCGAGGTCGACCAGGGCCCGGGTCGCCGTGGCGAGATCGGCGTCGTCCAGCTTTCCTTCGGCCGGGCGTCCTCCGTCCCGAAGAAGGCCCCCGGGTTCTCGGCGCAGATCACGGCCAGGGAGCCGAAGTTGCTGAGGCAGACGACGATCCGGGTCCCGCACGCCGTCGCCCCGCCCGGCACGACGACCCGGCCGAACTCGCTGGAGTCCTGGGTGGTCCCGGCCTCGCACCGGGTCGCGAAGTCACCGTCGAGCCGGGTCACCAGCTCGCCCAGCCGGGCCGCCTGCGCGGCTCGGTCGTCGTGCTGCGGCCACTCCAGCCAGTCCGGGTCGTCGAGTTCGCGCAGCAAGGCCCGTAGATCCGCTTCGTTCTCCGTCATGCGGTCATTCTGGTGGACTGAGCGGTGGACGGCGGGCCGCGCATCGGGGCAGGCTCGTCCGCAGAGGTCCCGGACCGCTACCGGGGCCCTCTGCCCGTGTGACCTCACCGACCCCGTGAACCCCACCGAGCGCCGGACCGGCGGCACTTGGTGCTCAGTCTCCTGGAGAGCTCCATGCCGCTGCCCGCCTCGCCCGTGCTGCTGACCGGAAACGACCTCGTCCTGCGGGAGTGGTCGCACGCGGACCTGCCGGCCATGGTCGAGCTGTTCGACGAGCCCGACGTTGCCGCCCGCACCACGCTCCGCTCGCCCTTCGACCTGGACGCGGCGTGCGCGTACCTGGAGACGATCGACCGGAGTCGTGCCGAAGGGCAACGCCTTCATCTCGCGATCACGGCCGACGGCCACCAGCCCCTGGGAGCAGTGCATCTCAACCTCTCCCGGGGCACCATGGGCTACGCCGTCGGCAGCGCCCACCGTGGACGGGGCCTGGCCCTGCGAGCCATGCGGCTCCTGACCGACTACGCCCACCAGGTCCTTCAACTGCCCCGGCTGCTGCTGGAGATCGAGAGCGACAACGCCCCCAGCATCGCCGTCGCCCGGGCCCTGGACTTCCGCCCCACCGGCGACGAGCCGGAGCGCGTGCAGGGGAACGGCCGGACCTACTCCTGGCACACCTGGGCCCATGGCGCACCCGCCATCCGCCGGCCGCCGATCCGCAAGCCCTAGCCGCGTGTCGGGGTGCGATCCGGTAAGCCGTCTCGCGGGGCACCGAATCACCTGATCGACACCGAAGGGGAGTTCATCGGACCGTATCTGCCGATCGGCGAGTGCGGCCGGTACCCCGAACGACTGCGGCAGCAATTCGAGCACGTGGTAAGGCAGTTCAGTACGGGCTCCTCGGCAGCGGCCTGGTGGGATCCGCCCGCCCCACGCAGACCAGTCGGCCGGGTTGGTTCAACTGGACCTCCAGTCAAGTGAGTTCGTTGTCCAATTGGCCTTTTTTCCTCTTCCCGAGCGCTGTGCCGGTGGATAGCGTGCCACAGCACGTCACCAACGGAGAGGTCGTCTGATGAACATCCGTATGAAGATCGCCACGCTGACTGCCGCGGTCCCCCTGCTGGTCGGTGTGTCGGTGGCGACCGCGCCCACCGCATCAGCCACGGAGAGCTGCACCGGCGGGTACGTCTGCATCTACCAGGGCGACATCGCGGACGGCAGCGGCAATCACCCACTGGTGTACAGGTTCTACGAATACGGGACCTACAACGTGTACAACCTCGTTGGGGAGTACACCGTGAAGAACTGCCAGACAGGCGGCGCGGGGGTCACGGGCTACACCGGGTGGAACGCCGGGGGAGGCATTGCCTGGTCCATCCCCGTCAACAACTGTGCGGGGGGCCTCTGGGTGAACCTCACGTCGACGTACTCCGTCAGGCTGTACTCGTGATCGCACGTCTTCACGAAGCGCGCGAGTCGGCGCGAGCTCACGTGCACGGGCGGCCTACGGGGGCCGCATCGGCCGCGAGGAGAAGGTGCTCCGTTCCGTGAGGCCGGGGACACGGCCTGCGGGTGTGTTCGTGTGCGATGCCCTCGGTGGCGAGGGCGTCGCACCGGGCGTGCGACCCGGCGCGGAAGCCTGTCGGTACACCTAGTAGTCGACGGGTTCGCGGATGACGGGGCAGGTCATGCAGTGGCCGCCGCCGCGGCCCCGGCCGAGTTCGGCGCCGACGATGGTGATGACCTCGACACCGGCCTTGCGCAGCAGCGTGTTGGTGAGGGTGTTGCGGTCGTAGGTGAAGACCACGCCGGGTTCGAGGGCGACGGCGTTGTTGCCGCTGTCCCACTGCTGGCGCTCGGAGGCGTACACGTCGCCGCCCGTCTCGATGACGCGCAGCCGGACGCCGAGGGCCTCGCCGACGACGTCGGTGAAGCTCCGGGAGCCCTCGTCGGTGATGTCGATGCCGACGGCGTTGTCCCCGGGGCGCAGCGTGAAGGTGTGGACGGCGTTCATGATGGTCGGGTAGAGCGTGACGATGTCGCGGTCGGCGAACGTGAAGACCGTGTCGAGGTGCATGGCAGCGCGGAGTCTCGGCATGCCGGCGACGATGACCCGCTCCGCCGCGCCCTGGGCGAAGAGCGCACTGGCGACCTGGGTGATGGCCTGGCGGGAGGTCCGCTCGGACATGCCCATCAGGACCACGCCGTTCCCGACCGGCATGATGTCGCCGCCCTCGAAGGTCGCCTGGCCCCACTCCCGTTCGGGGTCGCCCCACCAGACGGTGGAGCCGGTGAACTCCGGGTGGTACCGGTAGACCGCCTTCATGAGCAGGGTCTCGTCGTGCCGGGCGGGCCAGTAGAGGGGGTTGAGGGTGAGCCCGCCGTAGAGCCAGCACGTGGTGTCGCGGGTGTAGAGGGTGTTGGGGAGCGGCGGCATGAGGTACTCGCGGGTGCCGGTCGACTCGCGGGCCAGACCGATGTACCCGGAGCGGTAGTCGTCCGGGAGGTCGCCGGTGGCCAGTCCGCCGATCAGGAACTCGGCCAGTTCCTTCGGGGTCAGGGTCTCCAGGTAGCCGCGGGTGCCGTCGACCAGCCCGAGTCCGACCTCGTTGGGGGTGATCTTCCGGTCGAGCAGCCAGTCCCGGGCGCCCGGCACGATCAGGGTCCGGGCGAGCAGGTCGTGCAGTTCGACGACGTCGACGCCGCGCTGGGTCAGCTTGTTGACGAAGTCGGCGTGGTCGCGCTGGGCGTTCTCGACCCACATGACGTCGTCGAAGAGCAGGTCGTCGGAGTTGGTCGGGGTGAGGCGGCGGTGGGCCAGGCCGGGCCGGCAGACCAGGACCTTGCGCAGGCGGCCGACCTCGGAGTGGACGCCGTAGCCGTGGGCCGGGCTGGAGGCGGTGTCGTTCACGGTCACGGGGGGCCTTTCGGTGACGGGACGGGCGAGGGGCAGACGGCGGACGCGCGCGGGCGCGGAAGGGTTCAGATGGTGATCCACCCGGCGGCCAGGGCGGTGATCCCGGCGACGGCACCCGTGATCGAGACGGCGAGGATGACGAGTTCGCGCGGGGAGAAGAGGCGTCGCCCCTGCTCCCTGCGGGCCATCACGAACAGGACCGTGGCGGGCGCGTAGACGATGAAGGAGACCAGGACGAACTTGAGCCCTGCCGCGTAGAGCAGGAACGCGGTGTACACGGTGGCCAGCACGCCGACCGTGAGCTCCCGCCCGCGCGAGCGGGTGCCCGGGGCCGAGCGGTGGGCGATCTTGGCGGCGTACGCGGCGGCGAGCAGGTACGGGATGAGGCTGAGCGCGCTGGTCAGGTCGAGGGCGAAGTTGAACGCGTCGTCGGAGAGCAGCGTCACGAAGAGGACGACCTGCGACAGCACGGTGGTCATCAGCAGGGCGGGCACGGGGACGTCGGAGGCGTTGGTGCGGCGCAGGAACCGCGGCATGTCCTTGTCCTTGGCCGCGACGAGCAGGACCTCGGCGGCCATCAGGGTCCAGGCCAGGTACGCGCCCAGCACCGAGACGATGAGGCCCACGCTGACCATGACCTTGCCCCAGGTGCCGACCGCGGCCTCCAGGACGCCGGCCATCGACGGCTGGCGCAGCTCGGCGATCTCGGCCATGGGCAACAGGCCGTAGGAGACGATGGTGACGGAGGCGAAGATCGAGAAGACGCTCAGGAAGCCCAGCACGGTGGCCCGTCCGACGTCCTCGCGCCGCTTGGCGTGGCGGGAGTAGACGCTGGCGCCCTCCACCCCCAGGAAGACGAAGACCGTGGCGAGCATGGTGCCCCGCACCTGCTGGAACAGGGAGCCCGCGTAGTCGGCGCCGCGGAAGTTCTCGGCGAAGACGTCCGTGTCCAGGGAGAACAGGGCCAGCAGGATGAAGACCAGGATCGGGACCAGCTTGGCGACCGTGACGACCCGGTTGATCGTCGCCGCCTCCTTCACGCCCCGTCTGATGAGGAGGAAGAACAGCCAGAGCCCGGCCGAGGAGCAGACCGCGGCCAGGAGGGTGTCACCGTCGCCGAGCGCGGGGGCGATCGCGCCGATCGTCGACATGATCAGCACCCAGTACGTCACGTTGCCCACGCACGCGCTGGCCCAGTAGCCGAACGCGGAGAAGAAGCCGAGGTACTCGCCGAATCCGGCCTTGGCGTAGGCGTAGACGCCGGCGTCGAGGTCGGGCTTGCGGACGGCGAGGGTCTGGAAGACGAGGGCGAGCATCAGCATGCCCGTGCCCGCGATCGCCCACGCGATCAGCGCTCCGGCGACGCCGGTCTCCTGCGCGAAGCGGCTGGGGAGCGAGAAGACGCCCGCACCGACCATCGAACCGACGACCATGGCGGTCAGGGTCGGGAGCGTCACCTTCGCGGTCGATCCCGGCCGGGCGGCGAGGTCGGCGCCCTCCGGGGGGCCGCCGTCGTCCTTCCGCATGCCACCTCCGTTTCGTACGGCCCGGTCGCCCTGCCGGCGAGCCGGTTCGGTTCCGGTCGCGGTCCGGCGGGTCGGGCCCGGTTCGGCCCTGGTCCGGTCCGGCCCTGGTCCGGCCCGGTCAGGCGGGTCGGGGACCGGCCTCTGGCGAGACGGTTACCGGATCATTTGTTCATATACGTCCGCTTGCGGCGAGCGGCGGACGCCGCGTCCCGAGGCTTCCGAGGAGGCCCGCGGCCGGGTGGCGGACGCCGTTCGGCACTGGTCAGCCCGGGTCCGCGGTCCCCGCACCGGCCGACCGGCGGGCGACGGAGGCGCCGTCCGCCGCCTCGTCCGAACGGTCGACGCAGGGCAGCGCGGAGAGGAGCGGTCGGAGGGGAGCGGTCGGAGGGCGGGCGCGGGGCCTCAGTTCAGTACGTCGAGGACCAGCCGGGTGCCGCCGCTCGCGAGCAGCATCATGGCGATCGCGACCAGCAGGATCCCCGCGACCTTCTCCAGAACGGCGCCGGTCGAGTCGGACACCCGCCGGGTCACGTGCCCGGCCGCGTACAGCGTCAGCCCGGTGACCGCCGCGTACCCGAACCCCGCGACGGTCAGCCCCACCGCCGCCCACCAGCCGGGTGCCTCGGCGCGGTAGGCGACGAAGAAGCCGAAGGTCGTCCCGCCGAAGGTGAGGGGGAAGGTCAGCGGGGTGAAGACGATCGAGCGCCACGGTGCCGGCGGCCCGGCACCCGCCCTCCCGGGGCCCGGCCCGGAGCCGGTCTCGGCACGCGGTCCGGGCTCGGCGCCCGGTCCGGTGCCGCCCGGTCCGGCCGGGGGCGCGACGGCGGCCTCGGCCACCGCCTTCGGCGGCGGCGCGGTCCGGCCGGTCATCATCGGCACCGCCGCCAGCAGCAGTGCGATGCCGCCCGTCGCGGACAGCGCCGCCGTACTGATGCCCAGCAGCTCCAGCAGCGGCTCGCCGATCCAGAGCGCCGCGAGCATCAGCACCGAGACGTTGGTGAACAGACCCCACGCCAGCTTCCGCTGCTCGCCGGACGTGTAGCCCTCGACGATCGGCAGGTAGGAGGAGAGTGCGGCGATCGGGCTGTAGAGCGCGAAGAGGGCGAGGAACAGCAGCAACGCGTCGTCGAGGTGCAGCGAGGGCATCGGACTCCCAACGGGGCGGGGGTGCGCGCGGGACCGCGGCATGTCCGTGCCTCCGTCGCGTCGCAGCCGGTACCGCCAGCCTTGGGCCGCCTCCCGGGGCGGGCCAGCGGTTCTGAGCCGAACGGACTACCCGCCCCGCCCGGTCCCGCCCCGACCGGACCGGCGGCGCCCGCCCGGCGGAGCGGGGCGGCCGGGCGCCGCCGGGCGGCCTCCGTGAAGTGCCGGGGGAGCTGATCCGGGCGAGACTGGGGCGAAACGGCCCGCAGGGCCCGGTACCGGCGGGACCATCGGCCCGGCGCGTCCGTCCTTCCGGCCCTGCCGCCTGCGCGGACCCGGGGGTGGGATGGAGCCGAGGGGCCGGAACCTGGTTCCGGGCCGTCGGCCGAACGCAACCGCGAGGGCAGGAGCACAGAGATGAAGGCCGCCGTCGTCCACGACTTCACCCAGCCGCTAGTGATCGAGGACCGCCCGGTGCCCGAGCCCGGGCCGCACCAGGTCCGGGTCAGACTGGAGGCGTCGGGGCTCTGCCACACCGACATCCACGCCGCGCACGGCGACTGGCCGGTCAAGCCCACCCCGCCGTTCGTGCCGGGCCACGAGGGCGTCGGCATCGTCGAGGCGGCCGGCGCGGAGGTCCGGCACGTCGGAGTCGGCGAACGGGTCGCCATCGCGTGGCTCGCGGACGCCTGCGGGCGCTGCGACCAGTGCGTCTCCGGCTGGGAGACCCTCTGCCTCCAGCAGCACAACAGCGGCTACTCCGTCGACGGCGCCTACGCCGAGTACGCCCTCGCGCACGGCGACTACGTCGTCCCCGTCCCCGACGGCATCGACCCGCTGGACGCCGCCCCGCTCTCCTGCGCCGGCGTCACCACCTACAAGGCCCTCAAGGTGTCCGGCGCCCGGCCGGGCACGCGCGTCCTCGTCTCCGGCATCGGCGGCCTCGGCCACCTCGCCCTCCAGTACGCGCGGATCAGCGGCGCCGAGACCATCGCCGTCGACGTCACCGACGACAAGCTCGCCCTCGCCCGCGAGCTGGGCGCCGACCACGTCCTCGACGCCCGCACCCAGGACGTCGCCGCCGAGGTCCAGAAGCTGGGCGGCGCCCACGCTGCCGTCGCCCTCGCCGTCAGCAACGCCTCGTTCCAGGCCGCCTACGGGGCGCTGCGCCGCGGCGGCACCCTCGTGCTCGTGGCGCTCCCGGCGGAGGGCAGGCTCGAACTCCCCGTCTTCGACACGGTCCTGAACGGCACCAAGGTGATCGGCTCCATCGTCGGCACCCGCGAGGACCTCGCCGAGGTGTTCCGCCTCCACGCCCTCGGCCGCACCCGCGTGATCCGCGAGACCCGCCGGCTGGAGGACGTCAACGCCTGCTTCGACGAAGTCCTCGGCGGCAAGGTCTCCGCCCGCCTGGTCTTCGACCTGACCTGACCTGACCCGGCCCGACCCCACCCGGGCCGCCGTTCGGCCGGTTTTCCCGGTGGGCCGGACCCGGGCCGCCCGTCCGCCGGGCCGCCCGTCCGCCGGCCCGCACCGGGCGGGCGGCCCGCACGGCGACAACCGCGGCCCAGGGCCGGCGGTGGGACTCCGACGTCACGCGGTGCCGGTCGTGGACGGGAGCGCCGTCGTGCGCTCCAGTACGAGGTCGAGGTCCGACTCGATCTCCTGGCCCGCGGTCAGGTGAAGATGGGATCCGCCGGGCACTCCCTCCTGGGCGAGGGTCAGCAGGTGGCGTGCCAGCGAGACCAGTCCGGCCCGGTTCCCCTTGATGACGACCTCTGCGGAGTCGATCCGCACCTCAAGGTCGAATCCGTCGTCCCAGACGAGGCGGATCCCCTTCTCCGGGTGGCGTTCCGGAACCTCGATCACGTAGTCCATGGGCGGCAGGCTTCCTTCGAGCGGACGGTCCGGTCGATCCTGCCGTACGGACCCCCGTCGGGCGACGGCGGGGCGGTGGGGCCCGGCGTCGCGCCCGCCGGCCGCCCGGCCGGGCTGACTCCCGCCCGGGCCGCCGTCAGCCCGCTTCGGCGGCCTTGGCGGCCACGGCCGCGGTGAAGCGTTCCAGCCCCTGCGGGCTGTGGGCGAGGAAGAGGTTCGGCTCGATCAGTTCCAGTTCCATGACCACCGGGTCGCCGGAGTCGTCCAGCGCGAGGTCGACCCGGGCGAACAGGAGGGGACCGGCTGCGGGGAGGGCCGCGAGGGCCGAGCGGGCGGTGCGGAGTTCCGCCTCGGTCGGGTCGTAGGGGGTGACGCCGGGGTGGGCCACCCGCAGGTTGTCGATCACCCCGGCCTCGGTCAGGACCGGGCCCTTGCAAATCGCGTGGCTGAAGTCGCCGCCGAGGAACACCAGGGCGCGTTCCCCCTCCACGACCCGGCGCAGGTAGGGCTGGACCATCACGGTGCGGCCCTGGTCGAGCAGCAGGCGGGCGTGGCGCAGGGCGTCGGCGGTCTGGCCGGGCTCGTAGCGGGCGGTGTCCCGGGAGCCGGCGGAGACGGCGGGCTTGACCACGATGTCGCCGGTCGGGAGCTCCTCCTCGTGGGTGGACCCGCCCGGTTCGAGGAACCGGGTCGGCACGACCGGGACGCCGTGTCCGGCGAGCGCCGACAGGTAGCGCTTGTCGCTGTTCCAGCGCACCACGGACGCGGGGTTCCACAGCCGGGTGGCGTGCGCGGTGGTGTCGGCCCAGGTCAGGAACTCGTCGATGCGCTCCGCGTAGTCCCAGGTGGAGCGGATCACGGCCAGGTCGAACCGGTCCCACCTCTCGGCCTCGGCGTCCCAGTCGACCGCCTCGGCGGCGAGGCCCTCGGCCCGCAGGGCGTCGAGTATCAGCGGGAGGTCGGCGTCGTACGCCGCGGCGGCGCGGGCGGTCACGACCGCGATTCTGGCAGGGCGCACGGGAGTCTCCGGAGGTCGGGGGCGGGCGGGCCCTCAGTCTAGGGAGGCCCCCGGACGGGCGGTCCGCTCCCGCCGTCGGTAGCGCCCCGGGGAGTCCGAACCCGCGCCGGAAGGCGTGCGCGCAGGCGTAGTCGGAGCCGTAACCGACCTGGGTGGCGACGGCGTCGGGCGGGCTCTCGGTCGCGCGGAGGAGCCGGGCCGCCGTCGTCGTCCGCCACGAGGTCAGGTAGCCGAGGGGAGGCCGGCCGATCAGGTCGGTGAACCGCCGGGCGAACGCCGCGCGGGAGGAGGTTCCCCGGGAGGACGCCCGCGGGCGGCTGCTCGCCGGGGGCCGGCCGCCCGGTGTCGTGGACGGGGCGCCGGCCTTCGTCGAGGCGCGGATCGGTGACCCCGGGCCGGTGACCGGCACGGTCCGGGACGTCACCGGCGCCCCGGCGCGCCCGCTGCACGCGTGGGCCGCCGAACACGCGGAGCTGTTCCGCCGATCGGCCGGGGACGGCGCCCGCCCTCTCCGCGGGGCGCCGCCACCGTGGTCCCCGCGCCCGCTCGCACGCCCCGGTGGCACGGCCCCGTCCGCCGCGTGCGCCCAGGGCCTGCCAGGATGCGACCGGTTCGCGACCCGAACCCGACCGGCAACTCACTGGCCGTCAACTTCACGCCGCACCTACCATGTTGACGATCGAAGGAGGTGTCGGCGTGGTGCACGGGGGTGCGGGTCCCGGCCGGCGGCTGGAGAGCGCGATCGCGTGGGTGCTCAGGAACTCGGACGGCGTGGTGGCCCTGCTGGGGGCGCTGGTCGTCGGCCTGCTCGACCTGTTCGGCGGCGGTCTGGGCGACAACGTCGTCTCCGGTGCCACGCTGCTGGTGCTGGCGGCCGTGGTGTACGGCTCGCTGGCCGAGCGCCGGCGCCGGGTGGTGGACATCCGGGAGGCGACGGAGGGCGCCCGGCAGGCGCTGGAGAACCTGACCTCGGTGCGCGAGCTGGCCGGGGTCGACCTGGAGCGGGCGCTGGAGCGGGCCCGCCAGGACACCGACCGGTGGGTGTTCAAGGGCGGCACCGGCACGTACCTGCGGGCCGTCACCCTGCCCGAGTGCGTCCAGGAGGCGCGGCGCCGCCGCCGCGCGCTCACCGTCAAGATCGACATCGTGCACCCGGGCGACGAGGCGGCCTGCGCCGCGTACGCGCGGTTCCGGGGCACCTTCGGCAGCCGGGCGGACGGCGCGCACGGCGCGCACGACGGCGGCTGGAGCGTGGAGCGCACCCGCAAGGAGTCCTACGCGACGGTGCTGGCCGCCGCCTGGTACCGGCAGCGCCTGGACACCCTGGAGATCGACGTCCACCTCTCGGAGGTGGCGCCGTCGCTGCGGTTCGACGTCTCCGCCTCCTGCCTGATCATCACCCAGGACGACCCGCGGCGGGTCAGCATCTACGTCGAACGCGGCCGTCCGCTGTACGACTACTACGTCACCGAGCTGCACCACTACCGGGAGCAGGCGGTCAAGCTCGACCTCCGGGACACCGAGCCGCTCGGCGACGACCCGACGGTGGACGAGGCCCGGCGGCTGTTCGAGCACCTGCGCATCCCGCTGCCGACGGCCTTCTCGGACCGGGACGTCGGCGACATCATCGACCGGGCGCTGCACGCGGACAACCCGTACCGCCGGTAGCCGCGCGCACCGCGCCCGCAGGGGGAGACCAGGGGGAGACGATGAACCTCTTCACGACACTCGAACGGGCCACCGGACGCACCACCGCCGAGCCCGGCCTGGACGGCCTGGTCGGCGGGCTGCTGGCCGAGGTGGCCTCCGGCGCACGGTCGCTGCGCGCGGTCGCGCACCCGCTCGGCTTCTACTGCCTGCCGGTGCTGCGCGACGGCGCGTACGGCGTGTGCGTGCACGTCTTCGACCCGGTCCCGGCCGGGGCGGAGCGCGAGATCCACTGCCACAGCTGGGAGCTGAAGAGCAGCGTGCTCTACGGCCGGGTCGGCAACCTGCGGGTCGGGGTGTACGACGAGCCCGGCCGGCCGACCCACCGGGCGTTCGAGGTATACAGCGCCGGAGGGGCGGACGAGATCCGCCCGACCCCGCGGCTGGTCCGCTGGGAGCCGCTGGCCGAGCAGACCAGCGCGCGCGGCGAGACGTACACCCTGGGCGCCGGCGAGTTCCACGCCACGGTGCTGCCGGACGCCGCGCCCGCCGCCACCGTCGTCCTCGGCCGGACGGTGCCGGGGCCGGTGGACGTGGTGCTGGGGCCGGTGGACGGCACCGCCCGCCGCGTGGTGCGGCGACTCTGCGACGCGGCCCGGACGGCCCGGATCGCCGACGAGGCAGCCAGGAGGATCAGTGGACACGACAGGACCGGGTGAGGGGGCCGCGCCGCCCGCCTACGCGGAGGAGTGCCGGGTCGCGGTGCGGGCCGCTGAGGAGGCGGGCGCCCTGCTGCGCGCCCGCTTCCTGGACGCGTTCCGGGTGGACACCAAAGGGGAGGACGGTGACGTCGTCACCGAACTCGATCTTCTGGCCGAGGAGTTGGTCACCCGCAGGCTGACCGAACGCTTCCCGGCGGACCGCATCCTGGCCGAGGAGGGCGGCGCCACGGCCGGCCGGCCCGGCTCCCGCCGCACCTGGCTGGTCGACCCGCTGGACGGCAGCAACAACGTGGTGATCGGCCTGCCCGCCTACGTGGTCGGCATCGCCCTCTGCGTGGACGACGAGCCGGTCGTCGGCGTGGTCCACGACCCGGTCGCCGGCCGGACCTGGCGGGCGGTGCACGGCTGCGGGGCGTACGGGCCGGCCGGGAGGCTGGGCGCCCCGGCGCGCCCGCCGGGCGCGGGCCGGCCGGTGCTCGGCTGGACGCAGGGGCACGGGGTGACGGGCGGCGACCCGGTGGCCCGGGCGCTCAAGGACGGGCTGGAGAGCGGCGCCCGCCGGGTGCTCCAGCTCTGGGCGCCGCTGCTCACCTGGTCGCTGCTGGCGTGCGGGCTCATCGACGGCTTCGTCGGCTACCGGGCCGAGGAGATCGACCTGCCCGCCGGGAGTCTGCTGGCGACCGAGGCGGGTCTGGTGGTCCGTGCGCTGGACGGCGGCGGGTTCAGCGCGCGGATCGGGCAGCCGGACACCGCCCGCAGCTACGTCGCGGGCCGTCCTGAGATCGTGCCGTACCTGCTCGACCTGGTCGCCCACGCCGGTCTCCCGGACGGACCCGGGGGACCCGCCGCCCGGTGACACCCGGCACGCCCTGCCCCCCGTTGTGTCCTTCGCGGTCCTGCACGAGGGCCGCCGGCCCCCGGGCGGCCCGGCGTGACCGGGCCCCCTGCCTACGCGTTCTCTCCCGAGCAGACCGGAGGGCGCCGTGAACCGGACTCCGCGCACGCCGGGAGGCGTCGTACGGCCGGGACACAGAGAAGTGCAGCATGGGCACCAGACCTGCGGCGGCCACCAGACCAACGTCCGAGACGGATCCGCCTACCGAGAGCACGGCAAAGGGCACGGCCACGAACGACACACGGTCGCCCAGCACCGACAGGGAATGCCCAAGGAACAGGCGGGCGAACTGCGGTTCGTCACGCAGCACGCCAGGGATCAGGGGTTTCATGGCAGGAGCCGTTCAAGGACAGGAGGGCAGATTGCACAGCGCCCGAGCGCCGCCAGCGGGGCAGGACCATGCCGGCCCGGCCGGTGACCGCGCCTGCGCTCAGAGGCCGATGTCGTCGGTGGCGGCGTCCTCCCGGGCCCGGGCGTCGCGGACGTAGCCCTCGAAGACCGGGGAGCCGGCGGCGTGGCCGGACTGGGCCCGCACCTTGTCGGGCCGCTTGCCGGCCCTGATCCCGGCGGTGATCAGCCCGGCCCGTTGGGAGTGCCCGGTGAGCCGTGTCTCCAGGCCGGCGCGCTCGGCGGTGCGGGTGATGACGATCCGGCAGCCGTCCGGGGACAGCCGCCCGCCCCACACCGCCCAGTCCCGCGCGTAGCCGGCCCCGGTCTTCGCGGGGCGTACGTCGTCCAGGTGCCGGCGAGCGGGGGTGTCGAGCGCGGCGAGCACCGCGGCACCCGCCGCGTCCGGCCCGGCCCCGGCCCAGGCCCCGTCCTCGGCGACGTCGCCGCCGACGGCCGGCAGGGCGGGCAGCAACTCGTCGTCGACCAGGTCCTCGCTCAGCGAAGTCTCCTCGCTGACGTCCGTCGCCAAGGGCCGGGGGCGGCACGGTGCCGCTGGGTCAGGCCTGCGTGGCGGTGTCGGCGGCCTCGGCGCGCTGCTTGGCCACCAGCCGGTGGCGCAGCGCTGCGGCGGCGGGGTCGGCGTCGACGTCGCGCCACCGGCGGCGATCGAAGCCGGGCGCGTCGGACCACTCCTCCGCGACCTCCACCAGGGACTGCCAGCACTGCCGGAGCGTATGCAGGTTCTCCCCCCGGTGACGGTCGTCGGGGTTCTCGGTCAGACGCGCGAGCATCACCTCGGCGCGGGCCCTCGCGGTGCGCACCAGACTCGCCAGCGCCCGCGCGGCGCGTTGCTCCGGGCTGCCGAAGAGGTCGTCCCCCTTCATCGGAGTGATCCGTTCGTACAGGAATCCGTGGATGGCCTCGATGTCTGCCGGGGTGAGGTCCACCGCGTAGTGCAGCTGTTCGGCGGGCGGGGTGCGGGTGTCGGTCACAGGGGCCCCTCGGTTCGGGCGGACGGATCGTCATATCCGGTTATTACCTCGGATATGCGAGGTTATCCGAGGTAATAACCGTCACATGCGGGTTCCCGGGAAACTGCCGCAGCGCTGACTGACATCCTCGGGGCGATCGGCGACTTCTTCGAAGCCCGGAGGGCGCGGGCCTTCCCCGAACGCGACGCCCTGCCCCTGACCCCCGGGCCGGTCCCTCAGGAGCCGCCCGTCACCGCGAGGGCCGCGGTGGCCAGCGCCACGCCGCCGACGGCGAGCACGGCCCCGGCCCCGGCCACGCTCCGCAGCGGCACCCGCAGACCCGCCGAACGGCACCGCTCGTACCAGAGCAGGGTGGCCAGGGAGGCCCAGGGGGTGATCAGCGGGCCGATGTTGGTGCCGATCAGCAGGGCCAGCAGCTGCTGGTGGTTGCCGGCCGGCACCGCGCCCTCCCCGGCCAGGTAGACCGGCAGGTTGTTGAGCACGTTGGACAGGCCCGCGCCGACCGCCGAGGCCCGGAACAGGCCGAGGACCCCACCGTCGGTGCCGATCGCCTCGGAGAGCAGCCGGTGCAGCCCGTGGGCGTCCACGGTCTGCACCACCAGGAACATCCCGGGCACCATGACCAGCAGCCGCCACGGTATCAACGAGGCGCGCAGCCCCTCCGGGCGCCGGACGGCGTAGGCGGCGACGACCACCGCCGCCGCCGCGCCCGAGGCGACCCAGAGCGGGACGACGGCCGCCAGGCTGGCCACCAGGAACCCGGCGCAGGCCAGCGCGCAGATCCGGAACAGCGCCCGGTCCTTCGGCCGGTGGGCCGCCGGTGGCCGGTACGCGTCCGCCCCCCGCCGCCCGCGCCGCCAGTAGAACCCCCACAGGCAGGCCATGGTGGCGAGCAGCGCTGCCAGTTGCGGCGCCCACATCGCCCGGGCCAGCCCGGCGGGGGAGAGTGCGACGCGGTCGGCGGCCAGCAGGTTGGTCAGGTTGGACACCGGGAGCAGCAGGCTCGCGGTGTTGGCCAGCCAGACCGTGGTCATCGCCAGCGGGAGCGGGGCGATGCCGACCCGGGTGGCGAGCGCCAGCATCACCGGGGTGAGCAGCACGGCGGTGGTGTCCAGGTTGAGCACGGTCGTGGTGAGCGAGGCGAAGCCCACGCACAGCAGGAACAGCACCGGGTAGCTGCCCCGGCCGACCCGCGCCACCCAGGCCGCGAGCACGTCGAACACCTCCGCGGCGCTCGTCAGTTCGGCCAGCACGATGACCGAGCCCAGAAAGGCCAGCAGCGGCGCGATCCGCTGCACGGCCGCCCCGGCGGAGTCCGGGGGGAGCAACCCCGTGGCGAGGAAGAGCAGGCCGAGGACGAGCAGCCCGCCGGCAAGGAGGTCGAGCGGATGAAGTCGCCGGACGGCGGGCCAGTACGCAAACACGGACGTCAGGGTCGCACACGAGGCGTCGCGGGTCGACACCGCCACTCGTACGTCCGGTCGGACACCGGTCGCGCGTTCCCGCAATCCGGACCGGAGATCACCCGAAACCGTTGTGGGCAAGGAGGGTTCAGCCCGTCCGGATCGGTCATAAGCTCTCTCCATGGGGGCTCTTGACGCGACCCCGGGTGGCCCCGGGCCGATCGACTTCTTCATCAGCTACTCGCCGGCCGACGAACGCTGGGCGGCCTGGATCGCGTGGACGCTGGAGGAGGCCGGCTACCGGGCGTTCCTCCAGGCGTGGGACTTCGTCCCCGGCACCAACTTCGTCGACTTCATGGACCGCGGCGTCACCGAGTCGGCGGCCGTCATCGCCCTGCTCTCGCGCAACTACGAGCGCTCGCGCTACGGCCGGATGGAGTGGCAGGCCGCCCTGCGCGCGGATCCGGACGCGCCGGACCGCCGGCTGGTCACGGTCCGGATCGAGGACATCCCGGTGGACGGCCTGCTCGCCACCCTCACCTACATCGACCTGGTGGGCGTCGACGAGCCGGCCCGCGCCCGGCAGCTCCTGCTCAACCGGGTCGCGGCGGCGATGGACGGCCGGTCCCGGCCCGAGCTGCGCCCCGGCTACCCGGGCGGCGCGCCCGGCGCCCTCCCGCCGGCGGCCCAGACGCAGATCCCCGCCCCCCGCCCGGTCGGGGGCACCGGCTGGGCGGGTCGGCGCAGGCCGTCCGTCCAGCCCGAGTACCCGCAGGCGGCGGGCCGGGCCGGCGGGCGCGAGGCGGTGACCGTGCTGCACCTGGCCGGCCCCGAGTTCGGGCGGGGCAACGACCCGGTCGATCTCCAGGCCGCCGTCTGGGGCGACCTGGTGGAGCTGGCCGACTCCGGGGCCCCCACACCCGAACTGGTGGTCGTCACCGGTGACCTGACCGCCTCCGGCAGCCCCCGCGAGTGCGAGCAGGCGCTCTCCTTCCTCACCGGGATGCGCGCCCTGCTCGGCCTGGAGCCGCACCGGGTGGCGATCGTCCCCGGCGGGCAGGACGTCAGCCAGGCCGCCTCGCGCGCCTACTTCGCCACCTGCGAGGCCGACGAGCTGCGGCCCACCCCGCCCTTCTGGCCCAAGTGGCGGCACTACGCCCGGCTGTTCCAGGAGTTCTACCAGGGGCTGGAGGTGGTCTTCGACAGCGCCCAGCCGTGGACCCTCTTCCCGGTCCCCGAACTGGGCACCGTCGTCGCCGGTCTGAACTCCTCGATGGCCTGGTCCCACCGGCCGGACGACCGGTACGGCTGGCTGGGCCCCGAGCAGGCCGCCTGGTTCGCCCAGGCGCTGCGCCCGTACGAGAACGACGGCTGGCTGCGGATCGGCGCCCTGCGCCACCCGGTCGCCGCCGCCCACCCGGGAACCGGCCCGGGGGGCGCCCACCAGGGCGCCGCGCACGCCGTCGGGGGCCGCCCGGCCGGCTCCCGGCCGACCGCCGCCCGCCCGGCCCGCGGCGGCCCGGACGCCGAACCGCTCCGCGACGTCGACCGGTTCACCCGGCTGACCGCGCCCCGGCTCCACCTGCTGCTGCACGGCCCGGCCGCCGCCCGCGGCGCCGTCGGGCCGCTCGCCACCTCGGCCGGCGAGGTGACCGTGCTCGGGGCCCCGGCCGCAGGCGGCCACCAGTTGCTCCGGCTCACCCGCGACGGGCTGACCCGCTGGTCCGCCCCGGACGCCGAGCCCCAGCAGGCGGCCGTCCCCTGGCGCCGGGCCGGGCGGGCGTTCCCGGTGCCCGAGCCGGCCGGCCCGGCCCCGACCGTCGAACCGCCGCAGGTGGACGAGGTCCGCCCCGCCGCCGGGGCGGAGCGCGAGACCCGCAGGCTGACCTCGCCGGTGGACGCCCTGCTGGCCCGGGTCGCCGAGGTCTGCCGCACCCGCCACCAGGGCGCCCAGATCCGCGAGGTGGCCGGATCCCCGCCGCAGCTCTTCGTCACCTGGGCCGAGTCCGGCCTGGTCCGCCAGCAGCGGGTGGCGGTCAGCGTGCAGACGCCGACCCTGGAGGACGTCGACCGTTTCGCCGACGAGGTGCACGCCGACGGCGCCGGCCTGGACGCCGAACTCGTCCACGACGGACCGCCGCCACCCCGGGTGCTGCGCGAGCGGGCCCGGCGCCGGGGGGTGCGGCTGCGCAGCTTCGTGGAGTTCCAGGGCCTGCTGGACCTGCGCGACTACGTCTCCGCCCAGAGCGAGCGGCTCAGCACCGACAGCCAGTACCAGCCCGGTCTCTACCTGCCGCAGCGCTTCCGGGACGCCGAGCGCCCCGGCGTCCAGGAGCGCGAGGGCCTGGTCGACGAGCTGCTCCGGCTGCTCGACTCCGACCACGGCCGGTTCGTCCTGCTGCTCGGCGACTTCGGCCGCGGCAAGACCTTCGCGCTGCGCGAGACGGCCCGCCGCATCCCCGCCGAACTCCCGCACCTGGCACCGCTGTTCATCGACCTGAGCGCGCTCGACAAGGCGCACTCGCTGGACGGCCTGGTCGCCGCCCACCTCACCGAGCACGGCATCGATACCCTCGACCTGCGGGCGTTCCGCTACATGCTCCGGCAGGGCCGCGTCGTCCTGCTCTTCGACGGCTTCGACGAACTGGTCAACCGGGTCAGCTACGAGCGCGCCGCCGACCACCTCCAGGTGCTGTTGGACGCCGCCGTCGACAACGCCAAGATCGTCGTCACCAGCCGCACCCAGCACTTCAGCTCGCACGAGCAGGTGCTCACCGCGCTCGGCGAGCGGGTCGGCCTGCTCCCGCAGCGCCGGCTGGTCGCCGTCCAGGACTTCACCCCGCACCAGATCCGCGGCTACCTCGCCAACCGGTACGGCGATCCGGACGCCGCGGCCCGCCGGATGCGGCTGCTGGAGGCGATCCCCGACCTGCTCGCGCTCTGCCGCAACCCCCGGCTGCTCAGCTTCGTCGCCGACCTCGACCACGACCGGCTGCGCGCCGTGGCGGGCGCCGGCCGGGCGCTCAGCGCCGCCGGCCTCTACCAGGAGGTCTTCACCTCCTGGCTGAGGTTCGAGGAGCAGCGCGGCCACGGCGGCCCGGGCGCCGCCCCCGGCCTGCGCCTGGACCAGCTCTGGCAGGCCGTCACGCTGCTCGCGGTGCGGCTCTGGGAGAGCGGCCGGGTCTCCATGGCGCTGGACGAGATCGTGGACATCGCCGGGGTGCTGAGCGGTCTGGCGGAGAACCCGATGCCCACCTCGCAGTTCGCGCACGCGGTCGGCTCCGGCAGCCTGCTGATCCGCTCCGACGAGGGCATGTTCCACTTCATCCACGGCTCGGTGGTGGAGTGGCTGGTGGCCCGGGCCGCCGCGGCCGCCCTGGAACGCGGCGAGACCGAGCTGCTCGCCCGCGGACCGCTCAGCCGGCTCGCCGTCGAGTTCCTCTGCGACCTCGCGGACCACCAGATCTGCCAGCGCTGGGCCCGGTCCGTCCTGGACGGCGCCCACGAGGGCGGCGAGGCGGCCCGGCTCAACGCGGTCAAGGTGCTGGACCGGCTGCGGGTGCCCGCGCACACGGACCTGCGCGGCGCCACGCTGGCCGGCGAGGACCTCTCGCACCGCGACCTGTCCGGCGTCGACCTGTCCGGCGCCGACCTGACCGACGCCCGCCTGCTCGGGGCCGACCTGTCCGGCGCCGACCTGCGCGGCGCGACCCTGGCGGGCGCCCGGCTCGACGGCGCCGACCTGTCCGGCGCCGACCTGCGCTCCGCCGACCTGCGCGGCGCCCGCCTGGTCCGCACCGACCTGCGCGCCGCCCGGCTGCGCGGAAGCCGGTGGCAGCGGGCCGCGCTGATCTCCGCCGTCACCGACCCGGAGGTGCTGGCCGCGCCCGAGCTGCGGGCCGCCGCCATCGCCCCGGGGCTGCCCGTCGAGGCCGGGTTCAGCCCCTCCGAGGTCGGCGTCCCGTACGGGTTCGACGTGCGCTCCACCCGGCTGCCCGAACCCGTCGCCTTCAGCCCCGACGGCCGGTTGCTCGCGGTCGGCAGCGAGGACGGCAGCGTGCTGGTCTGCGACGCCGTCACCGGGGTCGCCCTGCGAACCCTCAAGGACCACATCGGCCGGGTCTACGCGGTCAAGTTCGCCGGTGACGTGCTGGCCACCGGCAGCGCCGACGGCACCGTCCGGCTCTGGGACCAGGTCTCCGGGGAGTGCCGGCACCGCCTCGACGTCCACGCCGGCGGGGTCTGGCCGGTCTCCCTCGGGCCGTCCGGGCGACTGGTCGCCACCGGCGACCCGAACGGCGTGGTCACCCTCTGGGACACCGGCACCGGCCGTCCGCTGCACCGCCTGCCCGGTCACGACGCGCCCGTCTACACGGCGGTGTTCAGCCCCGACGGCGCCCAACTGGTCACCGGTGACCAGGGCGGCGGGGCGCGGCTCTGGTCCACCGCCACCGGCCGGCGGCTCGCCGTGCTCCCCGGCCACCGGGGCACCGTCTACCGGTCCGCGTTCAGCCCGGACGGCACCCTGATCGCCACCGCCGACGGCGGCGACGGCACCGGCGGCACCGTGCGGATCTGGGAGGCGGCCGGACGGCGCCTGCTGCACACCCTGCCGGGCCACGCCGGGCGGATCTACACGCTCGCCTTCCACCCCGACGGCGACCTGCTCGCCAGCGGCGACACCGAGGGCCAGGTCCGGCTCTGGAACCCGCTCGACGGCACGACCGCCGGCCGGCCCGAGGACTCGACCGGCAAGATCTACCAGGTCACCTTCGACGAGGCCGGCACCCGGCTCGCCGCGAGCGACAGCGACGGCGGGGTGCGGATCTGGCGGGTCACCCGGATCCCCCGGGCGGACGGCACCGGTCGGTCGGGCGGGGACCCGGCGGCCCGGGGCGGCCACGAGGTGGTGCCGCTGCGCCGTCAGCCGCCCGAGCACCGGGGCTCGGTCTGGGCCTGCCGGTTCCGCCCGGGCGCGGGCCGGGGCAGCGCGGAGACCGACGCCCTGCTGGTCACCGGCGGGAACGACGGACTGGTCCGGCTCTGGGACCCGGCCTCCGGCCGCAGCCGCCAGCTGCTGCGCGGCCACGGCCGCCGGATCGGCTCGCTCAGCTTCAGCGGCGACGGCACCCTGCTGGCGGCCGGCGGCAACGACGGCGTGGTCCGGCTCTGGGAGCCCGCCACGGGCCGCCGGGTGCGCGAACTCTCCGGCCGCAGCAGCCGGCTGGTCTCCGCAGAATTCAGCCCGGAGGAGGCGATCCTGGCCACCGCCACCAACGACGGCGACCTCTGCCTCTGGAACGCCCGGACCGGCGAGTACCTGCGCGAGATGGACGTCGAGACCGAGCACGTCTGGGCCGAGGCGTTCAGCCCCGACGGGGTCCTCGTGGCCACCGCCAACGACGACGACACCGTCCGCGTCTGGTACCGCCGCACCGGCGCCCACCTCGTCACCCTGCGCGAGCACCGGGGCCGGGTCCGCTCCATCGCGTTCAGCCCGGACGGCCGGCGGCTGTTCACCGGCTGCGACGACAGCAGGGTCCGGATCTCCGACGTCGACACCGGCCGGGTCGAGGCCGAACTCGACGGCCACACCGACCGGGTGTACGCCGTCTCACCGGCACCCGACGGCTCCTGGCTGGCCAGCGCCTCCTGGGACGGCACCACCCTGATCTGGGGCGACGGCGTCGTCCGGCACCGGCTGACAGGCCACGTCGGGCGGCTCTGGACCGCCGCGGCCCACCCGTCCCGGCCGCTGCTCGCCACCGCGGGGGACGACCGGGTGGTCCGGGTCTGGGACCCGCGCACCGGCGAGCAGGTGGCCGGCCTGCGCGGCCACACCGGCCGGATCCTCGCGGTCACCTTCAGCCCGGACGGCTCGTTGCTGGCCAGCGGCGGCGAGGACGGCACCGTGCGGCTCTGGCGCGTCCGGGCCGACGGCCGGCCCACCGCGCTCGCCACCCTGCTCGGGGCCCCGGACGGCTGGGCGGCGCTGCTGCCCTCCGGTGCGTACAAGTGCGAGGGCGACGTGGCCGGGGAGTTCTGGCACGCCGTCGGCATGTGCCGGTTCGAGCCCGGCGAGCTGGACACCCACCTTCCGGGCGTCCACCGGCTCCCCCCGGAGGAGGAGTTGTGAGCCGCCGTTCCGGGTGCGCCGCGGTCCTGGGTGAGCCGCCGTTCCGGGTGCGCCGCCGTCGATGAGCCGGTGCCGTCGGTGCGTGCGGGCAGGATGAGCGCATGCCGACCACGAGCACGACCACGAGCACCGTCCGCCTTCGCATCGAGGCCACCGACCTCCCGGGCCGCAGCGGCGCCGCGGTCCCCGGGTTCCCCGGGTACACCGCCGTCCAGGTGGGTGTGCAGCGCAAGGGGAGGCCCGGGGAGCTCCTCGACCCGGTGGCGGGGGACGCGGACGGGGCGGTCTGGACGGTGGAGTGCACCGTGAAGCCCGGCCCGGCCGGCCCGGACCTGCTGGGCCCGTACGTGCAGGGCGGCCCGGGCGCCCGGTTCGTCTACCTCACCTGGCTCACCCCGGGCCCGGACGGCCCCGCGCTGCTCCGCCGCGCCAAGCTGTTCCTGGACGCCGTCCCGCCGGCCACCCTCGGCGCGGCGGTGCGCGGCGGGCTGCTGGTGGGCCGGCTCGGGCTGACCGACGCGAAGGGCCACCCGCTCTGCGGGGCGGTCCGCCCGCCGGTGATCGCCTGGTCGGCCGGGGGCGGCGGGGCGGCGGCATGACGGAGGGCCCCGCCGCACCGGCGGGGCCCTCCGTCATGCCGCGGACCCCGGGGGGTTCCGGTGGAGCGGCCTACTGGTAGGTGACGGTGGCGCCGGCGCCGCTGAAGTTCTGCTGTCCGGCGGCGAGGCTGAAGTAGACCCAGCCGGACGGCGGGTTGTTGATCGTCAGAGTCTCGTTGTTGCCGGCGTTGGTGGACTTCGCCTGGTAGGAGGAGGTGGTGGCCCAGGTGCTGCCGCCGTAGTAGAGGTCGGCGTTGCCGGTGCCGCCGGTGGTGGTGATGGTCAGCTGCTGGACGCCGGCCGGCAGGTACAGGAAGTGGTAGCTGTAGTTGCCGGCGGTGGCGGTGAGGTTCTCCCGGCGGCAGTTCTTGTCGAACTGGCGCGGGTCGGCGATGGTGCAGACCGGGGTGGTCGGGGCGACCGGGGCGTCCGGCAGCGTGCCGCAGCCGTTGGTCGCGCAGGCGGTCAGCCAGGCGTCGAAGCCGGCGTCGTAGCCGGTGCCGACGGTCTGCTTCAGGAAGGTGCGGGCACCCTCCCAGTCACCGGTGCGGTACTTGGTGAGCACGGTCTCGATGTCCGCGCGGTGCTCCTGGAGCATGTAGCGGACGGCCAGCCAGCCCCACTTGTAGACCCGGGTCGAGTTGACGTCGGGGTCCGCCTCCTGGCCGTAGACGGTGTCGAACAGCTGGCTGAGCTTGTAGGTCTTCTTGGCGGCCTCGGCGATCGCGTCGGTGTTCGGCAGGTTGCGGTAGCCGAACGAGATGTTCTCGGCGATGCCCTCGACCCACCAGATGGTCGGGGTGGTCAGGCTGGCGTCGAAGTCGCCGGCCATGTTGTAGCGGCCGTCGAGGTAGTGGGTGTACTCGTGGTTGAGGTTCCAGATGTGGAAGGTCGGGCGGAGCCAGTCGGCCTCGTGGGCGATGAAGCGGGCCTGGTTGCCGGGCAGGGCCGGGTTGCCCTCCTCGTACATGCCGCCGTTGTCGATGTCGATGTTGTAGAAGGCCCAGGCGTACAGCGCGTAGTTGTAGTAGTCGTCGAAGGCGACGACCTCCAGGTCGGTGTTCACGTCACCGGGGATCGCGCCCTTGTCGCCGATCACCTTGTGGAAGTACGCGTCCTGGTTGGTCAGGCTGGTGCAGGTGCTGGTCAGCTGCGCGGGGGACATGTCCTGGGCGCGGATCTTCAGGCCCGGGTTGCAGGTGCGCTGGATCGGGAGGATGACCGGGAGCAGGCGGTCCGTCAGGTCGCAGATGGCGTAGGCCGCGCAGTTGCCCTTGTCGAACTGGCGGGTGGCCCAGGCCAGGTTCATGGTGATCGGCGCGGTGGGGCCGACGTTCGGGTACCGGTTGATCAGGTCCTTGAGCAGCGGCCGGAGCCGGTCCTTGAGCTCGGGGACGACGAGGGCGTAGCCGAGGTAGCGGCCCATGTTGCTGACCATGTCGTCACGGTTCAGCAGGTCCTCGTTGCGGGTGATGAAGCCCGACCAGGCGTCGAGGAGCGAGGAGTCGGCCTTGAGCGCGGCCTTGAGGCCCTGGCCGTCCTTCTCGGGCTTGGGGTCGAGGCCTTCCTCGATGAGCCAGTCGAAGTGCTTCAGCGAGAGGTTCATCAGCCGGGGCCAGTTGCCGTCGTAGCTGTTCAGCATCCACTTGAGGACGCCGTTGTACCGGCCGAAGGTCCTGGTCTGGCCGATCACCGTGACGACCTCGTTGAGGGTGTCGCCGTTGGCGTCGGTGATGTCCTTGCTGTGCGGGGCGGCGAAGAAGGCGTCGAGCGCGCCGCGGGCCGCGGTCTCCAGGGTCGGACCGTAGGTGCCGACGGCGTCCGGGAGGACCTCGTGGAGGTAGTAGCCGGCGCGCAGGTACATCACCAACTGCCCGACGGAGGTGCTGTTGTCGCCCGGGTAGGTCGCGGAGGCGTCACGCAGCGCGTTGGCGACGGTCACCATCTTGGCTTCGCCGAAGGCCTTGCCGGCGTCGGCGCCGGTGAGCTGGAACAGCGGGTAGGCGCAGGGGACGTTCGGCAGTGCCTTGAGCTGCTGGACCAACGCGCTGCCCGTGGCGTTGATCAGTTCGGAGAGGTTGGGACACGGCTCCCCGGCGGCGGCCGAGAACTGCTTGGCCGCCTTGAGGGGCTCGGTGACCGGTACGGCGGGGACGGCGGACTGCTTGCCGTAGTCCTGCGAGGAGAGCTTGAAGGGGCTGTTGTTCCTGGCCTCGGGCGACTTGGGGACCGGGATCGACCGCGGCGCCGAGGCGGTGGTTCCGGTGGCGTTCACGCCGGCCGGGGCCGTGGCGCCGACGGGCGCGGCCTGGCTCTGCGGTGTGAACAGGCCGAGCGCGATGAAGAAGGCCGCGCCGAGCGCAGGGAGTCTGCGCACGTTGGCCGTTGATATCCGGGAGGGACGCATCTGTGGGGGCCTCCGGGGCCGTTGTGACCGCGCGTTGGGGCACGCGGCCAATCGATGTGTGACATGTAAAATGGCACATGTCGCATGGCGCCGGGAAGGCCTCGGACCGGATTGTCGTTCGCCGCAACCGAAACGTTGTCAGAACACATGGCCGGAGGGCCCCGCCGGTGCGGCGGGGCCCTCCGGGTCCGGTGGAACGTGCTGCTCGGCGACGCCTGTCGCCGAGCGGTCGTGGCCTACTGGTAGGTGACGGTGGCGCCGGCGCCGCTGAAGTTCTGCTGTCCGGCGGCGAGGCTGAAGTAGACCCAGCCGGACGGCGGGTTGTTGATCGTCAGGGTCTCGTTGTTGCCGGCGTTGGTGGACTTCGCCTGGTAGGAGGAGGTGGTGGCCCAGGTGCTGCCGCCGTAGTAGAGGTCGGCGTTGCCGGTGCCGCCGGTGGTGGTGATGGTCAGCTGCTGGACGCCGGCCGGCAGGTTCAGGAAGTGGTAGCTGTAGTTGCCGGCGGTGGCGGTGAGGTTCTCCCGGCGGCAGTTCTTGTCGAACTGGCGCGGGTCGGCGATGGTGCAGACCGGGGCCTGGGAGGTCGGCAGGGTGCCGCAGTTGTCGGCCGCGCAGGCGGTCAGCCAGGTGGAGAAGTCGGCGTCGTACTTGGTGCCGATGGTGGACTTGAGCAGGGTGCGGGCGCCCGCCCAGTCACCGGCGCGGTACTTGGCGAGCAGCGCGTTGACGTCCTCGGGGTGCGACTGCAGCATGTAGCGGACGGCCAGGTATCCCCACTTGTAGACCCGGGTCGAGTTGACGTCGGCGTCGGGGGTCTGGTCGTAGACGGTGTCGAAGAGCTCGCTGAGCCTGTAGGTCTTCTTGCCCGCCTCGGCGATGGCGCCCGCGTTGCGCTCGTTGCGGTAGTGGTACGAGATGTACTCGGCGACGCCCTCGACCCACCAGATGGTCGGGGTGGTCATGCCGGCCTCGAAGTCACCGGCCATGTTGTAGCGGCCGTCGAGGTAGTGGGTGTACTCGTGGTTGAGGTTCCAGATCTGGAACTGCGGGCGCAGCCAGTCGGCCTCGTGGGCGATGAAGCGGGCCTGGTTGCCGGCCTTGCTCGGGTCGCCCTCCTCGTACATGCCACCGTTGTCGGTGTCGATGTTGTACATGATCCAGGCGTACAGCTTGTAGTTGTAGTAGTCGTCGAAGGCGACGACCTCCAGGTTGGTGTTCAGGTCGCCGGGGACCGCCCCGTTGTCCTTGATGACCTTGTGGAAGAAGGCGTCCTGGTTGATCAGGCTGGTGCAGGTGTCGGCCAGCTCGGTGGCGCTCATCTGCTGGGCGCGGACCCGCAGGTTCGCGTTGCAGGTCTGGGTGTTGACGAGGACCAGCGGGACGAGCCGGGTCGGCAGGTCACAGGTGCCGTAGTACGAGCAGTTGCCCTTGTCCGCGTCCTCCGTGAACCAGACCAGGTTCATCGTGAGCGGACCGGTGGCGCCGACCAGCGGGTAGCGGTTGATCAGGTCCTTGACCAGCGGGCGGCCCTGGGCCTTCAGCGCGTCGACGGTGAGCAGGTTGCCGAGCTGCATGCCGATCCGGGTGGCGACGTCGCCGCCGTCCAGCTGGGCGGCGTTGCGGGTGACGAAGGCGGCCCAGGTGGTGGCGACGGTCGGGTCGGCCTGGAGGGCCGCGATGAAGCCGGTGTCGCCGTACTTCAGGTCGAACCCGCCCTCGATGACCCACTCGACGTGGTCCACGGCGAGCTTCATCGAGGCCGGCCAGTTGCTGCCGTAACCGGCGAGCAGGCGCTTGACGACGCCGGCGTACCGGCCGTTCTCGTCGGCGCTGTCGATGAGGGTGACGGCCTCGTTGAGGGTGGCGCCGTTGGCCTCGGTGACGTCCTGGCTGCGCGGGGCGGCGAAGAAGGCGTCCAGCGCGCCGCGGATCGCGGTCTGCAGCGCGGTGCCGTAGGCGCCGACGGCGGCCTCGTTGTTCCCCTGCACGTAGTAGCCGGCGCGGAGGAACATCACCAGCTGGCCGATGCCCGCGCTGTTGTTGCCCGCGTAGGTGGCCGAGGCGGTGCGCAGCGCGTCGGCCACGGTGACCATCTGGGCCTCGCGGAAGACCTTCCCGGCGTCCGTCCCGGTGAGGTTGAACAGCGGGTAGGTGCAGGTGACGTCGGGGAGCGCCTTGAGCGACTGGACGAGCGCGCTGCCCGAGCCGCCCAGCACGCCGGAGAGGTTGCAGTCGACGGCGGCCGGGGCGGCCGAGAACTGCTTGGCGCTCTTCGCGGCGGCGGCCGGGGTCGGGGTGACGGCCCGGACGGGGGTCTCCTTGCCGGCGCTCTCGGAGGCGAGCGGGCGGTCGCCGGTGCCGGCGTCGGGGGACTTGGGCACCGGGATCGCCTTCGGCGCGGACGCGGCGGTGACCCCGGTGGCGGCTTTGGCCGCGGGGGAGCCCGCACCGGCCGGGGCGGCCTGGCTCTGCGGTGCGAACAGGCCGAGGGCGATGAAGAAGGCGGCGCCGAGCGCAGGGAGCCTGCGCGCGCCGGCCTTGGATATGCGGAAGGGACGCATCTGTGGGGGCCTCCGGGGCCGTTCGGGGCCGCGCGGTTGGGGGACGCGGCCACTCGATGTGTGACATGTAAAATGGCACATGTCGCATCGTGTCGGGAAGAGCCCGGACCGGGTTTGTCCACCGTCGCAACCGAAACGTTGTCAGAGGGCTGTCAGAGCGCAGGCGTGGCGGCCCCCGGCCGCCGGGGCGAC
The DNA here is from genome assembly GCF_036322525.1 of Streptomyces sp. BE20. Lineage (NCBI taxonomy): Bacteria > Bacillati > Actinomycetota > Actinomycetes > Kitasatosporales > Streptomycetaceae > Streptomyces > Streptomyces sp. BE20. The sequence continues at coordinate 24,291 of NZ_JAQYWW010000497.1, read as the reverse complement.
CGAGGGGCCGAGGGGTGTGCGGGTGGGGTCAGGCGGCCCGTGGGGCCGCGAGCGGCGTGAGCGCCGCGAACTCCAGCGGCGCCGACGGGTCGATCGACAGGTCGGCCGGCGCGGGCTCGGCGCCGGCCCGGACCAGCAGGTCGCCGATGGCCGCGACCATCGCCCCGTTGTCGGTGCACAGCCGCAGCGGCGGCACCCGCAGGGTGATCCCGGCGGAGGCGCAGCGCCGCTCGGCCAGCTCCCGGACCCGCGAGTTGGCCGCCACCCCGCCGACCACCACCAGGGTCCGGATCCCGTAATCGGTGCAGGCCCTGACGGCCTTGCGGGTCAGCACGTCGGCGATCGCCTCCTGGAGCGCGGCGGCCGCGTCCGGGACGTGCGGCTCGGTACCGGCCGCGCGGTGCGCCTCGACCCAGCGGGCGGCGGCGGTCTTGAGGCCGGAGAAGGAGAACGCGTACGGGGCGTCGTTGCGGCCCGTCAGCGGGCGCGGGAAGCGCACGGCGCGCGGGTCGCCGTCGCGGGCGGCGCGGTCGATGGCCGGCCCGCCGGGGTAGGGCAGGTGCAGGATCCGGGCGACCTTGTCGAAGCACTCGCCGGCCGCGTCGTCCAGGGTGTCGCCGAGGTGGACGATCGGGTCGCGGGCGAGGTCGCGCACCAGCAGGAGCGAGGTGTGGCCGCCGGAGACGATGAGCACCACGCACGGGTTCGGCAGCGGTTCGCCGTCCAGCGTGGCGGCGGCCACGTGCCCCGCCAGGTGGTGGACGCCGTACAGCGGGACGCCGAGCGAGTACGCGTAGCCCTTGGCCGCCGCCACCCCGACCTGGAGCGCCCCGGACAGGCCCGGACCGGCCGTCACCGCCACGGCGCCGACGTCGGCCAGGGTGAGCCCGGCCCGGTCCAGCGCCTCGCGGACCACCGGCGCCATCGCGTGGACGTGCGCGCGGGCGGCGATCTCCGGCACCACCCCGCCGTAGCGGGCGTGTTCGTCCATGCTGGAGGCCACCGCCTGGCCGAGCAGCCGCCCGTCCTGCACCAGCCCGGCCCCGGTCTCGTCGCAGGACGACTCGATGCCCAGTACCACCGGCGATCCGGTCACCGTCGTCCACCCGCCCTTGCTGCTGAAAGTCCGTACCTGCAACCATTGTGCAATAGGAGTGAAGGGTGACGATCCCCGGGGTGTGAGGAATACGCAGGAGCCCTTGCTTAGTTTCTGCAACCGATACGCAATAGTGTGTTTCCGGCACGATCGTCACCGTTGAACTCGCCGAAAGGGGCCGTGTCCTGATGGGCACCTACTCGCTTCCCGACCTGCCGTACGACTACTCCGCTCTTGAGCGCGCGATGTCCGCCGAGATCCTGGAGCTGCACCACTCGAAGCACCACGCGGCGTACGTCAAGGGCGCCAACGACACCCTTGAGCAGCTGGCCGAGGCCCGTGACAAGGAGCAGTTCGGCGGTCTGGTCGGTCTCCAGAAGACCTTCGCCTTCCACCTCTCCGGCCACGTGCTGCACTCGCTGTTCTGGGAGAACCTCTCCCCGGAGGGCGGCGACCGTCCCGACGGCGCCCTCGCCGACGCGATCACCGAGCACTTCGGTTCGTTCGAGGCCTTCAAGAAGCAGCTGACCACCGCGACCGTCGGTGTGCAGGGTTCCGGCTGGGGCATCCTCTCCTGGGAGCCGCTGGGTCAGCGCCTGGTCGTCGAGCAGGTCTACGACCACCACGGCAACGTCGGCCAGGGCACCACCCCGCTGCTGGCCTTCGACGCCTGGGAGCACGCGTACTACCTGCAGTACCGCAACGTGCGCCCGGACTACGTCACCCGTCTGTGGGACGTCGTCAACTGGCAGGACGTCTCGACCCGCTTCGCGGCGGTCACGAGCGCCTGACCTTCCGGGTGAACCGCCCGTGAGCACCTGACCCGCGAGGGCGGGTGACGGAAGGCCCCCGACCGGCTACCTGCCCGGTCGGGGGCCTCTCCGTGTCACGGCGCCCCGCCGGGGCGCCCCCGGCCGTCAGTCCTCGTCAGTCCTCGTCAGTCCTCGTCGGGCGTCCGGAAGGCGTCCAGGATCCGCTGGGCCGCGAGCCCGGCCGGCAGGGTGCCCTCGCGGACCCGGTGTTCCAGGGCGGGGGCGAGCCGGCGGACCTCGGGGTGGGCGTGCAGCCGGGCGAGGAGCTGGTCGTGCACCATCGCCCAGGTCCACTCGACCTGCTGGTCGCGCCGCTTGGCGGCCAGCGCGCCGGTCGCGTCCAGCACCTTGCGGTGCTGCTGGAGCCGCTCCCAGAGGGTGTCCAGCCCGCTGCCGTCGCGGCCGGAACAGGTCAGCACCGGGGGCGTCCACGGCGCGTCCGGGGCCTGCAACAGCCTCAGCGCGCCGGCGAGTTCGCGGGCCGCCGCACGGGCCTCGGTCTCGTGCGGGCCGTCCGCCTTGTTGACCGCGATCACGTCGGCGAGCTCCAGCACGCCCTTCTTGATGCCCTGCAACTGGTCACCGGTGCGGGCCAGACTGAGCAGCAGGAAGCTGTCCACCATGCCCGCGACCGCGGTCTCCGACTGTCCGACGCCGACCGTCTCGATCAGCACGACGTCGTAGCCGGCGGCCTCCATCACCACCATCGACTCCCGGGTGGCCCGGGCCACCCCGCCGAGCGTGCCGGAGGTGGGTGACGGGCGGACGAACGCGGCCGGGTCGACGGCGAGGCGCTCCATCCGGGTCTTGTCACCCAGGATGGAACCGCCGGTCCGGCTGGAGGTCGGGTCGACGGCGAGCACCGCGACCCGGTGGCCGAGTCCGGTGAGCATGGTGCCGAAGGCATCGATGAAGGTCGACTTGCCGACACCGGGGACCCCGGTGATGCCCACCCGGACCGCCCCGCCCGCGTGCGGCAGCAGCATCGTCAGCAGCTGCTGCGCCAGCGCGCGGTGGTCGGGCCGGGTGGACTCGACGAGGGTGATGGCCCGCGCGACGTAGGCGCGCGAGCCCTCCCGCACACCCGTCGCGTAGCTGTCGAGGTCGATCGTCCGGGGCGCCATCGCTCAGCGCCTCAGAGCTCGTGGCCGAGGTCGGCGGCGAGCGACTCCAGGAGGTCGTAGGCGGCGTCCGGGATCACCGTGCCGGGCGGGAAGACCGCCGCGGCACCCGCCGCGTACAGCGCCTCGAAGTCCTGCGGGGGGATCACCCCGCCGACCACGATGGTGATGTCCTCCCGGCCGGCCTCGGCCAGCTCGGCGCGCAGCGCCGGCACCAGCGTGAGGTGCCCGGCCGCCAGCGAGGAGACGCCGACGATGTGCACGTCCGCCTCGACCGCCTGGCGGGCCACCTCGGCGGGCGTCTGGAACAGCGGGCCGACGTCCACCGTGAAGCCGAGGTCGGCGAAGGCGGTGGCGATCACCTTCTGGCCGCGGTCGTGGCCGTCCTGGCCCATCTTGGCGACCAGGATGCGCGGTCGGCGGCCCTCGGCCCGCTCGAACCGCTCGACCAGGTCCCGGGTGCGCTGGAGGGGCGCCGACTGGCCCGCTTCGTCTCGGTACACACCCGAGATGGTACGGATCTGGCCCGAGTGCCGGCCGTACACCTTCTCCAGGGCGTCCGAGATCTCCCCGACGGTGGCCATGGCGCGGGCCGCGTTCACCGCGAGGTGGAGCAGGTTGCCGTCCAGCGATCCGCCGCGCTGCGGGCCGGCCTCGGCGGCGCGGGTCAGCGCGTGCAGGGCGGCCTGGGTGGCGGCCTCGTCGCGCTCGTCGCGCAGGCGGCGGAGCTTCTCGATCTGCCGGGTGCGCACCGAGGAGTTGTCGACCTTGAGCACCTCGATCTGCTCGTCGCTCTCCACCCGGTACTTGTTGACGCCGATCACCGGCTGGCGGCCGGAGTCGATCCGGGCCTGGGTGCGGGCGGCGGCCTCCTCGACGCGGAGCTTGGGGATGCCCGCGTCGATCGCCTTGGCCATGCCGCCGGCGGCCTCGACCTCCTGGATGTGCTGCCAGGCACGGTTGGCGAGGTCGTGGGTGAGCTTCTCGACGTACGCCGAGCCGCCCCACGGGTCGATGGCCCGGCAGGTGCCGGACTCCTGCTGGAGCAGCAACTGGGTGTTGCGGGCGATCCGGGCCGAGAAGTCGGTCGGCAGCGCGAGCGCCTCGTCCAGCGCGTTGGTGTGCAGCGACTGGGTGTGGCCCTGGGTGGCGGCCATCGCCTCGACACAGGTGCGGGCGACGTTGTTGAACACGTCCTGGGCGGTCAGCGACCAGCCGGAGGTCTGCGAATGGGTGCGCAGCGAGAGCGACTTGGCGTTCTTCGGGTCGAACTGCTTGACCAGCTTGGCCCAGAGCAGGCGGGCCGCGCGGAGCTTGGCCACCTCCATGAAGAAGTTCATGCCGATGGCCCAGAAGAACGAGAGGCGCGGCGCGAACGCGTCCACGTCCAGCCCGACGTCCAGTCCGGCCCGCAGGTACTCCACGCCGTCGGCGAGGGTGTAGGCCAGTTCCAGGTCGGCCGTGGCCCCGGCCTCCTGGATGTGGTAGCCGGAGATGGAGATCGAGTTGTACCGGGGCATCTTCTGCGAGGTGTACGCGAAGATGTCCGAGATGATCCGCATCGACGGCTGCGGCGGGTAGATGTAGGTGTTGCGGACCATGAACTCCTTGAGGATGTCGTTCTGGATGGTCCCCGCCAGCTTCTCGGGCGGTACCCCCTGCTCCTCGGCCGCGACGATGTACAGCGCCAGCACGGGCAGCACCGCGCCGTTCATGGTCATCGACACCGACATGCGGTCCAGCGGGATGCCGTCGAAGAGCTGGCGCATGTCGTAGATGGAGTCGATCGCCACGCCCGCCATGCCGACGTCGCCGGTGACGCGCGGGTGGTCGCTGTCGTAGCCGCGGTGGGTCGGCAGGTCGAAGGCGACCGAGAGGCCCTTCTGACCGGCGGCCAGGTTCCGGCGGTAGAAGGCGTTGGACTCCTCCGCGGTGGAGAAACCCGCGTACTGACGGACCGTCCACGGCTGGTTGACGTACATCGTCGGGTACGGGCCGCGCAGGTACGGGGCGATACCCGGGTAGGTGTCCAGGAAGTCCAGGCCGGCCAGGTCGGCGGAGGTGTACAGCGGCTTGACGCCGATGCCCTCGGGGGTGTCCCAGAGCAGCTCGTCGACGTCCTTGCCGGTGGCCTGCCGCCAGGCGTTGCGCCACTGGCCGTCGGTGACGTCCGCGCCGGCGTCCCCGTCCAGCCCGATTCCGGTGAAGTCGGGGATCATCACGCCACTCCGCTTTCGTCGAGGCTTTCCACGGGGATCTCGTCGGTGATCCGGTCCAGCAGGGCGGTCAGGGTCGCGACGGCGTCGCCGCCCGCGAAGACGAACTCGTCCACCCCGGCCGCCAGGTACGCCTCACGCTGCTCGCCGGGCCGCCCCGCGAGCAGCACCCGCTGCGCGCCGGCCGCCTTGAGCGCGGCGGCGACGGCCTCGGCCCGCTCGCCGTACAGCGCGTCGCTGGAGCAGAGGCAGGCGACCCGCGCGCCCGAGGCGGCGAACGCCTCGGCGAACGCGGCGGGTTCGGTGCCCTCCACCGAGGTGGTCGCGATGCCGCCGGCCTGGAACAGGTTGGCGGCGAAGGTGGTGCGCGCGGTGTGCACGGCGGCGGAGCCGATCGAGGCGAGGAAGAGCCCGGGCCGAGCGCCGGTGGCCGCGAGGTACGCGTCCGAGCGGTCCCGCAGGGCCTCGTACGCCTCCGCGCGGCGCACCCTCGGCAGCCCGCCGCCCGGTGCGGCCGGGGCCGGCTCGCGGACCGGCGACTGCTCGCCCAGGTTCGGGAACTCGCTGACGCCGGTGACCGGTTCGCGCCGCTTGGCCAGTCGCACCGAGCGCTCCGCCCAGGTGGCCGCGATCCGCTCGCCGACCAGCCCGGACTCCAGTGCGGACCGCAGCCCGCCGGCGCGCTCGATCTCCTGGAACCACTCCCAGGCGGCGTGCGCCAGCTCGTCGGTCAGCCGCTCCACGTACCAGGAGCCGCCGGCCGGGTCGACGACCCGGGCCAGGTGCGACTCCTCCAGGAGGATGGACTGGGTGTTGCGGGCGATCCGGCGGGCGAAGGCGTCCGGCAGGCCGAGCGCGCTGTCGAACGGCTGGACACTCACCGCGTCCGCCCCGCCGACCCCGGCGGCCAGGCAGGCGATCGTGGTGCGGAGCATGTTCACCCACGGGTCGCGGGCGGTCATCATCACCGCGGAGGTGACGGCGTGCTGGCGCTGTGCGGAGGACTCCGCAGCGGCGCCGGACACCTCGGCGACCCGGGACCAGAGCCGGCGCGCGGCCCGGAACTTGGCGATCGTCAGGAACTGGTCGGCGTCGGCCGCGTAGCGGAACTCCAGCTGGCCCAGCGCGGCGTCCACGGACAGCCCGGCGCCGGTCAGCGCGCGCAGGTAGGCGACGCCGGTGGCCAGCGAGGCGCCGAGCTCCTGCGCGGGCGAGGCGCCGGCCTCGTGGTACGGCAGGGCGTCGACGGTCAGTGCGCGCAGGCCCGGGTAGTCCCCGGCGCAGCGGGCGGCGAGGGAGGTCGCCGCGGCGAGCAGTGCGTCGGTCCGTCCGGCCTCCCCGGTGCGGGCCTGCAGACCGAGCGGGTCGGCGCCGAGGTTGCCCGCGGCGGCGCTGGGGGAGACCTCGCGCTCCTGGTAGAGCTGGAACAACTGTTCGGCCGCGTCCGGGAATTCGGGCCCCGCGTCGAGCACCACACCGGCCAGGTCGAGGTAGACGCCGGTCAGCGCCTCGGGCAGCGCGGCGATCGGCAGGCCGTTCCCGCCGAGCTCCAGCCAGAGTGAGCCTCCGCCGTGCTCCAGGTCGGCCAGCACCGCCTCGTTGGTCCGCTTGGCGTCCGGATGGGCGTGCCGCTGACGAATGTCCCAGCCCGTGACCGAACAGCCCTGGGGCCGGCTGCCGCGGACGAACGGCGGGAAGCCGGGGAGGCCGGGGTCGGCGGGGCCGTCCTCGGCGGTGTACAGCGGACGGGCGCGCAGCCCGTCCTGGAGTGCGGTGGTGAGCGCCTGCTCGGCCGCTGCGCCGTCCGCGTGCTGCGCACCGGACTTGCGCAGCACACCCTCGACGAGGGTCTGCCACTGCTCTCGGTGTGCGGCCGGGAACTCGGCGGCCAGGGGGAGCCCTTCGGGCGGGACCGTCATGCCCGCAGGTTAGCGCTCCGTGGCAAGGCGTAGCAGGGGTGGATGGTGTGACCTTGCCCTCGCTGTGCACTCTGTTGCACTAACGGTGCCGCCGGTGTCACCGGGGCGGCGCGACGGGCTTGCCGCTGCTCCGCCCGTCACCCGCCCGCCACCCGCTCACCGATGGCCTACCGGCGGCCCACCACCCGCTCACCGCCCACCCGTCACTCGCTTACCGGCCGGTTACCGGCGGCTTGCCGCGCGCTTGCCACCCGCTTGCCACGGGCCCGCCCCGCTGCGGTCGGGTTCCCCGCCTTGCTCCGTCCTACTCCGTCCGGATCCGGCGTCCGCAGCGGGCGGCGCGCGGCGTGGCGGCGAGCGCCGGCGCGAGCGCGAGTCCGAGCGCGGCGAGCAGCAGGCCCGCCGCGACCGCGAAGGTCACGCGCATGCCGGTGGCAACCGGGCCGGGGGCCGCGGTCGCGACGTCGGAGGTGGCCGAGGCGAGGGTGAACACGGCGCCCATCAGGGAGGCGCCGGTGACCAGGCCGAGGTTGCGGGACAGGTTGAGCAGGCCGGAGACGACGCCCCGGCGGTCGGCGGGGACGTCCGCCATGACGCCCGTGTTGTTGGCGGTCTGGAAGAGCGAGTAGCCGGCGGTGACGACGGCGACCGGCACGAGGTAGCCCGCCACGCCGAGCGAGTCCGGCAGCAGGGCGACGGCGAGCGCGCCGGCCGACGCGGCCGCCAGGCCGGCCGCCGTGGTGCGCGGCGCGCCGAACCGGTCGGTGATCCGCCCGGCCGGGATCCCGGTCAGGGCGGCGACCAGCGGGCCGGCCGACAGGGCGAGCCCGACCAGGGCCGCGTCCAGCCGGAGCGTCCGGGCGAGGTAGAAGGGGCCGACCACCAGCGTCGCCATCATCACCGTGGAGACGAGGGCGCTCATCGCCAGGCTCGCGCTCAGCCGCCGGTCGCGCAGGACGCCCGGGCGGACCAACGGCGCCGCCGCCCCGGTCTGGGCGAGTCCGAAGAGCACGACGCCGACGGCCGCCGCCGCCAGCAGGGCCAGGTTGAGCACACCGAAGTGTCCGCGGCCGAGGGTCATGGCGAGTGCGTAGGCCCCGAGCGTCAGGGCGAGCAGCAGTGTGCCCAGGTGGTCGAAGCGGGCCCGGGTGGCGCCGGACGCCGTTCGGTCGGCCGGGTCGGCCGGCAGGTGGCGACGGGCGAGCAGCAGGGCCGTCACCCCCAGCGGCACGTTGACCAGGAACACCGCCCGCCAGCCGGGACCGGCGAGCAGCACGCCGCCCAGGGTGGGGCCGAGCGCGGTGCCCACCGCGGACATCGTGCCCAGCAGCCCCATGGCGCGGCCGGTCCGCTCCTTCGGGACGATCCCCCCGACGAACGCCATGGTGAGCGCCATCATGACGGCCGCGCCGAGGCCCTGCGCCGCCCGGGCCGCGACCAGTAGCCCGAGGGTGGGGGCCAGACCGCAGAGGACGGAGGCGGCGGTGAACAGCAGCAGGCCGCCCAGCAGCAGCCGCCGCCGTCCGACCAGGTCGCCGAGCCGGCCGACGGTGACGATCAGCGTGGTGACGGCCAGCAGGTAGGCGAGGACGACCCACTGCACGGCCTGGAACGAGGCGCCGAACGCCTGGGCCAGGGTCGGGAGGCCGACGTTGGCGATGCTGGTGCCGAGCGAGGACAGCAGCACGGAGAGCGAGAGGCCGGCGAGCGCCCACCGGACGGAGTCCGCCCGCGTCGCCCGTCCGGCCGTCGCCGGACTCTGTCCCGCGTCTGTGGTGGTCAACCCGAACTCCGTTCTCCGCGGCCCGGGGTGGGGCCGTCCCGTGGCCGCTGCGCGGCACACGTGGGGGAGCGTGCTCCGGGCGCGTCGGGGTGGCAAACTTTGTTGCCGGTTCCGGGACGACGGAGGTGGGAAGCGCGGATGGACGAACCAGAGGGCTACCGGGCGGTGCTCGACGAGGTGGCGCCCCGGCTCCGCCGGCTGCGGGAGAAACGTGGCATCACGCTCGCCGCCCTGTCGGAGACGACCGGCATCTCCAAGAGCACGCTGTCCCGGCTCGAGTCCGGCCAGCGGCGCCCGAGCCTGGAACTGCTGCTGCCGCTCGCCGGCGCCTACCGGGTGCCGTTGGACGAACTGGTCGGCGCCCCGGAGGTGGGCGACCCCCGGGTCCGGCTGACGCCGCGTGCGCTGCCGAACGGCGGGACGGTCGTCCCGCTGACCCGCAGCCCGGGCCCGCTCCAGGCGTACAAGCTGGTGATCGTCGACCGTGGCACCGAGCCGGACCTGCGGACGCACGAGGGCTACGAGTGGCTGTACGTGCTGGACGGCCGGCTGCGGCTGCTGCTGGGGGAGCACGACGTGGTCCTCGGCCCCGGCGAGGCGGCCGAGTTCGACACCCGGGTCCCGCACTGGTTCACCAGCGCGGACGGGCGCCCGGTGGAACTGCTCAGCCTGTTCGGGCGGCAGGGCGAGCGGATGCACGTCCGGGCGAGGCCGAAGGTCTGACGGCGGGCCGGCGGGCCGGCGGGCCGGTGGGCCGGTGGGCCGGATGTGCCACCCCGCCCGCCGACGGGGGCCGGCCATGGCGGGATCAGCGGCGCATCCGCCGGACGAGGTCCCCGGCCGCCGCCGACCAGTGCGGGTGTTCGAAGCCGAACCCCGCGTCGAGGAGCCGTCCGGGCACCACCGCGCGGCTCTTGAGGAGCAGTTCGGTGTCCGAACGCAGGGCGAACGCGCCGACCTCGGCCATCCAGCGGGTGGCGGGCAGGCCGATCGGGACGCCCTTGGCCCGCCGGAGGGCCCGCATGAAGGCCCGCTGCGACAGCGGGGCGGGCGCCGCCAGGTTGACGGGGCCTTCGAGGTCGTCACGCTCGATCAGGAAGCGGACGGCGCGGACGAGGTCCCGGTCGTGGATCCAGGACATGTACTGGGTACCGCCGTCGATCGGCCCGCCGAAGCCGGTCCGGGCCAGCCTGACCAGCTGCTCGAAGGCACCGCCGCGGTCGGGGCTCATCACCATGGCGCAGCGCAGCGCGACCCGCCGGGTCGCGGGCGTCGCGGCGTCGGTCTGCTCGCGCTCCCAGGCGCGGGCGATCTGCACGCTGCGGTCCCAGGACCGGGGGGCGCCCGGCTCGCCGCCACCGAGCGGGCCGGCCTCGTCGTGCGGGGCGCCGTAGGTGTGGGGGTAGATGGTGGCGGTGCTCATCTGGAGCCAGACCCGGGGCGGGCGCCGGGCGCCGGCGACGGCCCGGCCGACGGTCCGGGTGGAGTGCACCCGCGAGTCCATCATGTCGCGCTGGTTCTGCTCGGTGTAGCGGCAGTTGACGCTGCGCCCGGCGAGGTTGACGACGGCGTCGGCGCCGTCGATCACCTCGGTCCAGCGGCCCAGGGTGCGGCCGTCCCAGTAGATTTCCCGGTCGCGCCGGGGCTGCCTGGTCAGGACGAGGACCTCATGGCCCTCGGCGGTCAGCGCCCGGTCCAGGATGCGTCCGACCTGCCCGGTTCCCCCGGGTATGACGATCTTCATCGAGTTCCCCCTCGGTGTGGTTCGCGGCCAGCGTAGCGAGATATGTGAACGCGTTCAAAACGGTGTCCGCCGCGCCCCGTGGCCGAGGGAAAATCGATGGTCCGCGAGCCCACCGCGGTGATACGGATGGCGCGTACCCGACCCGCGCGGACCCCCGCACCCGGATTCGCGCCCGGGCCCGCACCGGGGCCCGCACCCGGACCCGCACCGACCGAGAAGAGGGCCTGCCTCCGATGTCCGCCCCCACCGCCACCGACTGGTCGGAGGTCTGTGCCCGTGACTTCGCCGTCCCGGCCGGCCGCCCGCTGGACGCCCTCGTCGACGAACTCGCCGCGGCCCTGGCCGACCCCGACCCGCTGGTCAGGGACGGTGACCCGTACGCGGTCCTCGGCACCTGGATCGAACGCGACGTAGTGGCCGGTGAGCTGCGGACCGCCCTCGGGCACCGGATGGCGGCGCGGTTCGGCGACCCGGCGATCGAGGCGCGGAGCTTCGCCGCCCTCGTCCTCGACATGATCGTCTCCCGGGGGGACCACGACCCGGCCTGGTTCGGGGCCTTCGCCCGCTGGTACCCGGCCGAGACCGACCTGCGCGGCCACCACCCCGAACTCGGCTGGCTGCACGCGGCCGCGCACGGCGCCGACCTGCTCGGCACGTTCGGCCGGCACCCCGCCGTCGCCCCCGGGCCGGTGCTCGACCTCGCCGCGGCCCGGCTGCTGGCCCGTACCGACCACCTGTTCGGCCAGCGCGAGGACGAGCGGACGGCGACCGGCGTCGCGCGCACCCTCACCAGGCCGGAGCTGACCGAGAAGGAGTGCGTCGACTGGGTCGAGCGGTCGGCCGCCGCCCTCGCGGACCACCGGCGGGGCCCGGCCCCGGCCTGGGTGTCCAACTGCGCGCGGACCCTGCGGGCGCTGCTCGTCCTCGCCCGGACCGGGGTGCGGGCGGCGGGCCCGGGCACGCCGCTGCTGCCGCTGGCCCACGGCCCCGCCGTCACGGACACGCTGCTGCGGGCGCTGGGCCCGGTCTGAGGCCCGCTCCCCGGTTGCTCCTCCGGCCGGCCCGGCGGCCGGAGGAGCAACCGGGCCGGGCATCCGGATCGGCCGTCCGGACCGGGCATCCGAGCGTTGGCCGGAAATGTGTCCGATTTCGTGGAACTGCGGCTGCTCCCCGCCCGACTGGTGGACCGGACCTCGGCGCGGTCGCCCGTGCCCGTCCTGCCCGTCCGTTCGTCTGCCCGTCCAAGGAGTGCTCGCGCATGTGCGGAATCACCGGCTGGGTGTCCTTTCATCAGGACGTCCGCCACAGCGCCCCCGTCATCGAGGCGATGACCGCCACCATGGCCCTGCGCGGCCCCGACGCCGGCGGCGTCTGGCTCGGTCGTCACGCCGCTCTCGGTCACCGCCGCCTCGCCGTGATCGACATCCAGGGCGGTGCGCAGCCCATGGTCGACCGCCGGGACGAGCCGGGTGTCGTCCTCACCTACAGCGGCGAGGTCTACAACCACCACCAGCTGCGGGCCGAGCTGACCGCCAAGGGTCACCGCTTCGAGACCCGCAGCGACACCGAGGTGGTCCTCCGCGCCTACCAGGAGTGGGGCGACGCCCTGGTCGACCGGCTGGAGGGCATGTACGCCTTCGGCATCTGGGACGAGCGCAACCAGCGCCTGCTGCTCGTCCGCGACCGCCTCGGCGTCAAGCCGCTGTTCTGGGCCGAGGTCGACGGCGGTCTGGTCTTCGGCTCCGAGCCCAAGGCGCTCTTCGCCCACCCCGACGTCACGCCCACCGTGGACGCCGACGGCCTGCGGGAGGCGTACAGCCTGCTCTTCAACACCGGCCCCACGGTCTGGGCCGGCGTCCGCGAGGTCCACCCCGGCGGCCTGCTCGTCCTCGACCGCGGGGGCGTCCGCGAGCGCCGTTACTGGGAGCTGACCGCCCGTCCGCACACCGACGACCTCGACGTCACCCTGGAGCAGATCGGGTCGCTGGTCAACCGTGCCGCCCGGGCCCAGCTGGAGGCGGACGTCCCGCTCTGCAGCCTGCTCTCCGGCGGACTCGACTCCACCATCGTCACCGCCCTGGTCGCCGACGAACTCCGGCTCCAGGAGGGCCCGCAGGCCAAGCTGCGCTCCTACGCCGTCGACTACAGCGACCAGGCCGAGGAATTCACCGGCGACGTGCTGCGCACCGGGCACGACACCCCGTTCGCGGCCGAGGCCGGAGCCTTCATAGGCAGCGACCACTCGACCGTCGTGCTCGACCCGCGCACCCTGCTGGACCTGGAGCACCGCCGGGCCGTGGTGATCTCCCGGGACTCGCCGATAGGCGTCGGCGACATGGACACCTCGCTGTACCTGCTGTTCGGCGAGATCCGCAAGCACTCCACGGTCGCCCTCTCCGGGGAGGCGGCGGACGAGGTGTTCGGCGGCTACCCGTGGTTCCACAACCCCAAGGCGCTCGCCGCGCAGACCTTCCCCTGGCTGCTCGTCACCGGCGACGAGGCGGCCATGCCGATCAACCCGGACCTCGCCGCGCACCTGCGCATCGGCGAGTTCCGCGACGACACCTACAGCGCCGCGCTCGCCGCCGTCCCGCACGTCGACGGCGAGACCCCGACCGAGCACCGCCAGCGCGAGATGCAGCACCTCTCGCTGACCCGCTGGCTGCGCCAGCTGCTGCACCGCAAGGACCGCCTCTCGATGGCCCAGAGCCTGGAGGTGCGGGTGCCCTACTGCGACCACCGCCTGGTCGAGTACGCGTTCAACACCCCCTGGGCGATGAAGAGCTACGACGGTCGGGAGAAGAGCCTGCTGCGCGCGACCGGGCAGGGCATCGCCCCGGACTCGGTGCTCTGGCGGCCGAAGAACCACTACCCGGCCACCCACCACGCCGACTACAACAGCGGCCTCCAGCGGCTCGCGCGCGAGGCACTGGACGCGCCGCACGTGCGGGACATCGCCGACGAGACGGTCATCAAGAGCAGTCTGGACACCCCGGCGGACCAGCTGGAGTGGGGCCACCGGCTCCGCCTGGAGCGGGTCGTGGACCTGGCCCTCTGGCTCGACCACCACCGCCCGGCGCTCGCCGTCTGAGTGCCCGCCCGAGAGCCGAGCGCCCGCCCCCGCCGCACCCGGGGGCGGGCGCTCCTCGTTGCGCGCCCGGCCCGCGCGCCCCGGCTTGCGCGCCCCGCGCGTCTTCGCCCCACGCAACCGCGCCACCCAACCGCCCCGGGTTCGGCAAGTCCTCTACAGAGATGTAGATTCAATTGCTCCGGCCGGGTCGGCCCGCTCCGGAGACCGGTCGGGCGTAGAACGGACGGGACCGCCGGAGGTCCCGGACGCCCGGAGCGCACACCGAGGCCGGGCCGGGGCCCACCGAAGGCGGGCCGGGTCGTTCCGAGGAGGACGCGGATGCCTGACGATCCCCGCCACGGCCCGCTGGTGGCGATGCTGCTGGCGCTCACCGTGGTCACCGGACTGGTCGACGCGGTGAGCTACCTCGCCCTCGGCCACGTCTTCGTCGCCAACATGACCGGCAACGTGGTCTTCCTCGGCTTCGCACTGGTCGGTGCGCCCGGGCTCTCGGCCTCTGCCTCGCTCGCGGCGCTCGCCGCCTTCCTGGCCGGTGCGGTGTCGGGCGGCCGTCTCGCCGAACACCGGCCGGACCACCGAGGCCGGCTGCTGGTCACCACCGTCACCGTGCAGGCGGTGCTGCTGGCCGGCTGCACCGTGGGGGCGGCCGTGTTCGGCCACACCCACGACCCGGTCCGCTACACCCTGATCGGCGTGCTGGGCTTCGCGATGGGCCTGCAGAACGCCGTCGTCCGGGCGCTGAAGGTCCCCGACCTGACCACCACCGTGCTGACCATGACGCTGACCGCCCTGGCCGCGGACCGCGCCGGGGCCCGCCGTCTGGCCTCCGCCGGCTGGATGTTCGCCGGAGCGCTCGCCGGGTCCGCCCTCGTCCTCGGGCCCGGCGTCCCGGCGGCGCTCGCGGCGGCTCTCGTCCTCGTCCTCGCGGTCGCCGCCGCCACCCACCGGGCCGGCCGCCTCACCCCGCCGTGGACCCGGCCCGGGGGCGCCGCCCCCTGACGGACGTTCCGCCTGCGCCGCCGCACGGTGGACGCCGCCCGCACCGCCCGTCCCGTCGGCCCCGTCCGTTCAGTCCGCGTCGTCCGTTCAGTCCGCGTCGTCCGTTCGGTCCGTGCCGCTCGGGTCACCCGGGTCGCTGGTCCGGTGCGCCTCGATGCGGGAGCGCTCGGCCGCCGGCAGCGAGCCGACCACGTCCTCGACCGTGCGGTGGGACAGCTCCGCGAACGCGCGGCCCCACTCCACGAGTCCGGCGTCCGACTCGACCACCGGCCGCCGCTGACCGGCCGACCGCAGGCCGGTCGCGCGCGAACCGGTCACCGCGGTGGCTCCGCCGCGTCCGGGACAGCCAGGAAGGCGTCCAGCTCCGCCCCGTACCAGCGGTCGGTGCGGCCCTGGGGCGTCATGCCGAGGCGTCGGCACACGGCGGCCGAGCGGTCGTTGCCGGGCCGGACGACGGCGTGGATCGCGCGGAGGCCGTCGGCGAAGCCCTTGGCCAGGGCGGCGCGGGCGGCCTCGGTGGCGTAGCCGTGGCCCCAGGAGTCGGGGTGGAGGTGCCAGCCGACCTCGACCTCGCCGCCACCGTCGGGCAGCGGGGCGAGCAGGACCGTGCCGACGACCAGGCCGGTGTCCCGCCGCTCCAGGGCCCACGCGCCGTAGCGGGGGTCGGTGGAGCGGGCCCGCAGCCGGTCGATCAGCGCGGGCGCCTCGTCGGGGGACTCCAGCGCCCGCGGGGTGGCGCCGAGCCAGCGCGCGACCTCCCAGCGGGAGTACAGGTCGAACGCGCGGTCGGTGTCGGCGCCGGTCCAGAGCCGGGCGGTCAGACGGTCGGTGACGAACACGGTGCTCCTCAGTCCTCCTGCGGCTGGTTGGCCCGGCCGCTCCAACGGGGTTCCCAACGGGCCCAGGACCGCTGCCAGTCGCGGTCGGCCCGCCGGGCGAGCGCGCGCAGTCGCAGGGCGAGCGCGACACCGATCAGCGTGGCCAGGGTGGTGGAGCCGGCCAGGCCGGTGCAGACGGCGGCGACGGTGAGGCCGATCCGGGTGTCCGGTGCCCTGGCGGGCTCGCCGGCGTCGTCCACCCAGAGGGTAACGGTGGGCCTGGTCAGGGTGGTGCGCGGCAGTTCGACGGTGCCGGTGTGCAGGCGGCCGTCCGGAGCCGCCCAGGCGGTCGAGACCTCCACCCGGTTCTCGTAGCCGCCGGCCCATCGGCTGTCCGCCGGCGGCTCCGGCACGGCCTTGCCGAGCACCGCGGCCTCGACCCGGTGCAGCCGGCCGCGTTCGGTCTGGGCGGTGCCTGCGGCGGTGCGGTAGCCGACCAGGGCGGCGGCGACGACACCGGCCACTCCGAGGGCGAGGGCGAGCGTGGCGGCGAGCCAGGCCCGGCTGCGGGCCCGGTCGACGGGGCGGATGAGCGGTTCGCGGGGGTCCGCCGAGCGGCCGAGGGCCCGACGCAGCTGACGGCCCACCCGCCGCGGCGGCGACACGGGCCGGGCCGGGCGGGGTGTGGTGGACACGATGCGTGCTCCTCACGGCTGTTGGCGCTGTTCGGCCCCCGTCGGAACCATTTTCCAGCTCCGGCCCCCGTGCACAAGAGCCGTGCGGCCCCACCCGGCCCGGGGACCTGCCCGCTCGTCCGTCGCCCGCGGGTGTCCCTCGGCCGCTGCCTCCGCTCCCCGCCCGCCCCGGCCCCGGGGTGGTCGGGTCACCTCCCCGTGAGCATCAGCATCCGTACCAGCGAGACCACCCCGACGGCGATCGGCACCGCGTACCACCACGGGCGCAGCAGACCCCACCGGACGAGGTGCGCGGTGCCCCAGTCGGTGAGCCAGGAGCCGATGTGGGCGCACATCGCGGGAACCCCGGCGGCCGTGACGCTCTCCTGGTCCCAGTGCCCGTCGGGCGGCCGGACGAGGAAGGACTTCAGCAGGAGCCAGGCCGTCAGCAGGTTGCCGGCGACGAGCAGGCCCCCGAGGAGCGCGAGGGCCACCCGGCCCACCCCGTCCACCCCGTCCACCCGGTCCACCCGGTCCACCCCGTCCACCCCGTCCGCCTGCTTCTCGCGCTCCCCGTCCGCGCCCGCCTTGACCGGCGGAACGCCCTCGCCGTGCCGTCCGGTTCCGTCCCGGCCCTCCGGTGCCATCCGCGCCACCCCCGTCCCCCCGGTTCCGGCCCGGTGGGGGCGGGAGCCGTCCCCCGTTTCTCCCCGGGAGGACGGTCCGCCGTCCCCGATCGGTTCTGGGCCTCCGTCAGGCCGCCCCGGGCGCCGTCCTGAACGCCGCCCCGAACGCCGCCCCGAACGCCGCCCCGGGCCGCGGGACCGGAGCCCCGGCCCGGTGTCGGCCCCGGCGTCGGCCGGGAGAGCGTGCAGGACCGGGACGTTCGGCCCTCGGCCGGGGCGGGGGCGAGGGGGCAGGCTGTCGGTGACCGCGTCCTCGTCGTGCCGGGACGCGGAGGTCCGGCCCGCTGTGGGGGCTCGCCGGGCCGCCGTGCGGAGCGGAGGGCGGTGTGGGGCCGCCCTCCGCTCACGTCTGCCGTCGAAGCCGACCTGCCACCGGAACCTCCGCCTCGTGAGGCGTTCTCCCAGCTCGGCGCCGTATTCTCCCCAGCTATACACTCAGAGTATACGTCGGGTGTATGGTCACCCCATGAGTGTTCCTTTGACCCTTCTCGGGCTGCTGGAGCGGGAACCGAGCCACGGCTACGACCTCAAGCGCGACTACGACGCCTTCTTCGGGCGCGGCAAGCCCCTGCCGTACGGTCAGGTCTATGCCACGCTCGGCCGGTTGGCGCGGGACGGCAAGGTCGTGGCCGGCGAGGCCGAGCCCGGCGACGGCCCCGAGCGCAAGCGCTACGTCATCACCGACGCGGGGGTGACCGAGTTCGAGCACTGGCTCACCGAGCCGGTCGCCCCCGAACCCACCCTGCAGTCGGTGCTGTTCACCAAGGTCGTCCTCGCCCTGATGCTCGGCCGCGACGCCGAGGAGTACCTCGACACCCAGCGCGCCGCCCACCTGCGCCGGATGCGCGAACTGACCGAACTGCGCCGGACCGGCCCGCTGATCGACGGCCTGCTCGCCGACCACGGCCTCTTCCACCTGGAGGCGGACCTCCGGTGGATCGACCTGACCACCGCCCGCCTGGGCGCCCTCGCCGCGGAGGTACGCGCATGAGCCCGCTGATCGAAGCCCGTTCCGTCGAGCTGGCCTTCGGCGAGACCCCCGCCCTGCGCGGCGCCGACCTGTCGGTCGAGGCCGGCGAGGTGCTGGCCGTGATGGGCCCGAGCGGCTCCGGCAAGTCCACCCTGCTGCACTGCCTGGCCGGCATCCTGGTGCCCGACGCGGGCGAGGTGCACTTCGACGGGCAGCGCATGGACACCATGAACGAGGCCCGGCGCAGCGCCTTACGGCGGGACCGCTTCGGCTTCGTCTTCCAGTTCGGCCAGCTCGTCCCCGAACTGACCGCCGAGGAGAACGTCGCCCTGCCGCTGCTGCTCAACGGCGTCCGCCGGGCCGCCGCGCTCGCGGAGGCCCGTCCGTGGTTCGCCCGGCTCGGCCTGGACGGCATGGAGCGCCGCCGGTCCGGCGAGCTGTCGGGTGGTCAGGCCCAGCGGGTGGCCCTCGCCCGCGGCCTGGTGACCCGTCCGCAGGTGCTCTTCGCCGACGAGCCGACCGGCGCGCTGGACTCGCTCACCGGTGAGCAGGTGATGGAGTTGATGGTCGACGCCGCCCGCTCGCAGGGCACCACCGTGGTCCTGGTCACCCATGAGGCCCGGGTCGCCGCCTACGCCGACCGCGAGGTGGTCGTCCGCGACGGCCGGGCCAGGACCCTCTCCTCCGGCCCGGCGCCGGGCGTCGCCGCAGGGCGGGCCGCCTCGTGATCGCCTTCGCCCTCCGGCTCGCCGTCGGCGGCGGCCGTGCCGCCGCCGTCCGACTGCTGACGATCACCGCCGCGGTGGCGATCGGCGTCGGACTGCTCCTCTCGACGCTGGCGAGCATCAACGCCGTCGAGAGGTCCAACGACCGCGCGCTCTGGCTCAACTCCGCGGCCGCGAGCCGGAACGAGACGGCGCCCGTCGACCCGCTCCGGTGGCGCCACAGCGCCGAGTACTACGACGGCGAGGAACTCCTCCACGTCGAGGTCGCCGCCACCGGCCCGACCTCGCCCGTCCCGCCGGGGGTTCCGGCGCTCCCGAAGGCCGGCGAGTACTACGCCTCGCCGGCCCTGGCGAAGCGGATCCGCGAGACCCCGGCCGTGCAGCTGGGCGACCGCTTCCCGGGCCGGCTCGCCGGGGAGATCGGCGCCGCGGCCCTGCCGTCCCCGGACTCGCTGCTCGTCCTGGTCGGCCGGAGCCCGGAGGAGCTCGCCGCCCGGCCGGGCGCCCGGCAGTTCACCACCGTCGCCACCGCCCTGCCGGCCGGCTGCGACGGCAACGAATGCCCGGGCGCGGGCGTGCGCGGCGACGCCATGACGCTCATCCTCTCCGTCGTCGCGGGGGCGCTGCTCTTCCCCGTGCTGGTCTTCATCGGCACCGCGACCCGGCTCTCCGCGGCGACCCGGGAGCAGCGCTACGCCGCGATGCGCCTGGTCGGCGCGACCCCGCGCCAGATCACCGTGATCTCGACCGTCGAGTCCGCCGTCGCCGCGGCCGCCGGAACGGTGCTCGGCTTCGCCGCCTACCTGCTGCTGCGCCCGCTGGTGGCGACCGTCCCGTTCACCGGTCGGCGCTTCTTCCTCGACGACCTCCTGCTCACGCCCGTCCAGGTGATGGCCGTCCTGCTGGGCGTCCCACTGGTCGCGGCGGCCGCCGCCCGGCTGGCGCTGCGCCGGGTCACCGTCTCCCCGCTCGGCGTCTCCCGCCGCGTCACCCCGAAGCCGCCGACGGCCTGGCGGGTCGTGCCGCTGGTCGCGGGACTCGCCGAACTCGGCTGGTTCGTCGGCCGCCGCCCGCAGTCGACCGACGGGCAGACCGCCGCCTACCTGACCGGCTTCCTGGTGATCATGCTCGGACTGGTGGTCGCCGGACCCTGGCTGACCATGGCCGCCGCCCGGCTGGTCGCCGTCCGGACGAGCCGCCCGGCCACCCTGATCGCCGTGCGGCGGCTCGCGGACGATCCGAGGGCCGGGTTCCGCTCGGTCGCCGGCCTGGTGCTGGCCCTCTTCGTGACCACGGCGACCGTCGCCATCATCGGCACCATCGACGCCAACCGCGGTGTGCTCAGCGGGGACCCGGGGACCCGGGTCGCGGTGGAGCACGGCGTGATGGACGACGGGCCGCCGATGACCGCCGCCGTCCCGGACCGGGTGCTGGCCGGACTGCGCGCCGTCCCGGGCTTCAAGGGGCTCGTCGTGGCGCACGCCAACCCCGACGGCGTGGGCCGGGACCCGGAGGACCCGCGCGGCTGGGAGCCCGTCCTGACCCTCTGTTCGGAACTCGCCACCACCCCGGTGGTGGGCCACTGCGCGGCCGGCGCGGGTGTGGCCGCCGTCCCGCACCACGGCCTCCTCGACCTGCGGTCCCGGACGGGGACGCAGTGGCCGACCGTGCCGCTCTCCGTGGAGGAGGTCGCGAAACTGCCCGTCAACGCGCTCTACGTGACGACCGACGGCTCGAAGGCGGCCATGGAGCAGGTCCGCACCCTGCTGTCCCGGGCCTTCCCGGACCAGGTCGCGCGGATGGTCGACGACTGGGGCTCCAGCCAGCAGCAGCAACTGGCCGGCTGGCGCCAGCTCGCGGACGTGGTGCTGCTCACCACCCTGCCGATCGCCGGGTGCAGCCTGGCGGTCAGCGTGGTGGCGGGGCTCTCCGACCGGCGCCGGCCGTTCGCGATGCTCCGGCTCACCGGTGCGCCGCTGGGGCTGTTGCAGCGGGTGGTCGGTCTGGAGAGCGCGCTGCCGCTGCTGGTGGTCGCCGCGGTCTCCACGGGGACGGGCTTCGGCGCGGCGGCGATGTTCCTCAAGTCGCAGATGGGGTACGACCTGGTCTCCCCGGGAGCGGTGTACTTCGTCCTCGTCGTGCTGGGGCTCGCGGCCTCGCTCGGGATCATCGCCTCGACGCTGCCCCTGCTGAAGCGGATCACCGGCCCGGAGGCGGCCCGCAACGGCTGACCGCCCCGGACCGCGGCGCCCGCACCCGGGCCCTTCGCGCCCGTACCCCGTCCCCGTGTCAGGTCACCGGCCGGGGACGGGGTACGCGTGCGTCCCGGCCCGCCGGACGTCGCCCAGCTCCGGGCGCCAGCTGCCGAGGACCAGCGCGGACGGGTAGAACATCGGGCCAGGCAGCGCGTCCAGCGGGAACCGCTCCCAGCCGCCGCAGGCGTGCGGCTCGGTGACCACGGCGTCGGCCAGGCTCGGCGGGGCGAGCACGGCCGCGGTCACCCGGGGGCGGCCCAGCTCGTGGTCGAGCAGGACGGCGAGCACCCGCATCTCCTCGGCGGGCAGCACGATCCCGGTCTCCTCGGCGAGTTCGCGCGCCGCGGTCTGCTCGAAGGACTCGCCGCCGTCGACCTTGCCGCCGGGCAGGCTCCAGGTGGGCGGCTCGCCGGCGGTGGTCCGCCGGCCGAGCAGCACCCGGCCGTCCCCGGTGGGCACGATCACCCCGGCCCCGAGCATCGGTGCGGTCGTCAACTGCTGTTCCTCCCCGTGGGTGCTGCCGGAGGGTGGGCCCGCGGGCGTCACCAGGCGGAGCGGTCGAAGTCCTTCAGGAAGACGCCGTACAGGTCCTCGCCCTGCTCGCCGCGCACGATCGGGTCGTAGACCCGGGCCGCGCCGTCGACCAGGTCGAGCGGGGCGTGGAAGCCCTCCTCGGCGAGCCGCATCTTGTCCGGGTGCGGGCGCTCGTCGGTGATCCAGCCGGTGTCGACGGCGGTCATCAGGATGCCGTCGTTCTGGAACATCTCCTGCGCGCTGGTGCGGGTGAGCATGTTCAGCGCGGCCTTGGCCATGTTGGTGTGCGGGTGGCCGGCGCCCTTGTAGCCGCGCTGGAACACGCCCTCCATCGCGGAGACGTTGACCACGTACTTGCGCCGGGACGGCGAGGCGGCCATCGCCGGGCGGAGCCGGCTGATCAGGATGAACGGCGCGGTGGAGTTGCAGAGCTGCACCTCCAGCAGCTCGACCGGGCCGACCTCGCTGACGGTCTGCACCCAGCTGTTGGTGTCCGCGAGGTCGGGGACCAGGCCGCCGGCGTCGATCGCCGTGCCCGCCCGGATCCGCTCGGGCGTCGCCGAACCGGTGAGCAGGGCGAGCGAGGTGACGTCCTCGGCGGAGATCCGCTCGCCCCCGCCGCCGGCCTGGTGCGGCAGGGCCGGCAGGTCGACGCTGCCGCTGCCGAAGCGGCCGATCGTGGTGGACTGCGGCAGCATGCCGGCCGGCAGCGGAGCCGACTCGGCGGCGAGCAGCTCGCGGTAGGACTCCGGCGGGCGGCGGACCGTCTGCGCGGCGTTGTTGATCAGGATGTCGAGCGGGCCGTCGGCGGCGACCTCGTCGGCCAGCGCCATGACCTGGGCCGGGTCGCGCAGGTCGATGCCGACGACCTTGAGCCGGTGCAGCCAGTCGGCGCTGTCCGGCATCGCCGTGAACCGGCGGATGGCGTCGTTCGGGAAGCGCGTGGTGATCGTGGTGTGCGCGCCGTCGCGCAGCAGCATCAGCGCGATGTACATCCCGATCTTGGCCCGGCCGCCGGTGAGCAGCGCGCGCTTGCCGGTGAGGTCGGCGCGGGCGTCGCGGCGGGACCGGTTCTTGACGGCGCAGTCCTGGCAGAGGTTGTGGTAGAACGCGTCGACCTCGGTGTACCGCTGCTTGCAGATGTAGCAGGAGCGGGGGCGCTCCAGGATGCCGGCGATCTCGTTGGTGGTGACGGTGGTCAGGCCGAAGGCGCCGGCGGTCTCGTCGTCGATCCGGGTCGGTGCGCCGGTCGCGGTCTTCGCGGTGACCTCGCGGTCGTTGGCGGTCTTCCGGGCCCGGGTCTCCTGCCGGCGGCGCTGCTTGAGCGTGCGGAATATGCCGCCGACGGCCTGGCGGACGGTGATCGCGTCCGGGTGGTCGACGTGCATCCGGTCCAGTTCGGCGATGACGTCCAGGCAGAGCTTCAGCCGCTCCGGGTCGAGGCCGGGGCCGTAGTCGATCTCCTCGGCGGTCCCGGTGCCGTTGTCCTGCTCGATGCCCACGCCCGCCGTCATGCCTGTTGCCGCTTCCCTGGTTGCAGTTCGCCGTTGCTGTTCGCCACCGCCGTTACCGCGTGAATGCTACGGGAGCGGCCCCGGCCGGGGCGAAACCCGGGAACCTTGGAGGAACCTCCAAGCGGGGTCCCCGTTCAGTGATCACGGCTTGTGCGGTGCACCAGCAAACGGGGTCGAACTGGCTTTTGACCGCGGGGTGCCGGAGAATCGAACGTTGGGTGCAGGGGCGCCCGAGTGCGCCCTGCGGCTGTGCCGCACCCGCACCCGAGGTGTCATTTCTCCCAGCCAGAGAGCCCCGTTTCATGCGCTTCCTGAACGACCTCACGCCGTCGTACGACCTGACGTACGACGACGTCTTCATGGTCCCCAGCCGCTCCGCAGTGGGCTCCCGACAGGGTGTCGACCTCTCCTCGAACGACGGCACCGGCACGACCGTCCCGCTGGTGGTCGCCAACATGACCGCCATCGCCGGCCGCCGGATGGCCGAGACCGTCGCCCGCCGCGGCGGCCTGGTCGCCATCCCGCAGGACATCCCGACCGAGGTGATCGCCGACGTCATCGGCTGGGTCAAGCGCCGCCACCTGGTGCACGACACCGCCCTCACGCTCGGCCCCGGCGCCACCGTCGCCGAGGCCCTCTCGCTGCTGCCCAAGCGCGCCCACGGCGCGCTCGTGGTCGTCGAGGACGGCCGGCCGGTCGGCGTCGTCACCGACTCCGACTGCCAGGGCGTCGACCGCTTCACCTCGCTCGTCGACGTGATGTCCCGCGAGCTGCTCCTCCTGGACGAGGGCATCGACCCGCGTGCCGCCTTCGACAGGCTCAGCGAGGCCCACCGCAGGCTCGCCCCCGTCGTCGACGCCGAGGGCCGCCTGGTCGGCATCCTGACCCGCAAGAACGCGCTGCGCGCCACCCTCTACACCCCGGCCGTCGACGCCGCCGGCAACCTGCGGGTCGCCGCCACCGTCGGCATCAACGGCGATGTCGCGGGCAAGGCCAAGGCCCTCCTGGAGGCCGGCGCCGACACCCTGGTCGTCGACACCGCACACGGCCACCAGGAGTCGATGATCAGCGCGCTGCGGGCCGTCCGCGGCCTGGACCCGCAGGTCCCGATCGTGGCCGGCAACGTCGTCTCGGCGGTCGGTGTCCGCGACCTCGTCGAGGCGGGCGCCGACATCCTGAAGGTCGGGGTCGGGCCGGGCGCGATGTGCACCACCCGGATGATGACCGGCGTGGGCCGTCCGCAGTTCTCCGCCGTCCTGGAGTGCGCCGCCGAGGCGCGCCGGCTCGGCAAGCACGTCTGGGCCGACGGCGGCGTCCGCCACCCGCGCGACGTC